>NZ_BQXI01000001.1:0-353306 GCF_030158955.1 Acidovorax sp. SUPP1855 | reverse complement strand
CTACCTGATCCACCACCGCCAGCTTAAAGGCCAGTGTGTAGTCCTTCTGCGTTCTCTTAACCCATTGATCCACTTGACTTTCCTTTCTGATGAACAGAAAGGTGTCAACCTCATTCAGGACGGGTCACACCCATAAAAAAAGCGCGGGAGGCGACTCCCGCGCTTTTTCTTTGGGGGCGCCCTGCGCGCCGTGCGGCCATCAGAAGCGGTGGCGGATGCCCACGCCGAAGCTGTTGCCCTTCGTCTGCGCCGTGATGCGGTCGTTCATGAGCATGGCGTACACGTCGGTGCGCTTGGACAGGAAGTGGTCGTAGCCCAGCGTGAAGGTCTTGCGGTCGATGTCGGTCTGCGTCATCTCGGTCTTGACCCACTCCACCAGCACCTTGCCGGCCGGGCCGACCGGCACCGAGGCGCCCAGCTGCACCGTCTTGGCCTTGTTGGTGGTGTTGTCGGCCTTGGCCTCGCCGTAGCTCACGAAGGGCTTGACCAGGCCGAAGTCGTAGGCGCCCAGCAGCATCCAGTCGGTCTTCTTCGTGCCCAGGTAGGCATTGGGAACGGCGGGGTTGCTGATCTGGTCGCGCTCGTAGAAGCCCGTCAGCGTCACGGGACCGCCGAAGTAGAAGAAGTTCGCGCCGAAGTTCTTCTTGCCGTTGTCGCCCGGCTGCTCGCCGAACTGGTACTGGATGTTGGCCGAGAAGCCGCCGAATTTCGGCGTGCTGTAGACGATCTGGTTGCTCCAGCCCGTGTCGGACGGCGTGGTCGCACCCCAGCCGGTGCCGTTGAACAGCGGCACGTTCATGTGCAGGATCAGCGGCGAGAAGGTGAACGAATCGCCGAACGGATTGCCCACCACCGAGGGCAGGAAGTTGGGCGCCATCCAGCGGCCCAGCATCACCGAGCCGAAGTCGCCCGACAGGCTGACGTTGGCATCGCGCGAGAAGAACGTGTCGTTGGCGAAGCGCCCTTGCGAGCCGGTGTCCACCTTGATGAACGAGGTCAGCTGGAAGTTGGCCTTCAGTCCGCCGCCGAGGTCTTCCGTGCCCTTGAAGCCGAACCACGAGGTCGTGAGGCCGCCGCTGTCCACGACCGACTTGCGGCCCGCATCGCCGGCCATCTTGATGGACCCGGCGAACACGTCGGCCAGGCCGGTGAGCTGCACGGAGCTTTGGGCCTGCGCCCCGGCGGAACAAAGCAGCGCTGCACCCAGCGCGATCCAATTCTTTTTCATACGACTCCTGCGAAAGGTAAAAGGGGGAAGGGAAGGTGCCGATGGCTCGGCGGTGCACACGGGCCTTTCAACGGGCCAGGAAAAACGTGTCAATTTGCAAAGAGCTCCAAGCAAGGACCGTGCCTTCACCATTCGGCCTGTGGGGGCATGCGGCGTTCGCGGCATCCGGGTGCGGCGGCTGCGGCCTGAGCGCACCGCATTTGACTTTGCTCAACACCGCGTGGCGGTGCTGCGGTCACAGTGGCGGCTCTATGTTTCCCTCTTCCTCCACCCCCGCGCCGACCAAGACCGAGGCCCCTGCCGGTGAGGTGCTGCGCGAGCGCCACCAGCGTCCGGCCAGCGTGCTGTACCTGGACAGCGGCCGTGTGCTGCTCGGGGTGCGCGATGATGGGCAGCTTCGGCACCAGTTGGGTGCGGTGGAGGGGCCGTGCTGGCTCGATGCCGCCCCCGCGCTGCTCGGCCAGGCGTGCATGGTGGACATGGTGGCGGACACGCGCGTGCTGCTGCGCCGCATGCCGCTGGAGGCCTTCCGGTCCGGCTTCGATTCGCTGCCGTCGCCCGCCCGGGCGCTGGTGTACGACATGGCGCGGGGCTACTGCCAGCAGACCGAGCTGGCTGTGAGCCGGCTCGCGCAGGACGCCGAGGCGCGTTGCGCCCAGTGGCTGCTGCGGCACGCCCAGCAAGACGATGCGGGCACGATGCGCGTGACGCTGCACCAGCGCAAGCGGCTCATCGCCGCGCAGCTGGGCATCGCGCCGGAAACCCTGTCGCGCGTGCTGCGCCACCTGCGGGACCACGGGCTCATTTCGGGCACGGGCAATGTGCTCAATCTGCCACGGCCCGGCGCGCTGCAGGTGGTGGCCGGGGTCGGCTGAAGTGCATTCGGCCGCCCTCGCAAGGGGCGGGGGCGGGGCGGCTGCAACGCGCGGCCGATCGGGCGGCGCGGCCATGGCACGGCGGTGCCAAAGGGCTCAGGGTTTCCCCCGGACCGACCGAGGGTTCCACCCAACCCGCGCCCGCAGGGGGCTGCGTATATTCGTTCGTACCCCATTGCACATTCCGCCTGACAGCATGCCCTGCGCCTTTCGCCGCCCCTTTGCCAGAGGTGCTTCGTCCACGGAGCGCCGATGACGCCGCCCTCGCACGAGGCGCTCGAGGCGGAGCAGGACGCGGCGGGCGACACGCCCGGCTGGCTGCTGCCGGGCCGCCTCGTGCAGCGCCTGATGCTGGTGGCCGTGCTGGCGGTGGTGTTCGCCGGGGCGATGGCCGCCTGGACCGTATCGCGCGCTGCCGGCGAGGAGGCCATGCGCCGCCTCGTGAGCCAGCAGACCGACGAGGTCGAAGTGGTCGCGCGGCTGCTGGCTAGCAAGATCGAGCAGAGCCAGAAGGTGCTCAGCACCGTGGCCGAGGGCATTCAGCCGGTCATGCTCGACTCGCCGTCGTCCCTCGGTTGGCTGCTGCAGCAGGGCCTGCCGGCGGTGCGTTTCTTCGATGCCATGCAGGTGGTGCGGCAGGACGGCACCGTGGCCATCAATCTGCAATACGGCCGCCTGGACAGCGGCTCCAGCCTCGATCCGGCCGAGCGCGACAGCCTGCGCCGCACCATGCTGGAAGGCAAGCCGCTGGTGTCGGGCCTGATCGGCGGGCGGCCGAGCGAGGCGCGCGTGATGTTCACGATCCCGCTGCACCGGGACGAGGGCACGGTGGTGGGCGCCGTCTCCGGCGTGCTGCGCCTGCAGTCGCAGGGGCTGCTGCCGCCCTCGATGTCGCTGCCGGCGCGCAAGGATTCCCGGCTCATCGTCTTCACGCGCGACGGCACCATCCTGTCGCACCCGGACCCCGCTCGGGTGATGGGCAGCGTGCGCGACGAGGCCGGCCTGTCGCAGGTGTTCGCGCGGTCGGGCGACAAGGATCAGCCGGTCATGGGCCGCGGCTTCACCGAGCGGCTGCCGGGCCATGTGGTCAGCCTGGCCGGCATGCCCATGACCCAGTGGACCGTGGCGCGCGTGAACGATGCCCAGGCCCTGCTCGCGCCGCTGGAGGGCGCGCAGCGCCGGGCCGCCTGGCTGGCGGCCGCCCTCATCGGCGCGGCCGCATTGCTGGCCGTGGCCTGCATGGCCTGGCTGGCGCAGCCCCTGGCCCGGCTGTGCCACCGCGCCGCGCACCTGGGCGCCCGCGCGCCTGGCGCCCATGAAGACATGCCCTGGCCGCAGGGCGCAGGCGAGGTGGACGGGCTGGTGGCGGCCTGCCGCGGCCTGCTCGACGAGCGCGTCAGCACGCAGTCGCAGATGGGGCTGCTGCGCGGGCAGCTGCAGTCCATCCTGGACCACGCACCCACCGGCATCATCATCACGCGCGGTGAGAACCTGCAGGTCGTGAGCCTGCAGGCCGGCCGCATGCTGGGCTACGAGCCGGCGCAGCTGCAGGGGCAGCTGGCCCGCGCGCTCTACGTGAGCGATGCCGAGTACGAGCACCTCAAGCGGCGCGTGCGGGCGGAGTTCTCGGCACACGGCACCTTCGATGGCGACGTGTGCTTCCTGCGCCAGGACGGCAGCGCGGTGTGGGCCCGCGTGCTGGGTCGCTCTGTGCGGGACGCCCTGGGCGATGCGGGCACCGTCTGGATGCTGGAGGACCTCACCGCCGCGCGCGAGGCCCGCCGCCGCGAGAACTGGGCGGGCGGGCTCGACGCCCTCACACAGCTGGCCAACCGCGACGCATTCAGCCAGCGCCTGCATGCGCTGCTGGCCGACCGCGCGGCCCGCCCCGACACGGTGCAGGCGCACCCAGGCGGGGAGGCGGGCGAGGGCGTGGTGCTGTTCCTGGACCTGGACCATTTCACCGTGGTCAACGCCATCGCCGGGCACGACGCGGGCGACGACGTGCTGCGCCACGTGGGCCGCCTCATCGAGACCCAGGTGCGGTCGGTGGGCTGGGCGGCTCGGCTGGGTGGCGACGAGTTCGCCGTGGTGCTGCCCGGCTGCCCGCTGGGACGCGGGCTGGCCATCGCCGAGCAGCTGTGCGCCGCCGTGCGGGCGTGGGAACCGTCGTACCAGGGCCGCAGCTACACGCTGGGCGTGAGCATCGGCCTCGTGCCGCTGGACAGCGGCGTGTACGACGTGACCGCGGTGCTCCATGCGGCCGACATGGCGTGCTACGAGGCCAAGCGCGCGGGCCGCGACCGGGTCGAGGTGCGCTCGGTGCGGGGTGGGCGCGCGCAGGTGCGCGCGGCGTGAAGGCGGGATGTGCTGCAGCGGTCACCGCGCCCTGCCGCCGCCCCATCGCCGGATGCTTCGCGCTCTTGCCTCGTTGGTTTGCCGATAATCGCCCCGTGCCCCAACCCCATCGCCCGCTGCGCAACCCCCTTGCTGTCCACGGCGGGCTGGCGCGTTGGCAAGCCCGCGTGCGCTGGATCATGGCGTGGTTCGTGCTGTCGCTGGGCGTGGCGGTGGCCTCGCCCAGCGTGCACCCCCAGGTGGTCGAGTGGGTCTGCACCGGCGTCGGAACGGTGAAGGCCGTCGTGCATGCCGATGACGGCGTGCAGCCCGCGGGCCTGGCGCACTGGGACTGCCCGCTGTGCCTTCTTGCCGCGCCCCCGGCGCAGCCGCCGGCGGTCGCTCTGCCGGTCGTGCTGCCGTTGTCGCGCGCGGTGCAGTCCATTGCGGCCGCGTGCATCGCCGCGGCCACCGCGGCGCCGCTTCCGGCCCGCGGGCCGCCGCCGCTTTCCTGATCCGCCCTCCGATTTCGCAGTGCGGGCCGGCCACCACGGCCGGCCGCGCGACGCGATGTTTTTCGCACCGATCAGCGGCGCCCGATGGGGCGCCACAGAGAGCCCTTTTTTATGCACCCAACCATTGCACGGCCAGTCGCGCTGGGGATGGCCCTGGCCTGGCTGGCCCTGGCCGCCACCGCCCAGACGCCCACCCCTGCAGACCCGGCGGCCGAACGCAGCCCGGCACTGCCTGCCGTCACCGTCACGGCGCCGGCCACACCGGCGGCGCAGCGCAGTTCCCGCCTCGCCACCGGCACGGCGGGATTGTCGCTGGACACGCCGTTTTCCGTCACCACCGTGCCCGCCGAGCTGGTCCGCCAGCAGGGCGGCACCACCTTGCAGGACGCGCTGCGCAACGTGCCCGGCGCGCAGGCCGACTCGGGCTTCAACGGGTCGCACACGCAGTTCTTCATCCTGCGCGGCGCGGTGACCGACAGCGGCACCGGCTCCAACCGCGTGCTGCGCGACGGCGTGCGGCTGTCCAACTACCCCTATACCCCGGCGTTCGTGGAAAGCGTGGACGTGCTGCGGGGACCCGGCGCGGCCCTCGGCGTGCGCAGCGAACCGGGCGGCACCGTCAACCTCGTGACGCGCCAGCCGCAGCTGGCGAACTTCGGCAGCGCCTCGCTCGGCGCGGGCGCGCACGGCGCGCTGGAGGCATCCATCGACCTGAACCGCGTGCTGTCGGCCGAGAACGAACTGGCCGCCCGCGTGACGGCCACGCGGTCCCAGGCCAGCAAGTGGCGGCATGTGGAAGACCGCCTCGACGGCATCAAGCTGGGCCTGGCCCAAAGCGATGGCAACCGCTACCACCTGCGTGCCAACGTGGAGGCCACCAACCAGACCTACCAGCCGGACTATGGACTTCCCGCGCTGGGCGGGCGGCCGGTCGCCGTGCCACGGGACCGGCAGCTCGGCGAGCCGTTCGGCGACTCGACCACCAACAACCGCATCTACGACCTGCACGGCGATGTCGCCTTGTCAGCCCACACGCGCTGGTCGGCCGATTTCACGCACCTGGAGGCGCATTCGACCTCCATCAAGAACCTGCTGAACGGCTCGCCGCTGGCGGGCCAGCCCGCCGGCACCTATGCCCGGGTCTCGGCCTGGGAGCCGGGCACAGAGCGCCGCATCGACTCGTTCTCGACCGCGCTTTCCAGCACGCAGGGCACCGGCGCGGTGACGCACCAGCTGTACTTCGGGGCGGACTACTACAAGGAGGTGCTGAACCAGCCCGCGCTGTCGGTGCCGGCCTCGACCAGCCCGGCCATCAACGTGTTCGACCCGGTGTATGGCCGGGTGACCGCGCCCCCGGCCGGGACGGTGCTGGCGCAGAGCCTGACGACGCAGGACCTCGAATCCGTGTCGGCGTCCGCCCAGGACCAGATCGACTTCGGCGCCTGGTCGGTGGTGGCGGGCCTGCGCTTCACGCGCCAGCGCTTCCTGTACGGCACGGCCGGCGTGCTGCCCGTGGAGGAGTCGCGCTGGAACCCGAAGCTGGCGGTGCTGCGCCGGCTGTCGGAGACCGACACGGTCTATGCCAACGTGTCCACCGGCACCTCGCCCAACCAGGTGGCTTCGTCGTCGAACCAGTCCCTGCCCTCGCGCCGTTCGGCGCAGGTCGAAGCCGGCTGGAAGTCGCTGTGGCGGGGCGGCGCGTTGGTCAGCGACCTGGCGGTGTACCGCCTCGATCAGAAGAACATGATCGCGTCCGACCTGAGCACGCCGCTGAACAACTTCGACTTCACTACGGCCGGCAGCGCGCGGTCGCAGGGCATCGAGGCGTCGCTGTCCGGCCAGGTGACGGACCGGGTGACCGTGGCCGCCACCTATGCCTTCACCCATGCGAAGTACCTGCAGAACCCCGTGTATGGCGGCATGTCCGTGCCCAACGTGGCCCGGCATGCGGCCACGCTGTGGGCGCAGTACGCCTGGAACGCGCAGTGGAAGACGGGCGCGGGCCTGTACCTGCAAAGCCGGCGCTTCGCCGACGAGGCCAACACCACGGTGCTTCCGGGCTACGCGCGCTTCGACCTGAGCCAGACCTGGACGGCGAAGCTGGCCAACGGCCAGAGCGTCGAGGTCCAGGCGACGGTGCGCAACCTGTTCGACCAGCACTACTTCGTGTCGAGCCACCTGCACGTGAGCCGCTGGATCACGCCGGGGCAGGGGCGCAACGCGTTCGTCTCGGCCACCTACCGCTTCTGAGCGTCCGCCGCCCGGTCCATCCCGCCCAGTGCCCGGAGCACGTTCTCGGCCGTGGCGGGCGCGGTCAGCGTGACCGGCTCCCGGGCCGCTTCGGCCGGGCGCGCCGCGGCAATCGCGTTGCGCAGGGCCTCGTACACGCTGATGGCCAGCATGAACGGCGGCTCGCCCACGGCCTTGCTGCCGCCCACGTTGTCTTCCCGGTTGGCCTCGTGCCACAGCGCCACGGTGAAGCGCTCGGGGATGTCGCGCGTGGCCGGGATCTTGTAGGTGCTGGGGGCGTGGGTGGTGAGCCGGCCCTGGTCGTTCCACACCAGCTGCTCGGTCGTGAGCCAGCCCATGCCCTGAACGAAGCCGCCCTCGATCTGGCCGATGTCGATGGCCGGGTTGATGCTGCGGCCCACGTCGTGCAGGATGTCCACGGCCAGCACGCGGCTCTCGCCAGTGAGCGTGTCGATGGCCACCTCGGTGCAGGCCGCGCCGTAGGCGAAGTAGTAGAACGGCCGGCCGGTGAGCGTGGCCTTGTCGTAGTGGATCTTGGGCGTGCGGTAAAAGCCGTCGCTCCACAGCTGGATGCGGTTGGCATAGGCCTCCTTCACCACATCGCCCCAGTTGCGCACGGCGTGGGGCGTGATGACCTGCCCGCCGGCGAATTGCACCTCGCCGGCGCCGCAGTGGTCCAGGCCGCACACGAAGGCGGCGAGGTTGTCGCGCACGTGGCGCGCGGCAAACTGGGCGGCGCGGCCGTTCAGGTCGGTGCCGCTCGATGCGGCCGTGGCACTGGCGTTGGGCACCTTGCTGGTGTCGCTGGCGGTCACCAGCACGCGCGCCAGCGGCACGCCCAGTTCGTCGGCCACGATCTGCGCCACCTTGGTGTGCAGGCCCTGGCCCATCTCGGTGCCGCCGTGGTTCACCTGCACGCTGCCGTCGGTGTACACGTGCACCAGCGCGCCGGCCTGGTTGAACAGCGTGGCGGTGAAGCTGATGCCGAACTTCACCGGCGTGATCGCCAGCCCGCGCTTGAGCACCGGGCTCGCAGCATTCCAGGCCAAAATGGCCTCATGCCGGCGTTTATATTGGCTGGATTGCTCTAGTTTTGGTAGCAGATCGTGAAGGATGTTGTCCTCCACCGGCATCTGGTAGTGGGTGACGTTGCGGTCGGTGGTGCCGTACAGATTGCGCATGCGCACCGCGAGCCCATCGCACCCCAGGGCCCGCGCGATGTCGCCCAGAATGGCCTCGATGGCGATCACGCCCTGCGGCCCGCCGAAGCCGCGAAAGGCCGTGTGGCTCTGCGTGTTCGTCTTGCAGCGGTACGAGGCGATCTCGACGTTTTCCAGGAAGTACGCGTTGTCGCTGTGGAACACGGCGCGGTCGGCCACGGGGCCCGACAGGTCGGCCGAGAAGCCGCAGTTGGCCGCCATGCGCAGCCGCAGACCCGTGATGCGGCCCGTACCGTCGAAGCCCACGTCGTATTCGTAGGCGAACGGGTGGCGCTTGCCCGTCACCATGAAGTCCTCGTCCCGGTCCAGCCGCAGCTTGACCGGGCGGCCGAACTTGTTTGCCGCCACCGCCGCCCACACGGCCAGGTGGCCGGCCTGCGTCTCCTTGCCGCCGAAGCCCCCGCCCAGGCGCCGGCATTCCACGCGCACCGCGTGGCTCTCCAGGCCCAGGGCGTGCGCCACCCAGTGCTGCACCTCGCCCGGGTGCTGGGTGCTGGAGTGGATCCACCACTGCCGCTGCTCAAGCGGTAGCGCGTAGGCGATCTGGCCCTCCAGGTAGAAATGCTCCTGCCCGCCGACCTCGAAGCGGCCCTGCAGCCGGTGCGCCGCGCGGCCCAGGCCCGCGTCGGCGTCGCCGCGGCGCACGAAGACGGGCGGCAGCACGTAGCTTTCGGCGGCCAGCGCCTCGTGCACGGTCAGCACCGCGGGCCGGGGGGTGATGTCCGGCACCACGGCGCGCGCGGCGCGGCGGGCCTGCATGACCGAGTCGGCCACCACCAGGCCGATCACCTGGCCCACGTGCTGCACGGTGTCGATGGCGAACACGGGCTCGTCGTGCGCAAAGGCAGCCAGCAGCTTGTCGCCCGGCACGTCGGCGCTGAGCACCACGCCGTGCACGCCGGGCAGGGCCCGCGCCGCGCGGGTGTCCACCCCGTTCAGGCGCCCGTGCGCCACGGGTGAGAGGATGGGCGCGGCATACAGCGTGCCCTTCACCTCGGGCAGGTCGTCGATGTAATGGGCGCTGCCCGCCACCTGGGCGCGCGCGCTTTCGTGGGGATGCGATCGGCCCATGGCGCGGGCCGGCGCGGGCGCGCCCTCGGGCGGGCGGGCCTGGGGCGTTTGCGGGCCGGCGGCCCCAGCCGCGTTGGCGGCGATGGCCACGGGGTCGTCTTCGGCGTCGCGGCTCAAAGGGGCGTCGTCGTGCCGTTTCATGCGAGGGCCTCCGGGCGCAGTTGCTCCAGCAAGACGGGAATGGGCAGGGGAACGGGCAGGGGAACGGCCTGCGGCCCCTGGCGCTCCAGCCAGAAGCGGCGGAGCAGCCCCGCGAGGACGGCACGGCGGTACTCGCCGCTCGCCCGCATGTCGGAAATGGGCTGGAACTCGGCCTGTAGGGCGGCCGCGGCGCGCTCCACTGTCTCCACGGTCCAGGGCTGGCCGGCGAGTGCGGCCTCGGTCTGCCGGGCCCGCGCGGGCGTGGCGGCGACCCCGCCCGCGCCGATGCGGGCGTGCCGCACCCGGCCGTCGGCGATGTCGAGGTTCAGCACCAGGCACACGGCGGAAATGTCGTCGTCGAAGCGCTTGGACACCTTGTAGGCCGCCAGCGATTCGCCCGGCGCGGGCAGCGGCACCTCGATGCGAACGAGCAACTCGTCCGGCGCCATCACGTTCTGGCGGTAGCCGGTGTACAGGTCTTCCAGCGCCAATGTGCGTTCGCCGCGCAGGCTGGCCAGCACCACGCTGGCGCCCAGCGCGATCAGCAGGGGCATGGAGTCGCCGATCGGCGAGCCGTTGGCCACGTTGCCGCCCAGCGTGCCGGAGTTGCGCACGGGCAGCCCGGCGAAGCGCGCGGCGAAGCGGTGCAGCACGGGCCAGTGGGCCTGCAGCGCATCGAACGCGTCGGCCAGCGGCACGGCCGCGCCGATGGACAGCCGCCCGCCCTGCGTGCCGATGCGGCGCAGCTCCTGCGCCCGCGTGACGTCGAGCATCTGCGCGAACTGGCGGTGCTGCTTGGTGATCCACAGGCCCACGTCGGTGGCGCCGGCCACCACCTGGGCGGTGGGGTGCGCGGCGCGCGCGGCCAGCAGTTCGGCCAGCGTGTCAGGGGCCAGGTAGGCGTCGTCGGGCGTGGGCGCCGGTTTCGTCAGGGAGGCCAGCTGCGGCAGCAGTTGCGCTTCGTCCACCTGCATGCGGGGCAGGGCGGCCATCCGCTCGGCCGCGTCCAGGATGGGGCGGTAGCCGGTGCAGCGGCACAGGTTGCCCGACAGGTCGTGCACGGCCTGCTCGCGCGTGACCGCGCGGCCCTGGCACACGTGGTTCTGGTACATGCCGAACAGGCTCATCACGAAGCCCGGCGTGCAGAAGCCGCACTGCGAGCCGTGGCACTGCACCATGGCTTCCTGGGCGGGGTGCAGGCCCGGCGCGCTGGAGGGGGCGCCGCTGGAGGACGGGGTGGCGGGCGGCGCGGGCTGGACCAGCGGGTCCTGGTCCAGGTCCTCCACCGTCCACAGCGCCATGCCGTCGATGGAGTGGGCCAGGCGGATGCAGCTGTTCACGGCCCGGTAGCGCACGCGGCCGTCTACGGCCTCGCCCAGCACCACGGTGCAGGCGCCGCAGTCGCCCTCGCCGCAGCCTTCCTTGGTGCCGGTGTGGCCCAGGTCTTCGCGCAGCACCTCCAGCAGGGTGCGGTCGGGGGGGACATGGGCCAGCGTCACGGGCTGGCCCCGGCGGATGAATCGCAGCGGGCGGGAGGTGGTCATGCGTTGTGCAGGGCAGGGTTCGGTCGTTGGGGCCAGGGTGGGCGCCATGTCGGGACAGGGTAGGGGCCCGGGGGGTGGCGGCGCATATGGGCGAGCGTATAACGGCCATGCGCCGGGCGCCATGCCCGCACACCAGCCGTTGCTTTGGCACCCCTTTCCTGCCTTCGCCTGGCACGGATGCTGCGTCCCTTCGTCGCGCCACGGCAAAGTGGCAGGCCGCAGACCCCAAGGACACCGGATGGACATCGATTTCTCGCAACTCGGCGCCTACGAGCGCTACAAGCTGATGGCCAGCCTGATCGTGCCGCGCCCGATCGCGCTCATCACCACCCTCGGGGAGGACGGCACGGTGAACGCCGCGCCGTTCAGCATGTTCAACATGCTGGGCGAGGACCCGCCGGTGCTGATGGTGAGCATCAACCGGCTGCAGGGCGGCCGCCTCAAGGACACGGCCGCCAACATCCTGCGCACCGGCGAGTTCGTGGTGCACATCGCCGACGAGGCCATGGCCCAGCGCATGCATGCCTGCGGCGACGCGCTGCCGCCGCACGAGAGCGAGCTGGTGCATGCCGGCCTCACCCCGGTGCCGTCGCGCAGCGTGGCCCCGCCGCGCATCGCCGAGGCCCCGGTGGCGTTCGAATGCGTGCTGCACGAAACCATGGAAACGGCCAGCCGCTACGTCTTCATCGGCCGCGTGCAGTGGCTGGGCGCGCGCGAGGGCCTGGTGGACACCGAGCGCTGGCGCGTGCGGCTGCAGGACTACCACCCGGTGGGGCGGTTCGGCGCGAGCTTCTACGTGACGACCGGCGACCGCTTCTCGCTCGACCCGGCGCCGCAGCCGGGCGCCGCGCGTTCGACGGCCATCGACGAGATCTGACCACCCGCGCCGCCGCCTCGGTACTTGCCTGGCTCGCGGTCGCGCGGCCTCGGCGCTACAGTGCGATGTCCCCTTGCCTTCTTCACTGCGCCCTCGCTCGCCACCGGCAGGCCCGGCGTGCCATACGCGTTGGCGTATGGCTGGAATGCCCCGACCCTTATGAGAGACCAAGCCCTTTTCGACAAGATAGACCTCCATCTCATAAGGGTCTTGCACACCGTGTTGACTGAACGCAGCGTATCGCGGGCCGCCGTGCGGCTGGGCATGCACCAGCCGGCCGTGTCGGCGGCGCTGCGTCGCCTGCGCGACCTGGCGGGCGATCCGCTGCTGGTGCGCTCGGGCGCGGCCATGCTGCCCACCGATGCCGCGCTGCGCATGGTGGAGCCGGCGGGCGCCATCCTGCGGTCGGCCGAGGCGCTGTTTTCCGATGCGCGGGGGTTCGACGCGCGCACCGCCACGCGCACCTTCCGCATCGCCGCGAGCGACTACCTGGACCCGCTCTTCCTGCCGCGCCTGGTGGCCCGCCTCAAGGCCGAGGCGCCGCTGTGCCCGGTCGAGGTGCTGCCGCTGTCGGCCGACGCGCACTACCACGCGCACCTGGCGCAGGGCGAGGTGGACGTGGTCATCGGCAACTGGCCCCAGCCACCCGACGACCTGCACATGGGACGGTTGTTCGGCGACGAGGTGGTCTGCCTCGTGAGCCCCGCGCACCCCGCGGTGCGCCGCGGCTGGGACACGGACGAGTGGCTGGCCGCCGAGCACATCGCCCCCACCCCCACGCACCCCGGCGCGCGCGGCGTGATCGACGCGCACCTCGACTCCCTGGGCCTGCAGCGCCGCGTGACCGCGCGCTGCGCCCATTTCAGCCTGATCCCGGAGATGGTCGCCGCCAGCCTGCTGGTGCTCACCACGGGGCGGCAGTTCTGCGAACGCTTCACCGACCGCCTGCCGCTCACCGTGCTGCCGTGCCCGGTGCCCTTCCCGCGCCTGATGTACTACCAGCTGTGGCATGCCCGCACCCACCATTCGGCTGCCGCCATGTGGCTGCGCGACAGCGTGCGCACCGTGGCGGAATCGCTACGAAAAGCATAGCGTCCAACGCATGAAGGACGTGCGCAGCATTCCGGTTTCGTGCCCTACCCCCTTTGAAAATCAAGAGACAATCGCCCGCATGAATTCCTCCCACACCTCCCCCGCCGCCGCGGCGCCGGTGCCGCGCCTGCAGCTGGCGGGCATCACGAAGCGCTATCCGGCCGTGGTGGCCAACAGCGGCGTGTCCCTCACGGTGCAGCCCGGCGAGATCCACGCCGTGCTGGGCGAGAACGGCGCAGGCAAGTCCACGCTGATGAAGATCATCTACGGCGCGGTCAAGCCCGACGAGGGCAGCCTGCACTTCAACGGCCAGCCGGTGGCGGTGCGCAACCCGCAGGAGGCGAGGGCGCTGGGCATTGCCATGGTGTTCCAGCATTTCAGCCTGTTCGACACCCTCACCGTGGCCGAGAACGTGTGGCTGGGCCTGGACAAGCGGCTGCAGCTGGCCGAGGTCACGCGCCGCATCTCCGCCACGGCGGCCGAGTACGGGCTGGACATCGACCCGCTGCGCCCCGTGCACACTCTGAGCGTGGGCGAGATGCAGCGCGTGGAGATCATCCGGGCGCTGCTCACCCAGCCGCAACTGCTGATCCTGGACGAGCCCACGTCGGTGCTCACGCCCCAGGCGGTCGAAAAGCTCTTCGTGGTGCTGCGCCAGCTCGCCAGCCAGGGCTGCAGCATCCTCTACATCAGCCACAAGCTGCACGAGATCCGCGCGCTGTGCACCGCCTGCACGGTGCTGCGCGGCGGCAAGGTGACGGGCGTGTGCAACCCGGCCGAAGAGTCGAACGCCTCGCTGTCGCGCCTGATGATCGGTGCCGAGCCGCCGGCGCTCACCCACCGCCCCGCGCACCTGGGCGAGACGGTGCTGCGCGTGCAGGGCCTGTCGCTGCCGCGCATGGACCCGTTCGGCGTCGATCTCATCGACCTCGGCTTCGAGGTGCGGGCGGGCGAGGTGCTGGGCATCGCCGGCGTCTCCGGCAACGGCCAGAAGGAATTGCTCTATGCCCTGTCGGGCGAGGACACGCGCGCGCAGCCCGCGATGGTGCAGGTGGCCGGCCAGGCGGCCGGGCGCATGAACCCGCGCCGCCGCCGCGCGCTGGGCCTGCATTTCGTGCCCGAGGAGCGGCTGGGCCGCGGGGCCGTGCCCACCATGGGCCTGGCGCACAACCTGCTGCTCACGCGCAGCAACTGCGTGGGGCCGGGCGGCTGGATCCGCACCGGCGCGCTGCAGGCGCATGCCCGCGCCATCATCGAACGCTTCCACGTGAAGGCGGGCGGGCCCCATGCGGCCGCGCGGTCGCTGTCGGGCGGCAACCTGCAGAAGTTCATCGTGGGCCGGGAGATCGATGCCAACCCGCGCCTGCTCATCGTCTCGCAGCCGACCTGGGGCGTGGACGTGGGCGCGGCCGCGCAGATCCGCGGCGAGATCCTGGCGCTGCGCGATGCCGGCTGCGCCGTGCTGGTGCTCAGCGAGGAGCTGGACGAGCTGTTCGAAATCTGCGACCGCCTGCACGTGGTGGCCAAGGGGCGCCTGTCGCCCTCGGTGCCGCGCGCCGAGGCCACGGTGGAGCGCATCGGCGAATGGATGAGCGGGCTCTGGCATGCCGACGTGCAGTCGCACCTGGCCCGGGCCGAAGCGGCGCGCGCGCAAACGGAGGCGGCCCATGCTCAAGCTTGAAGCCCGACCCCAGGCCTCGCGCTGGTGGACCTACGGCTCGCCGCTGCTGGCGCTGGCCGTCACCGTGCTCATCGGGCTGGCGCTGTTCGCGGCGCTGGGCAAGGACCCGGTGCGCGGGCTGCAGGTGTTCTTCTGGGAGCCCGTCAAGAACCAGTACGCCATCGGCGAGCTGATGGTCAAGGCCACGCCGCTGCTGCTGATCGCGCTGGGCCTGGCGGTGTGCTTTCGCTCCAACGTGTGGAACATCGGCGCCGAGGGGCAGTTCGTGATCGGCGCCGTCGCGGCCGGCGGCATCGCGCTGCTGGCCGACCAGACCACGGGCCCGTGGATCGTGCCCGCCATCCTGCTGGCCGGCGTGCTGGGCGGCATGGCCTGGGCCGGCATCACGGCGCTGCTGCGCGACCGGTTCAACGCCAACGAGATCCTCGTGAGCCTGATGCTGGTCTACGTGGCCACGCTGGTGCTGGGCTACCTGGTCTACGGGCCGTGGAAGGACCCCATGGGCTACAACTTCCCGCAGACCAAGACCTTCGAGCGCGTGACGCAGATCCCGCGGCTCATGCAGGGCTCGCGCGTGTCCATCGGCCTGCTGCTGGCGCTGGCGGGTGCCGCGGCGCTGTGGGTGTTCCTGTTCCGCACCCGGGCGGGCTTTGCGCAGCAGGTGGGCGGCCTGGCCCCCGCGGCGGCGCGCTACGCGGGCTTTTCCTCGCGCCGCGCGCTGTGGACGGCGCTGCTCATCTCGGGCGGCGCGGCGGGCCTGGCGGGCGCGCTGGAGGTGGCAGGGCCCATCGGCCAGCTCACGCCCTACGTGCCGGCGGGCTACGGCTTCGCCGCCATCATCGTGGCGTTCGTGGGGCGGCTGCACCCGGTGGGCATGGTGTTCTCGGCGGTGCTGATGAGCATGTTCTACATCGGCGGCGAGCTGGCGCAGTCGCGCCTGGGCCTGCCCAAGTCGCTCACGGGCGTGTTCCAGGGCCTGCTGCTGTTCACGCTGCTGGCGTGCGACACGCTCATCGCCTACCGCGTGCGGTGGGTCGGGTCCCAGGGGAGGGCCGCTTAAATGGAATCGTACGCACTGCTTCTAGGCGCCACGCTGAGCGCGGGCACCGTGCTGGCCATCGCCGCCCTGGGCCTGCTCATCAACGAGAAGGCCGGCATCGTCAACCTGGGGGCCGAGGGCATGATGCTCTGCGCGGCCATCGCCGGCTTCGCCACCGTGGTGCACACGGGCAACACCTGGCTGGGCTTCGCGGCCGGCATGGCGGCGGGGGCATTCCTGGCGGCCATCTTCGGCGTGCTGGTGATCTGGCTCAACACCAACCAGTACGCCACGGGCCTGGCGCTGAGCCTGTTCGGGGTGGGCTTTTCCGCCTTCGCGGGCATCCGCTACGTGCAGGCCAAGCTGCCGGAGCTGCCCAAGTACGCCGTGCCCGGGCTGGGCGACCTGCCCATCGTCGGGCCCGCGCTGTTCCGCCAGCACCCCCTCGTGTACCTCACCATGGCACTGGTGGCGGGGCTGGTGTGGTTCCTGTACCGCTCGCGCGCCGGCCTGGTGCTGCGCTCGGTGGGCGAGTCGCCCGAGTCGGCCCATGCGCTGGGCTATCCGGTGCGGCGCATCCGCCTGGCGGCCGTGGTGGCCGGGGGGGCGCTGTGCGGGCTGTCGGGCGCGTACATCTCCACGGTCTACACGCCGCTGTGGGTGGAGGGCATGGTGGCCGGCCGCGGCTGGATCGCGCTGGCCCTCACCACCTTCGCCACCTGGCGGCCGGCACGGGTGTTGCTTGGTGCCTACCTGTTCGGCGGCGTGACCATGCTGCAGTTCCACCTGCAGGCCACGGGCGTGCAGGTGGCCAGCCAGCTGCTGAGCATGCTGCCCTACGTGGCCACCATCGTGGTGCTGGCGCTGATCTCGCGCAACCCGGCCTGGATCCGCGTGAACATGCCGGCCTCGCTTGGCAAGCCGTTCCATCCCGGGTCGTGACCCACACGGCCCGCGCGGTGCTGCACGGGCCCCCGATAATTTATTTTTCGTTGCCTCTCCCCTCACTTTTTTCCTCAAAGGAACCGACATGACCGATCTGCACAAACGCTCGCTGCTCAAGGTGGCCGCGCTTTCCGCCGTGGCCGCCGCCGCCCTGGCCGGCTGCGGCAAGAAGGACGAGCCCGCGCCAGCGCCGGCCGCCGCCCCGGCGCCCGCTGCGTCCGCACCCGCCGCGAAGGCCGAGCCTTTGAAGATCGCGTTCGCCTATGTGGGCCCGGTGGGCGACGGTGGCTGGTCCTTCGCGCACGACAACGGCCGCAAGGCGATCGAGAAGGAGTTCGGCGACAAGGTGCAGACCAGCTTCGTGGAGAGCGTGCCCGAGTCGGCCGACGCCGAGCGCGTGCTGCGCGACATGGCCTCACAGGGCAACAAGCTGATCTTCGGCACCACGTTCGGCTACATGGAGTCGATCCAGAAGATCGCCCCCGACTTCAAGGACGTGAAGTTCGAGCACGCCACCGGCTACAAGACGGCCGAGAACGTGCGCACCTACGACAGCCGCACCTACGAGGGCGCCTACATGGCCGGCGTGATCGCCGGCGCCATGACCCAGACCAACACGCTGGGCGTCGTGGGCTCGGTGCCGATTCCCGAGGTGATCCGCAACATCAACAGCTTCACGCTGGGTGCGCAGTCGGTCAATCCCAAGATCAAGACCAAGGTGGTGTGGGTGAACGAATGGTTCAGCCCCCCGAAGGAAACCGAGGCCGCCACGTCGCTCATCAACGGCGGCGCCGACGTGCTGTTCCAGAACACCGACTCGCCTGCCGTGCTCAAGACCGCGCAGGAAAAAGGCAAGCGCGCCTTCGGCTGGGATTCCGACATGACCGCCTACGGTCCCAAGGCCCACCTGGCCTCGGCCGTGATCAACTGGGGCCCGTACTACATCAAGGCCACCAAGGATGCGCTGGGCGGCACTTGGACGACCGGCCAGAGCTGGTGGGGCGTGAAGGAAGGCGCGATCGATCTCGTCTCCATCGCCGAGGACGTGCCCGCCGACACCAAGGCCAAGGTCGAGCAGGTGAAGGCCGGCCTCAAGGACGGCAGCTTCTCGATCTGGAAGGGCCCGATCGCCGACAACACCGGCAAGGAAGTGCTGGCGAAGGACGCGGTCGCCGACGACAAGTTCCTGGGCGGCGTGAACTTCTACGTGAAGGGCGTCGAAGGCACCGTGCCCGGCGGCGACAAGAAGTAAGCAATCCCCCAGCGAATCCAGGCCGGCGCGCGTGCCGGCCTGGCGCGGCCTGCCTGGCCCCGGGGCAGGCGCCGATGGCGGCGGGCCGCGGACAAGGCATCATTGCCCTACCGCCGCCCCGATCGGGCGCGCGGCATCCCTTTTTGGAGTCCGCCGATGTTCAAGGTCCCCCCCATTCCCGCCCAGCGCCTGCCCGCGCTGCTGCGCAGCATGCCCAAGGCCGAGCTGCACATCCACATCGAAGGCTCGCTCGAACCCGAGCTGATCTTCGCCCTGGCGCAGCGCAACGGCGTGGCACTGCCGTACGCGAGCGTGCAGGCCTTGCGCGATGCCTACGCGTTCACCGACCTGCAGAGCTTTCTCGACATCTACTACGCCGGCGCCAGCGTGCTGCTGCACGAGCAGGACTTCTACGACATGGCCTGGGCCTACCTGCAGCGCGCCGCGGCCGACAACGTGGTGCATGCCGAAATCTTCTTCGATCCGCAGACGCACACGGCGCGCGGCGTGCCGATGGAGACCGTGATCCACGGCCTGCACCGGGCCTGCACCGATGCGCGCCAGGCGCTGGGCATTTCGTCCGCGCTGATCCTGTGTTTCCTGCGCCACCTGAGCGAGGAAGATGCCCTGGCCACGCTGGAGGCGGCGCTGCCGCTGCGCGCGCATTTCATCGGCGTGGGGCTGGACAGCAGCGAAGTCGGGCACCCGCCGGAGAAGTTCGCGCGCGTGTTCGCGCGCTGCGCCGAACTGGGCCTGCGGCGCGTGGCGCATGCGGGCGAGGAGGGACCGCCGGCGTACATCTGGAGCGCGCTCGACGTGCTGAAGGCCGAGCGCATCGACCACGGCGTGCAGGCCGTGCACGACCCGGCGCTGATGCAGCGGTTGGCGCAGGAGCGCATCGCACTCACGGTGTGCCCGCTGTCCAACCAGAAGCTGTGCGTGTTCCCCGACCTGGCCGACCACAACCTGCGCCAGCTGCTCGATGCCGGGCTGGCGGCCACGGTGAACTCGGACGACCCGGCGTACTTCGGCGGCTACATCAACGACAACTTCACGCAGCTGTTCGCGGCCGATCCGCAGCTCACGGCGCGCCACGCCTACCAACTGGCCTTCAACAGCTTCGAGGCAAGCTTCGTCCCCGAGGCCGACAAGCACGCCTGGGAGCATCGGCTGAAGGTGTGCTTTCAGCAAAGTGTCGAGCAGGACTACTGACCTCCCTGGCCGGTCTGGCCCGGCCGGGTGCCGGCGCTGCATTCCAAACCGGGGCAGGGTCGATGCGGATCGACGCGCCGCGCCGCGGTGCTGAAAAATGCAGCCCTGCCCGACGTCCGCCCCGCATGCCCACCCCCAACCAACTTCACCTCTGGGACGACCGGTTCTTCTACATCACGCCGGCCATCCAGTCGGGCCTGACCGCGCGTTCGTCCGCGACCTTGCTCGCCTGCGGTGACGGGCGGCCTTTCACCCTGGTGACGCACGGCGGCGAGGTGCTGCGCTGCACCGCGGCCCTCGTGGCGCCGCATGTGCCGCGCCGGCTGGATGCGGACGGCTGCGGGCTGCTGTCGCTCAACATCGATCCCGCTTCGGCCGTGTTCCGCGGCCTGTCCGACCGTCTGGGCGGCGCCGGCATCCTGCCGCTGGATGCCCGTTGCTTCGGCCCCCGACTGCGGGAGGCCTTCGAAGGTGCGGTGCATGGGCAATTGCCTGCCGAGGCGTTGCGCGCTTTGAGCGTGGACATGGTGCACACCGTCTGCGGACAGCGGCCTGGGCCTGCGCCGATGGATCCCCGGGTGGTGCGCGTGCTGTCTCGGCTGCAGGCCCGGGCGGCCGAAGGCGCTGTGCCGCTGCAGGAGCTGGCCGCATGCGCGCAGCTGTCGCCGGACCGGCTCACCCACCTGTTCCGGGAGCAGACGGGCCTGTCGATCAAGCGCTATCTGCTGTGGGCCAAGATCCGGCGCGCGGTGCACATGCTGGCCACGGCCCGGCCGCTGACCGATGTCGCGTTGGCGGGCGGCTTTGCCGACAGCGCCCACATGAGCCACGCCTTCCAGCGCTGCTTCGGGCTGCCGCCATCGTTCCTCGCGCGAGCCGGCCAGGTGTCGGTGGTGGTTGACGCGCATGCGCAGCGCGTCTGGCATGGGTGAGTGAGCCTCCGACGGGTGTAGCGGCTGCGTACAAGCCAGGGAGCAACGCGCCCTTTATCCTTGGCTCCCTTCCGCCGGCCCGTAGGCGGTCATCCAAGGAGACAAGACATGAGAGACATGATTCGGCGTGGCGGCCTGCCGCTTTCCGTGTTGGCGCTGTCGGCGCTGGCTGCCTGCGGCGGGGGCGGCGGCGAGGGTGGTGACAACGGCCGCTACAGCGCGGAGATCCGGCGCACGGCCATGGGCGTGCCACACATCAAGGCCTCCAACTGGGGCAATGCGGGCTTCGGATACGGCTATGCGCAGGCGCAGGACAACCTGTGCACCATGGCCGATTCGTTCGTGACCTACCGCGGTGAGCGCTCGCGTTACTTCGGGGGCGATGCGCTGCTGGTGTACGAAAGCACCATCGACCGTCCGCGCAATCTCGACTCCGATTTCTTCCACCGCCACGTGATCTCCAGCGACGTGGTGGACGCCATGGTGGCAGCCCAGCCCGACAACCTCAAGAAGATGGTGGAGGGCTTCGCCGCCGGATACAACCGCTACCTGCGCGAGGCCCAGTCCGGCGGTACCGCCCATGCGGCCTGCCGCACGGCGGCATGGGTGCAGCCCGTCACCGTGCGGGACATCTGGCGGCGGATGGTCGCGGCCAATCTGGCCGGGGGCTACAGCAACTTCGTGGCGCCGCTGGCGAATGCCACGCTGCCCAGTGCGGCCGCCAGCGCGACGGCCGGGACCACCACGTCCGCGTCGCCATCCCAGAAGGTGGCGCAACTCGATCCCGCACGCACGCAGCCGCCCCGGCTGCAGGTGGGTGGCACCGCGGGCATCGGCAGCAACATGTACGGCTTCGGCACCGCCGCCACCGGCGAGTCGAGCGGCCTGCTCTTCGGCAACCCGCACTGGTACTGGAAGGGGCCGGACCGGTTCTACCAGGCCCACCTGACCATTCCCGGCGAGCTGAACGTGAGCGGCGCGTCGTTCCTGGGCGTGCCGGTGGTGCTGATCGGCTTCAACGACAACGTGGCCTGGAGCCACACCGTCTCCACCGCGCGGCGTTTCGGCGTCTTCCAGCTGCAGCTGGCCGATGGTGACCGCACGACCTACGTGCGCGATGGCAAGGCGGTGAAGATGGCGGCCACTCCCATCACCGTGCAGGTGCGCGGCGCCTCCGGCGCGCTCACCGATGTCACGCGCACCCTCTACAAGACCGAGTACGGGCCGGTGGTGAACCTGGGCGGCCTCAACCCGGCGCTGGCCTGGAGCCAGACCACGGCCTTCGCCATGCGCGACGTCAACGGCGAGAACTTCCGCACCTTCCGCAACTGGATGCGCTGGAACCAGGCGGCCTCGCTGGACGAGTTCATCGCCATCCAGAAGCAGGAATCGGCCATTCCCTGGGTCAACACGGTGGCCGTGGGGCGCGGCAACCCGCGCGCCTGGTATGCCGACATCGGCGCCGTGCCCAACGTGTCGACCGAGCAGGTGGCTACCTGCACTACGGGCTTCGGCAAGGCGATGGCGGCGGCCCTGCCCAACGTGCCGTTCTTCGACGGCTCGCGCAGCGCCTGCGACTGGCAGACCGACAGCGACTCGGCGCAAAAGGGCACCGTGGGCGCCTCGCGCATGCCCAGCCTGCTGCGCGACGACTACGTGGGCAACATGAACGACAGCTACTGGCTGGCCAATGCCAAGGCGCCGCTCACGGGCTTTCCGGCGATCTTCGGCCCGGCCGGAACGCAGGCGCAGAGCCTGCGCACGCGCATGGGCCACACCATGGCGCTGGAGCGCCTGGCCGGAACCGATGCCTACGCCGGCCAGCAGGCCACCAGCGCCATCGTGCGGCAGATGGTGCTCGACAGCCGGGTGTTCAGCGCCGAGCGCTTCAAGGAGCAGGCCCTGTCCCTGGTCTGCGTGGCGCCCCAGATCACGGTCGCGGCCGAGGGCCGGACTGTGGACGTGGCCGCCGCCTGCGCCACGCTGCGCGCCTGGAACAACACCGGCAACGCCACGGCGCGGGGCTCTCATGTATGGGACGAGTTCTGGAACCGCGTGAAGGTGCCGGCCGCTCAGCTCTATGCCGTGCCGTTCAGCGCCGCCGACCCGCTGAACACGCCGCGCGAGCTGCGCGCCAGCGCCGCCGATGCGCTGCGGCAGGCCTTCGGCGCTGCCGTGCTGAGCGTGCAGCGCAGCGGCTTCGCGCTGGATGCGCCGCGCGGCGACGTGCTGTTCGCCACGCGCGGCGGCAGCAAGATCGCGCTGTACGGCGGCTGCGGCGATCCGGGCTACTTCACCATCAACTGCTCGGAAAACCCGATCGAGCAGGGCGGCTACAGCATGGACGGGCAGCCGCACGGCAACAGCTACATGCAGGTGGTGGGTTTTCCGGCCGGCGGGGTGGAGGCGCACACGTTCCTCACCTATTCGCTGTCGGACGATCCGGCCTCCAGCCGCAACGGCGACTACACCCGGGCCTACGGGGCCAAGCAGTGGCTGCGCCTGCCGTTCTCGGAATCGGAGATCACGTCGAGCGCGGGCTACAGCACCGTCACCGTGAGGGAATGATCGGCCGCGCGCCACGGAGTTGACGGAACCCGGTGGCGCGCCCCGGTCGATTGGCGCAAAATGGGGCGGCAGCGCTTGATCCGCCTGCCCGTTCAGCTATCAATATGGAAGCATCCTGTCGTGTCCAGTCCTCGCATTCCCCTGCTCGTTCTCAACCACCTGTCCCCGCAGAGCCAGGCCCAGATCGCGGCCCTCTACGACCTGCACTACGCCCCCACGGCGGCGGACCGCACCGCGGCCATCGTCACTCAGGGCGGGCGGTTCCGGGCGGTGCTCACCATCGGCTCGCTGGGCCTGAGCGCCCAGGAGATCGAGGCCATGCCGGCGCTGGAGCTCATCTGCGTACTGGGTGCCGGCTATGAGAACGTGGACCTGGCCGCGGCCCGCGCGCGTGGCATCGTGGTGGCCTCGGGTGCCGGAACCAACGACGACTGCGTGGCCGACCATGCCTTCGGCCTGCTGATCGGCGCAGTGCGCGGCCTGCGCCCGCTGGACCGCCTGTGCCGCGAAGGCGTGTGGCGCGACGCCATCGGCTTGCCGCCCAACGTGTCGGGCAAGCGCCTGGGCATCTTCGGCCTGGGCACCATCGGCCAGAAGATCGCGCGCCGCGCCTCAGGCTTCGACATGGCCGTGGGCTACCACAACCGCAAGCCGCGCGATGGCGTGGCCTACGAGTACTTCGGCAGCCTGCTGGAACTGGCGAAATGGTGCGACGTGCTGGTGTGCGCCACGCCGGGCGGCGCGGCCACGCGCCATGCCGTCAATGCCGAGGTGCTGCAGGCGCTGGGCCCGCTGGGCTACCTGGTGAACATCGCCCGGGGCAGCGTGGTGGACACCGAGGCGCTGGCTTCGGCCCTGCGCGTGGGCGGCATCGCCGGCGCGGGGCTCGATGTCTACGAAAGCGAGCCGCACCCGCCCGAGGCGCTGATCGGGCTGGACAACGTGCTGCTCACGCCGCACGTGGCGGGCTGGTCGCCCGAGGCCGTGCAGGCCAGTGTGAACCAGTTCCTGGCCAACGCCGGCGGGCACTTCGCGGGCACCGGGGTCGTGGCGCCGGTGTGAGCCGCGTGGGCGGCCCTTCGGGGCCCGCCACCGCTTGGTTTCAAAGGTCGGTGCGCAGCTTCCAGATCTCGGGAAAAAGCACCACGTCCAGCATCTTGCGCAGGTAGCTCACGCCGCCCGTGCCGCCGGTGCCGCGCTTGAAGCCGATCACGCGCTCCACCGTGGTCACGTGGCGAAAGCGCCAGAGCCGGAAGGCGTCTTCCAGGTCGGTCAGCTCTTCGCCCAGCTGGTACAGGTCCCAATGCTGCCGCGGGTTGCGGTACACCACCAGCCAGGCCTGCTCCACGGCATCGCTTTCCTCATAGGGCTGGGTCCAGTCGCGGGCCGTGTGGCTGTCCGGCACCGGAATGCCACGGCGCGCCAGCAGGCGCAGGGCCTCGTCGTAGAGCGAGGGCGCCTCGTAGGCGGCCTGCACCTGGGCCAGCAGGTCGGCGCGGTGCTCGTGCGGGCGGAGCATGGCGCGGTTCTTGTTGCCCAGCGCGAATTCGATGCTGCGGTACTGGTAGCTCTGGAACCCGCTGGAGCTGCCCAGGTAGGGCCGCATGGCGCTGTACTCGGGCGGCGTCATGGTGGCCAGCACGTCCCAGGCGTGCACCAGCTGCTCCATGATCTTGGACACGCGCGCCAGCATCTTGAAGGCCGGCTGCAGCTCGTCCTGCGCCACCAGCGCGATGGCCGCGCGCAGCTCGTGCAGCATGAGCTTCATCCACAGCTCGCTGGTCTGGTGCTGCACGATGAACAGCATTTCATCGTGTGCCGGCGAGCGGGGGTTCTGCGCGGTGAGGATGGCATCGAGCGACAGGTAGTCGCCGTAGCTCATGCTCTGGCTGAAGTCGAGCTGGGCCCGCTCTTCGTGCACGATGGATTCGGGCTTGCCGGCGGTCGCTTCGCTGCCGGCGGGCGCGGGGGATTGGGAATGGGGGCACATGGCTCAGGTCACCGCGTTGATCTGGTTGAACTCGGCGCGCTGCCACTCGGCGCCGTCGAGCACCTGGCGCAGGTGCTCCACCGCATTCCACACGTCTTCGAAGCCGATGTACAGCGGCGTGAAGCCGAAGCGCAGGATGTCCTTGTGCGGGCCCTGGCCGCCGTCGCCCTTGCGGAAGTCGCCGATCACCCCGCGCGCGATGAGCGCCTGCACGATCGCATAAGCCCCGCTGCCCTGGCCGTGAAGGCCCTGGCCTTCGTCCCGCGTGAGGCACACCTGCGAGCCGCGCCGGGCGTGTTCGCGCGGGGTTGCCAGGCCCAGACCATGGTCGCCGCAACGCGCTTGCACCAGCTGGATGAACAGGTCCGTCAGCGCCAGCGATTTGGCGCGCAGCGCGTCCATGCCGCCCAGCGGCTGCGCGGCATCGAACACATCCAGGCCGCATTGCAGGGCCGACAGGCTGATGATGGGCTGCGTGCCGCACAGGTAACGCGTGATGCCGGGCGCGGGCTGGTAGCCGGGCGTGAACTGGAACGGCGCCGCATGGCCCCACCAGCCGGACAGGGGCTGCCAGAAACGGTCGGCATGGCGCGGGTGCACCCACACGAAGGCCGGGGCACCGGGGCCACCGTTCAGGTACTTGTAGCCGCAGCCGATGGAAAAGTCGGCATCGGCGCCCTGCAGATCGACCGGGACCGCGCCGGCGCTGTGCGCCAGGTCCCACACCGTGAGGATGCCGGCCGCATGCGCCGCCGCCGTGAGGGCCGCCATGTCGTGCATGGCGCCGGTGCGGTAGTTCACGTGGGTGAGCATCAGCACCGCCACCTCGCCGGTGAGCGAGGCGGCGATCTCCTCGGGCTCCACCAGCACCAGTTCCAGGCCGCGCTCCTTGCACAGCCCTTCGGCGATGTAGAGGTCGGTGGGGAAGTTGCTGCGCTCGCTCACCACGCGCCGGCGGGCCGGGCTCTCTTCACGGGCGATGTTGAGTGCCGCGCTGAGCACCTTGTAGAGGTTGATGGACGTGCTGTCGGTGCACACCACCTCGCCGGCACCGGCGCCGATGAACGGCGCGAGCTGGTTGCCCAGGCGCTGGGGCAGGTCGAACCAGCTGGCCGTGTTCCACGAACGGATCAGGTCCGTGCCCCACTCGCGCGTCACCACGTCGGCCACACGGGCCGCCGTGGCTTTGGGCAGCACGCCGAGCGAATTGCCGTCCAGGTAGATGACGCCGGGGGGAAGGTCGAAGTGCGCGCGCAGCGGGGCCAGGGGGTCCTGCGCATCGAGTGCGCGGCAGTTTTGCAAGGTCGTCATGGAAGGCTCGTTTTAATCAAAATAATAGCAATCGGGGCAATGAAATCAACGGCATGGGCGCAATATGGCCCTGACCGGCGAGGCGTCGGCCGTAGTGAGCTTCAAAGGCAGGGCGATGAGTTCGTAGTCGCCCTCCGGCACCTCGTCGAGCACCAGGTTCTCCAGCACCCGCAGGCCGCGGCGGCGGATCACCTGGTGGCTGTCCAGCGTCTTGCTGTCGGCCGGGTCGATGCTGGCGGTGTCGATGCCCACCAGCACCACGCCCAGATCCGCCAGCCGCTCGATGGTGCCGGGCGCGTAGGCGGCCAGGGCTCCGTCCCAGCGATCGACCGGCATGCGCTGGTAGGTGCGCACCAGCACCCGCGGCGGCAGGTCCTGCACGGCGTGGGCCAGGTGCGCCCATTCGATGAGCGGCCCCGCGCCGATGGCATGGATCACGCGGCAGGGGCCGATGAAGGCGTCCAGCGGCACCTCGCCGATGGAAGCGCCGTCCGGGTCGTAGTGCAGCGGGGCATCGGCATGCGAACCGACATGGGGCGACAGCGTGATGGCGCTCACGTTCACCGGGCAGCCGGGCCCGATGGTGGCGCACCACTGCTGCGTGTAGGCTGTGTCGCCGGGAAAGACCGGCGTGGCGGCATGCACGGGCGCCGAAATGTCCCACAGCCGGGGTGAATTCGTGTTCATGGCGCGCATGCTATGCGCATCGGGGGTGATTTCCAAAGGGGTTATCCTCTGCACTAGTAAAAATTGAATAATCCATTCTTTTAAATCCGAAAACAGAACAAATCATGCAGGCCGCCTCCCTCGATCGCACCGACAAGCAATTGCTCGAAGCCCTGCAGGGCAATGCCCGCCTCACCTCGGGCGAACTGGCGCAGATGGCGCACCTGTCCCAGTCGCCGTGCTGGCGGCGCGTGAAGCGGCTGGAAGACGACGGCGTCATCAGCGGCTACCACGCGGGCCTCAACCGGCGCGCGCTGGGGTTCGGGGTGATGGCGTTCGTGATGGTGGGCATCGACCACCAGACCGAGATCTCGTCCCAGGCCTTCGAAGAGGCGGTGTGCGCCATCCCCGAGGTGGTCATGTTCCACGGCATCTCGGGCCCGGAGGACTTCATGCTCGTCGTGGTCGCGAAAGACCTGGATGCCTATTCCGAGTTGCTGCAGCGCCGCCTGCACCGCCTGCCAGGCGTGCGGCACATGCACTCGTATTTTTCGCTGCAGGAGTTCAAGGGCCAGGTCGGCGGCCTGCCCGTGCCGGCGTAGCACCAGCGGCCTGCGCCGCGGCCGTTGCGATCCATCCCCAATCAGTAGATCGCGCTGTCCGGCAACGCCGCCAAGCCATGGCGCTGGCGTGCACGGCGGCAGGCATCGCTGCCCGCCTCGAACTCGCGGCAGGGCGAGGGACGCCATTCGTAGATGCCGCAGGCAGCGCGTACGCCGACGGTGCCGGTGAGGGCGGCGCAGCGCGGCGACGCGTGGTCGGTGCCACGCATGCGGCGCAACTGGTCGGTCACTTCCACCACCAGGCCCTGCGGCACGCTGCCGCCCGTCTCCTGCGATTCATGCACCGAGAAATCGACACGGAAACTCGCGCAGCACGCGCCGCAGCTCAGGCAGGGATGGGTCATGGCAGGCGGTGCACGTCGGGGCAAAACCGGCATTGTGCGGGCGGGAGCGTAGGGGCTGGCCCTGCAGCGCATCGCATCCGGGTCTGATGCGCCTCGAGCCGGCCGAAAGGATGCGGCCTAAAATGAGAACTAAACTCATTCATAACAATCCGATGAAGATGACTGAAGAATCTTCGGGCCCTGCGCTGGCCCCAGGCACTGCCTTGCCCGCCGCCACGGGCCTGGACCGCCTCCCGCGGCAGGTGCACGCCCATGTGACGGCGCTGCAGCCGGCTCGCAACGAACAGGAGCGCGCGGTGATCCAGCGCCTCATGGAAATCGGCTTCCTGCCCGGCGAGCCCGTGCGCGTGGTGGCCAGCGGCTTCCCCGGCGGCGATCCCCTGGCCGTGCGTGTGGGCCAGGCCACCTTCGCACTGCGCCGCCACGAGGCCGCGCTGGTGCATGTGCAAGCCGGAGCGCCCGCATGAGCGGCGTTGCCACTTCGCCCCTGCGCATCGCGCTGCTGGGCAATCCCAACTGCGGCAAGACCGCGCTGTTCAACCTGCTCACGGGCGCCCGCCAGAAGGTCGCCAACTACGCCGGCGTGACCGTCGAGCGCAAGGAGGGCCTGCTGCACACCGCCAGCGGCCGCCGCGTGCGCGTGCTGGACCTGCCCGGTGCCTACAGCCTGAACGCCCACAGCGCCGACGAAGCCGTCACGCGCGACATCGTCACCGGCGAGCGGCCCGGCGAGGCCGTGCCCGACCTGCTGGTCTGCGTGACCGATGCCACCCACCTGCGCCTGAACCTGCGCCTGGTGCTGGAGGCCCGCGCGCTGGGGCTGCCGATGGTGCTGGTGCTCAACATGAGCGACATGGCGGCGCGCCAGCGCATCGAGATCGACCGCGAAGCGCTCTCACGCGAACTCGGCATGCCGGTGCTGTCCACCGTGGGCGTGCGCAGCGACGGCGCGCAGGAATTGCTGCAGTGGCTCGACACCCAGGCGCCGCAGGCGCTGGCGGGCACGGCGTCCGTGCACCGGGCGGTGGGCGTGGACCTGCGCGCCCAGGTGCTGCAGCTGCATCAGGAGGTGCGCCGCATCATGGCCGCCGCCGTGCGCGAGCCCGCGGTCAGCCTGCGCAACGACGACCGCATCGATGCCGTGGTGCTCCACCCCGTGTGGGGCCTGCTGCTGCTGGCCGTCACGCTGTTCCTCATGTTCCAGGCCGTTTTCAGCTGGGCCGCGATGCCCATGGACGCCATCAAGGCCGGCGTGGACGGGCTGTCGGCCTGGATCAATGCGCACATGGCCGACGGCGTGCTGCGCAGCCTGCTCACCGACGGCATCCTGGCGGGCGCGGGCGGGGTGCTGGTGTTCCTGCCGCAGATCCTGATCCTGTTCTTCTTCATCCTGGCACTGGAAGACTCCGGCTACCTGCCGCGCGCGGCCTTCCTGCTCGACCGCGTCATGGGCACGGTGGGACTGTCGGGGCGGTCGTTCATTCCGCTGCTGTCGAGTTTTGCCTGCGCCGTGCCCGGCGTGATGGCCACGCGTTCGATCACCCACTGGCGCGACCGGCTGGTCACGATCATGATCGCGCCCCTCATGACCTGCTCCGCGCGCCTGCCGGTGTATGCGCTGCTCATCGGTGCGTTCATCCCCGAGCAGACCGTGGTCGGCGTTTTCAACCTGCAGGGGCTGGTGCTGTTCGCGCTGTACTTCGGCGGCATCGTGAGCGCCATGGCCGTGGCGGCGGTCGCCCGCCTCGCGCGCCGTGGCGCCGGCCACGCGCCGCTGCTGATGGAACTGCCCGCCTACCGCTGGCCCAGTGTGCGCAGCCTGGCGCAGGGCCTGTACGAGCGCGCGCTGATCTTCATCCGCCGCGTGGGCGGCATCATCCTGGCCGTCACCATCCTGCTGTGGTTCCTGTCCACCTATCCCGCGGCGCCCGAGGGCGCCACCGGCGCGGCCATCCAGTACAGCTTCGCCGGCCGCATCGGCAGCGTGCTGGAGGTGCTGGTGGCGCCGATCGGCTTCAACTGGCAGATCGCCATCGCCCTGGTGCCCGGCATGGCCGCGCGCGAAGTGGCGGTGGGGGCGCTGGGCACCGTGTATGCCCTCTCGGCCACGGGCGAGGAAGTGGCCACCCAACTGGGCCCGCTGATCGCCCAGAGCTGGTCGCTGGCCACGGCGCTGTCGCTGCTGGCGTGGTTCGTCTTCGCGCCGCAGTGCATCTCGACCATCGCCGCCGTGCGCCGCGAGACCAACAGCTGGCGCTATCCGCTGCTGATGACCGGCTACCTGTTCGCGCTGGCGTACGCCGCCAGCTTCATCACGTATCGCCTGGCCCTGGCGCTGGGAGGAGGCTGAGCCCATGGCCCAGGAAATCATCGTCGGCGTGATCGTCGCCCTCGCCGTGGCCTACATGGTGTGGAAGTGGATGCCCGCCCGCTGGCGCGCCCGCCTGGACCGCGTGCACCCGGCGTTGGCGCAGTCGAGCAGCTGTGGAGGCTGCAGCAGCTGCGATTCGGGCGGCTGCGGAACGGGCGGCGGTGCGGTGGGCCAGGAGCAGGTCGTGCAGATGCCGGGCAGCCGTTCTTCGGTGCCGAAGTAGGGCGGGCATCGGCGGAACGCCCCCATGTTTCATGGCTGGCGCAGAGGGTTTTCCGGCTCCTTTCCCATCAGCGCCTTGTCGCGTCGGCAGGTCTTCAGGGGCAACGCACGCCACGAGACGATTCGGGTCACTTCCTTCGTATCGGCGCGCGTGCTGCTTTCGAGGCACGCGCAACCGTATCCTGCGCTGCCCGATCCGGTTGCCACCCACCTGTTTTGGGGAAACACGGGCCAGTCACCTTCGGCTTGGTGGCCTCCCTGCATTCCCACCGTCCATTCCCCCGCTTTGTCCACGAGCGTTGCATTTCCCGGTGTCGGCTGATCGAACCAGCCACAGCGGGTGGTCGTGGCCTGTGGCGCTGCCGTTGCAACGTTGCAGGCAATCGCCAATGCAGGCATCGAAATGAAGGCTGCGATTTTTGCGTGATGCAAGCGTTGCGGCAGGCAAATGGTCATGGCGTGATGGTGATGGCAGCCCCGGTCCGATGCGCTTTTCTGACAAGCCATTCGAAGGAATGCTTTGGTGCGTTAGACCTCCAGACCGGCTCAGGGCCGGGCCGGCTTGCGGGCATCGAATGGAAAGCTGCTTTCCAGGATGTCGGTGCAGGCTTCGCACCGCATAAAGTAGGTCGCTCCCCGGGCCGTGATCGCGCCCCACCCCGTCCAGTGGTCGATGGAGACTTTGGCGATTCGGCCATCCTGGAATATCACCCTGGCCTGTGCGTTGCAATCGCCGGTCTGCAGTTCCTGGCTGTATTGATACTCGCTGCGGAACCGGGCATTCGCCAAAAAGAAACGCACCCTTTTCTCGTCGATCGCCAGGTGCCCGCAGTCGGCCTCCGCGCCGAAACCCTTGGCAGTGCGGTCCTGCACCACGACTGACTTGATCGGGCCGAGACGGTATTTCTTGGGCTGGAGCGTCTTGTCGAAATCGCTCGTCGGAGAGGCGAACGAAGCGATGCCTGCGCCTGCAAAAAGGGCCGAAGCCAGGAAGTGCTTGATGGTCATTGCCATGTCGCCGTGGCAGCTTCCGTAGCATTTTTCCGGCTCACCTCAGGATGACGATGCACCTCGGCTTTCGAGATGTGCAGTGTTTCGGAAAGCGCATCGATCAGGTATTGAAGGGCGACCTGTTGGTGGTTGGTCAGCGCCTCATAAACCGCGTTGTTTCCTAAAAACGCGCGCTGTTGCTCTGTACTCAATCCTGCAGGCATTTTGATTCCAGGCGGCAGTGAAGCCATGCCTACGATTTCAATACCGATGCTGTCTGCGTTGGACGGATAGCGTCCTGGAACCACTTTGGTCATTTCCGCTTTGTGCATAGTGGTTGGACTGGCTTTTTTGTATTGGGCGATCTCGGCAGGACTGCATCGGAGTTCGGCCAAGCAACGCGCTTTCAGCGGACCCACGTGATTTGTTCGACGGAGAATCGAAGCCGTCTGATAAATGGATCCCTCTTTGCCTATCAAAAAGTGCGCACCGTTTGCGTTGGCGCTTCGATAACTATTGAACGTCGAGTTCTCTGTTGGGGATCCTGTTTGATGGACGATGATTCCAGAGACCTTGTTCATTTCTGATCTTTCGATCGATGAGAACCTGCGTGCCTTGATTTTCGAGTTTCCGCTAACCATCCCTTGAGCATCGATATTAAGCATTTTTCCTCCTGGCGGAATGGTAGTGGAGCTGCAAGGACTTCATTCTGATTTGCGACGCCAGATTTGGACTCAATGTGTAAGCGTAAGCAAACCGGCTCGCGTCACACAAATCATTCGCCGAAAAGCACACCCCGCCCCAGCGCCGCAACGGCCTGCTGGAGATTGACGCGTGCCTGCGCTTCGCGTTGCGCCCTGAACCAGGGGGTCGCGTAGACGTGTGGCCGATCCATGAACGACCGCAGCACCGCAGAGCGCCCCGCCACGTAGCGCGGCCAGCGCACGAACCGGTATTCGCGCCGCACGTTGCGCTCGAATTCGCCATACACCTCGGGCGGGGCGCCCAGCACGGCGAGATCGATGTCCACCACCCAGCACGCGTCGCCCTCCAGCGGCGCATCGGGCGTGTGGCGTGTGTCCATGATGTGGCGCTCCACCGTCTGCACCAGGCCGTCGGACAACCGCTGGGACAGCAGGAACCGGCGCGCCCATTGCGCGCTGCGTTCTTCGTTGTGCCCGCTCCAGGGCCAGTAGATCGCGTCGTGGAACCACAGGGCCAGTTCGACCGCGTGCGGCTGCTGCAGCGCTGTCGGCTGGGCGGCCTGAACGGCCTCCAGGTGCAGGAGGCAGGCGTGCAGGTGGCGGGTGTCGTGGTAGGCGCGGGGCCAGCGGCTCCAGTGGCGCAGCAGGCGCTGGCCCTCGGCGGTCCATGCGGGGCCGGCGCGCTCCAGCGCGGCGCCCAGGGCCTGCCAGCGCGCCAGCAGTTCACCTTGGCTGGGCTTCATGCGGCGGCGGCTGGGGCGTAGGAGGACGTGGCGATTTCGGCGATCAGCTGGTGATGCGGCCGAGCAGCAGGTATTCCATGAGTGCCTTCTGCGCATGCATGCGGTTTTCGGCCTCGTCCCACACCACGGACTGCGGGCCGTCGATCACGTCCGCCTCGACTTCCTCGCCACGGTGGGCGGGCAGGCAGTGCATGAACAGGGCGTCCGGCTTGGCCGCCGCCATCATTTCGGCATCGACGCACCAGTCGGCAAAGGCCTTCTTGCGCTCTTCGTTCTCGGCCTCGTAGCCCATGCTGGTCCACACGTCGGTGGTCACCAGGTCGGCGCCGGCACAGGCTTCGAGTGAATTGCTATAAAACTTATAGCTATCTGCCCTAGAACCATTTGCGCCGAGGGCCAATTTCTCATTGATCTCGTAGCCGCGCGGCGTGCTCACGTGGACGGTGAAGCCCAGCAGCTCGGCCGCCTGTAGCCAGGTGTTGGCCATGTTGTTGCCATCGCCCACCCAGGCCACGGTCTTGCCCCGGATGGTGCCGCGGTGCTCGATGTACGTGAAGATGTCCGCGAGGATCTGGCAAGGGTGGAACTCGTTCGTCAGCCCGTTGATGACCGGCACGCGGGAGTGGGCGGCGAAGGCCTCGATCTTGGTCTGCTCATAGGTGCGGATCATCACCAGGTCCACCATGCGGCTGATGACCTTCGCGCTGTCCTCGATGGGCTCGGCGCGGCCCAGTTGGCTGTCGCCCGTGGTCAGGTGCACCACGCTGCCGCCCAATTGGTACATGCCGGCCTCGAAGCTCACGCGGGTGCGCGTGCTGGCCTTCTCGAAGATCATGGCCAGCGTGCGGTCGGTCAGCGGGTGGTGCTTCTCGTAGCTCTTGAATTTGCCCTTGATGACGGCCGCGCGGCTGAACAGGTAGGCGTACTCGTCGGCGGTGAGATCGTTGAATTGCAGGTAATGCTTCATAACGGAACGTTCATTCGGCGAGCAGCGCCTTGACCAGGGGAACCAGCAGGGCCACGATTTCGTCGGCCTCGGCCTGGGTGAGGATGAGCGACGGCACCATGCGGATCACGGTGTCGGCCGTCACGGACAGCAGCAGGCCGGCTTCGGCCGCGCGGCCGACCAGCGCGCCGCAGGGCTTGGTCAGTTCCACGCCGAGCATCAGGCCCTGGCCGCGGATTTCCTTCACGCCGGGCAGGCCGCCCAGCTCGCGCTCCAGCGCGGCCTTCAGGTGCGCGCCCACGACGGCGGCGTTCTGCAGCAGGCCGTCCTCTTCCATGATGCGGATGGTTTCCACGCCGGCGCGCATGGCCAGCGGGTTGCCGCCGAAGGTGGTGCCGTGGTTGCCGGGTGCGAAGATATTCGCGGCCTTGGGGCCGGCCACGACGGCGCCGATCGGCACGCCCGAGCCCAGGCCCTTGGCCAGGGGCATCACGTCCGGCACGATGCCGGCCCACTGGTGCGCGAACCACTTGCCGGTGCGGCCCATGCCGCACTGCACCTCGTCGATCATCATGAGCCAGTCGCGCTCGTCGCACAGTTGGCGCAGCTGCTGCAGGTAGTCGATGCGCATGGGGTTCACGCCGCCTTCGCCCTGGATGGTCTCGAAGAACACGGCCACCACGTTCGGGTTGCCTTCGGTGGCCTGCCGGATGGCGTCGATGTCGTTCATCGGCACGCGGATGAAGCCCTCCACCAACGGGCCGAACCCGGCCTGCACCTTGGGGTTGCCGGTGGCCGACAGCGTGGCGATCGAGCGGCCGTGGAAGGCTTTTTCGTAGACCACGACCACGGGCTTGTCGATGCCCTTGTCGTGGCCGAACTTGCGGGCCAGCTTCAGCGCGGCTTCGTTGGCTTCGAGGCCCGAGTTGCAGAAGAAGACGTTGGTCATGCCCGAGCGCTCGACCAGCTGGGCGGCCAGTTGCTCCTGCAGGGGCACGTGGTAGTAGTTGGAGCTGTGGATCAGCTTGGCGATCTGCTCCTGCAGTGCGGGCACCAGCTTGGGGTGGTTGTGGCCCACCGTGTTGACCGCGATGCCGCCGAGCGCGTCGATATATTGCTTGCCGTCCACGTCCCATACGCGCACGCCCTGGCCACGTTCCAGCGCGATCGGCAGGCGGCCGTAGGTGTTCATCACGTGGGGCGAGGCGGCCGGGGCGGAAGCGGTCATGCGGAAATCTCCAGAGAAGGGCAATGCGAAAGGGGGAGGGGGCTGAGCCGGCTCGTGGCCGGCAAAACGAAGCACGATTCTAGGGGCAGGGCTTTGCATGGCTGTTGACGATTGCGCATCACAGCCATGCGCCGTCCAGCGCCGATCCAGGGGTCTTTGGATGGGTTAGCTCTTATATAAGAGTTAGAATGCCGGCCTGTGGCGCGCCATGCGGCGATCCTGCGGCGACTTCCCCCCAACGACCCCCGATCCTGATGGTTTCCCCCACCTCCAAAGAAGTTTTCATCCAGGGCATCACCCTCGACGGGAAAACCTTCCGCCCCAGCGATTGGGCGGAGCGCCTGGCGGGGGTGATGAGCCAGTTCCGCCCCGGTGGCGCCCGTCCCGGCAGCCACCTGAACTATTCGCCCTGGTGCGTGCCCACCACGCTCAATGGCATCAAGTGCGTGATCGTGCACCGCGACCTGCAGGGCCACGAACCCATGGCCTGGGATTTCGTCATGAACTTCGCGCGCGACAACCAGTTGCAGGTGGCCGAGGCCTGCCTTCTGCCCGACCAGGCGCCTGACACCGCCCGCAAAGGCTGACGGCGCCATGTCGCAGCGCTTTGGTGGTGCTGGCGGCGGGAACGACTAAATGGCCAAAGCCCCTTCGGGGGCTTTTTTCATGGGTGGCGTCGGCAGGCGGCCCGGGAGCACCTTCCGATCCGCGCATTCGGCCCCGACGCGTCCCGTCCGAACCACCGCAGCGGCCTGCGCCGCCATAAAAAAGCCCCGCACTGCAGCGTCGCAGTAGCGGGGCGATCGCGCGCAGCCGCAGCCGCGCAGGTGGGGCGCCGGCGTCAGAGCGCCTGCATTTCCTTGTTCGTCCTGGGGCCTGCGGCCTCCGGCGCCTTGGGCTGCGTGGGTACCACGCCGGCCGGCGTCGCCGCCGCCTTGCCCAGGGTGGCCGGCACGTCCAGGTAGGGCAGGTGTAGGGCGCTGCTGGTCATGCGGCGGATCTCGTTGGTCAGGGCCGGGTCTTCATTGAGCTTGCGGCCGTAGGAAGGAATGATCTCCTTCAGGCGCGCCTTCCAGCCGGTGTCCGTCATCTGCTGGGGGAAGGCCTTGGCCATCAGGTTCAGCATGATGTGCGGGGCGGTGGAGGCACCGGGCGATGCGCCCATCAGGGCGGCGATGGTGCCGTCCTTGTCGGACACGATCTCGGTGCCGAACTGCAGCACCGCGCCTTCCTTGAGGTCGCGCTTGATGACCTGAACGCGCTGGCCCGCGGTGATGAGCTTCCAGTCTTCGCGCTTGGCGTTGGGGAAGTAATCCTGCAGCGCGCGCTGGCGGTCGTCGTCGGTCAGCTCGGCCTGTTGCAGCAGGTACTTGACCAGGTCCAGGTTGTGGATGCCCACGCGCAGCATGCCCACCAGGTTGTCGTGCGTGACGGAAGAGAACAGGTCGAACCAGGAGCCCTGCTTGAGGAACTTGCTGGTGGCCAGCGCGAACGGTCCGAACAGCACGACGGGCTGGCCGTCCATGTTGCGGGCGTCCAGGTGGGGCACCGACATCGGGGGCGAGCCCGTGGCGGCCTTGCCGTAAGCCTTCACCGTGTGGCGGGCGGTCAGGGCGGCGTTCTCGATGGACAGGAACTGGCCTCCGACTGGAAAGCCCGCATAGTCCTTCGATTCGGGAATGCCCGAGGCCTGCAGCAGTTGCAGCGCGGCGCCACCGGCGCCCACGAAGACGAATTTGGCCTTGACGGTCCGCTCCTTGCCGCCGTCGCCCAGGTGGGCCACGGTCACGTTCCAGGTCTTGTCGTCGTTCTGGCGCAGCGCGCGCACTTCGTTTTGCAGGTGCAGCTGGAAGTTGGGGCTCTTGCGCAGGCCCTGGACCAGCTGGCTGGTCACGGCGCCGTAGTTGACGTCGGTGCCCAGGGGCATGAAGGTGGCGGCCACCTTCTGCTTCGGGTCGCGCCCTTCGATCATCAGAGGCGCCCACTTCTGGATCTGCGCCTGGTCTTCCGAGTACTCCATGCCGTAGAACAGGGGGTTCTTGATCAGGGCCTCGCGGCGCTTGCGCAGGTATTCGATGTTTTCGTCACCCCAGACGAAGCTCATGTGCGGCGTGGGGTTCACGAAGGTTTCGGGCGACTGCATGTTGCCGCGGCCGATCTGGTGCGCCCAGAACTGGCGCGACACCTCGAACTGCTCGGCGATGCCGACGGCGCGCTTGGTCTCGATCGTGCCATCGGGCAGCTCGGGCGTGTAGTTCAGTTCCGCGAAGCCCGAGTGGCCCGTGCCCGCGTTGTTCCAGCCATTGGAGCTTTCCAGCGCCACGCCGTCCAGGCGCTCGAACACCTCGATCTTCCAGTCCGGCTGCAGCTCCTGCAGGTAGGTGGCGAGCGTGGCGCTCATCACGCCCGCGCCCACCATCACGACGTCGACGGGCTGGTCGTTCTCGGCAGGAGGAACGGAGCGGGGAAAGAGCGGCCAGTACAGGAACAGGACGGCCGCAAGGATCAGCACCACAACGGCGCCGAACAATGCTTTGATCGACTTTTTCATAGATTTGGTTGGACTGATTGCAATTGAAAAAGCCTGCGCGGACTCGGCAGGCTTTCACGCGTATCAAAAATTGAAGCTCCCTGACATCGGGAATTGTCCCATTAGGTAAATACCCTGACAAACATCAAAGTTTCACGAAATCGGCCGGAAAAAAATGGACTCACCGGCCGCAAACCCGCATGGATATTGGATTGGCCGTATTTCAGGCACAAAAAAACCGCCCGAAGGCGGTTCTTTCGTTTTGCTGACAGCGCACCCGTTACAAACGGCGGACGGCAGGGCCGTCCGGGCTGTTTGCCTGAAAGGTCAGGCGGCCAGGGCCAGGGTTTTCACCTTGGCGGACAGGCGGCTCTTGTCGCGAGCGGCCTTGTTCTTGTGGAAGATGCCCTTGTCGGCGATGGTGTCGACGACGGCTTGCATCTTCGCAAACAGTTCGGTGGCCTTGGTCTTGTCGCCGGCCAGGACAGCCTTCTCGACATTCTTGACCGCGGTACGGTACTTGGAGCGCAGCGAGGTGTTCGCGGCGTTCAGCTTGACGTCCTGGCGGACGCGCTTGCGGCCGGAGGCGAGACGGGGGTTCTTTTTCTTGGGCTTGGCAGATGCCATGGTAAATTTTCCTTAAGTGTCTGAGGATGATGTCAGCAAAGCCCGCGATTATAGCCCAGCGACTTGGGCGGGGCCGCAGGGTCGCTTCGACGCAGGCAGGCGGCTCCCCTCGGTGAGGTCCGAGGGGCAGGCATTCCGCGGACCGGCGCCTGCCGCGGCGCAGCGCATACACTCGCGGCCGTGTCCCTGTTCAAAGCCGCCTCCACCGTTTCCCTGCTGACCCTGGCCTCCCGCGTGACGGGCCTGGTGCGCGATCTGCTGATGGCCTCGCTGTTCGGGGCCAATGCGCTCACCGACGCCTTCAACGTCGCTTTCCGCATTCCCAACCTGTTTCGCCGGCTGTTCGCCGAAGGGGCCTTCAGCCAGGCCTTCGTGCCCGTGCTCGCGGCGCACAAGGCCCAGCACGGCGACGAGGCCACGCGCCGGCTCATCGCCAGCGTGGCGACGGTGCTGTTCTGGGTGCTGCTGCTGACCTGCGTGCTGGGCGTGCTGGGGGCGCCGCTGCTGGTGTGGCTGCTCGCCAGCGGCCTGCGCCAGAGCGCCGGCGGGTTCGACGCCGCCGTGGTCATGACGCGCTGGATGTTCCCCTACATCGGCTTCATGTCGCTGGTGGCGCTCTCGGCCGGCGTGCTCAACACCTGGAAGCGCTTTGCGGTGCCGGCGGCCACGCCGGTGCTGCTCAACGTCTGCATGATCGCCGCCGCCTGGCTGGGCGCGCCGCAGTTGGCCGCGCGCGGCATCGAGCCCATCTATGCCATGGCCGGCGGCGTGATGCTCGGCGGCATCACGCAACTGGCGGTGCAACTGCCCGCGCTGTTCCGGCTGGGCCTGCTGCCGCGCATCGGGCTCACTCCCGGGGCCATTCGCAAGGCGTGGCGCGATCCGGGCGTTCGCCGCATCCTCACGTTGATGGGCCCGGCGTTGCTGGGCGTGGGCGTGGCGCAGATCTCGCTCATGATCAACACGCAGATCGCCTCGTACCTCGCGCCGGGCAGCGTGACCTGGCTGTTCTACGCCGACCGGCTCATGGAGTTTCCCACCTCGCTGCTGGGCGTGGCGCTGGGCGTGGTGCTGACGCCGCAGCTGGCGGCCGCCAAGGCGGCCGGCGATGCCGCCCGCTACTCGTCCATGCTCGACTGGGGGCTGCGCATCGTCGTGGTGCTGTCCGTGCCGTGCGCGGTGGGCCTGCTCACCTTTGCCGAGCCTCTGGTGGCCACGTTGTTCCACCATGGCGCGCTGCAGGACAGCGACGTCGGCCAGATCGCTCTGGCCCTGGCCGGCTACGGTGCGGGGCTGCTGGGCCTGGTGGCCATCAAGGTTCTGGCCCCCGGCTACTACGCCAGCCAGGACATCCGCACGCCGGTGCGCATCGCCATCGTGGTGCTGGTGGTCACGCAGCTCCTGAACGCCGCGCTGGTGCCGCTGATCGACCATGCGGGCCTTGCGCTGTCCATCGGCCTCGGAGCCCTGATCAATGCGCTGTGGCTGCTGATCGGCCTGCTGCGGCGCGGCACCTACCAGCCCCAGCCCGGATGGGCCCGGCTGGCGCTGCAGGTGGTGGCCGCCAGCGCCCTGCTGGCGGTGCTGCTGATGTGGGGATCGCGCCATTTCGACTGGCTGGCCCTGCGGGCGCACGAGGGGCAGCGCGCCGGGCTTCTGGCCCTGCTGATGGGCGGCGCGGCGCTGCTGTATTTCGGGGCGCTCTGGGCGGCGGGCCTCAAGCTGCGCGAACTGCTGCGCCGCTGACCGCCTTCGCGCCGGGTTTCGTCCCTTCGGAACCCCGCTTGACGCGGCCCGGCACGCCCCTTACAACCCTCCAATGGCCCTGAGCTACTCCCTTCCCACTCCGCTCGAGTACTTCGCCACGCTGGTGCGCAGCGACGACCAGTTTCCCCTGCTGGAGGCGGCGGCGTCCATCGCGCAGGACGAGTACCCCGAGCTGGACGTGCAGCAGTTGCTCGGCGACGTGGATCAGCTGCTCGCCCGGCTGCGCCGGCGGTTGCCCGCCGATGCGTCGTCGCTGCAGCGCCTGCGCTCGCTCAACCAGTTCTTCTTCGGCGACCTGGGCTTCGCGGGCAACGTCAACGATTACTACGACCCCGAGAACAGCTACCTCAATGCCGTGCTGCGCACGCGGCGGGGCATTCCGATTTCGCTGGCGCTGGTGTGGATGGAACTGGCCCAGGGGCTGGACCTGCACGCGCGCGGTGTCTCGTTTCCCGGGCACTTCATGATCAAGGTGCTGCTGCCCAAGGGGCAGGTGGTGATGGACCCGACCACGGGCCAGTCGCTGTCGCGGGAAGAGCTGTCCGAGCGGCTCGAACCCTACCGGCACCGCAGCAGCGGCCTGGTGGACGACTACGACATTCCGCTGGGCCTGTACCTGCAGGCGGCGCCGCCGCGTGACGTGATCGCGCGCATGCTGCGCAACCTCAAGGAGATCCACCGCTCGCAAAAGGACTGGGCGCGGCTGGTGGCCGTGCAGGACCGGCTCATCGTGCTGCTGCCCGACGCCTGGGGCGAGTGGCGGGACCGGGGCCTGGCCCATGCGGAGCGGGGCGACACGGCATTGGCCGTGGCCGATCTGGAGACGTACCTGGCGCGCGTGGAAGACGGGCTCGACATCGACGCCATCGCCGAGCGCGTGAGCCTGCTGCGCCGCGCCAGCAACTGAGGCGCAGCGCGGCAACGACGCAGCAAGGGTTCTGCTGGCCGCTCTTACTGGCGCGCCGTGCGCACGTTGGGCGGCAGGGCTTGCGGGTGGCTGGTACGCAGCGGGTTGATGTCCAGCCCGCCGCGGCGCGTGTAGCGCGCATACACCGACAGCTTGATCGGCTTGCAGCGCGTCCACACGTCCATGAAGATGCGCTCCACGCACTGCTCGTGGAATTCGTTGTGGTTGCGAAAGCTCACCAGGTACTGCAGCAGCCCGGCCTGGTCGATCTGCGGGCCGCTGTAGTGGATGCGCACGCTGCCCCAGTCCGGCTGGCCGGTCACCAGGCAGTTGCTTTTCAGCAGGTGGCTCGTGAGCGCCTCGGTCACCGGCGTCTCGGCATGGTTGGCTGACAGCAGCTCGGGGGCCGGCGTGTACTGCGTGCATTCCACGTCCAGGCGGTCGAGCAGCAGGCCGTCCAGTTCCTGCACGGGCTCGCGGTCGAACAGCTCGGGCTGCAGCAGCTTCACGCCCACCGTGCCTGCGTGGGGCGCCCCGCGCCAGACGGCTTCGCCCACGTCGGCGCGGATGCGGGCCTGCACCTCGGCGGCATCCGCGAAGCGCGTGTTGTTGAAGCTGTTCAGGTAGAGCTTGAACGACTTGCTCTCGACGATGTTCGGCGTCTCGCACGGCACCGTCACATGGGCGATCGCCACCTGCGGCTTGCCGCGCGGGTTGAGCCAGGACAGCTCGAACGCCGTCCACAGATCGGCGCCGAAGAAGGGCGGCGTGTCGCCGATGCCGATCTCCGCCCGCTTGCCGGCCCGGGGGATCGGAAAGAGCAGGGCGGCGTCGTACTGGTCCGCATAGGCGGATGCGCGGCCCAGCTGCGATTGTTCGGGGGTGTTCATGGAACTCCGTGTTTCTGTTTGCTATTGATTTAATAGCTATGGAGGCAATGAGAACTAGGGCGTCAGGCCGATTTCATTCGAACTTGCGTTCGCGCAGCCATTTGGTGGCGATCCACTTCTCGCCGGCGATCACCGGCGCGCCGCCGTGCAGTGTGCGCGTGGACGGGTGGGGGCGTTCGTAGCTGAAGAACACCGCATTGCCCTGGCGCGGCGCGATCTCCAGGTGCACGTCGGGGAAGGTGGTGCCGCCGCCCTTGTCCGGGTTGTTCAGGTAGATCACCAGCGTGGCCACCCGCTGCCCGCCGCGGCGCAGGATGGTCGGCGTGCCGGGCTCGGCAGGGTCGAAGTAGTCGTAGTGGGGCTTGTATTCCGCGCCCGGGCGGTAGTGCAGCACCTGCAAGCCTTCGCCGTTTTCCAGCGGCCAGTTCACCAGCTTGGCGATGCGCTCTTCCAGGAGGCGCACCACCGCGTTCTCGCCGATCTGGAAGAACATGCCGTCGCTCGTGCGGTCGTCGTTCACCTCTTCGCCGCCCGTTCGCGTGGCCACGGTGAGCGAGCGCGCCATGCGCGGCTCGGCTTCGGCGATCAGCGCTTCGCACTCCTCGGGCGAGAGCAGGTTGCCGAACAGCACCACGCGGGGCTGGGCCATGGACATGAGCACCTCGACCTGGCGGTCGCCCACGTCGATGAAGAGCGGCGATTCGCCCACGGTCGGCTCGGGCACGCGCGAGCCGGGAGGCTGCCCCTGCTGCACCGCCAGCGCTTCCAGGTGGTCGCGCAGCACATGCTCCATGGCGTGCGCGGCCACGTCCTCCCGCCAGCCCGCGTCGAGCATGGACTGGAGCACCACCGGCGCCTGAAAACCGGCCTGGGCCTGCGCGATGATCCATTCGCGCAGCTCCGGCGTCACGGATTGGGACGGGGCATCGGCCGGGGCGGAGGAGGTGGTCTGGCGGGAACGTGCGGGCATGGCGTGGTGGGCGTCAGTGGCGTTGGCGTTTCGGGAAGAGGAATCCAGTCGATCGTCGGGGCCGGGGGGGCGCGGGGCCATCCGCCCTCAGGCGGCCTTGCGGCGGAACACGAGCCGCTCCGGCGTGGAGGCGGCACTGGCGAAAGCATAGCCTTCCAGGTCAAAACCCTCGAGCTGGCGCGGTGTGGCCACCTGGTGCCGGATGGCATGGCGCGCCATGAGCCCGCGCGCCCGCTTGGCGTGGAAGCTGATGATCTTGTAGGCCCCGCCTTTCCAGTCCTCGAACACGCAGTCGATGACGCGCGCCTTCAGCACCTTGCGGTCCACCGACTTGAAGTATTCCTGTGACGCCAGGTTGACGACCACCGGCGTGGCGTCAGCCGCCAGTTGCCGGTTGAGGTGCTCCGCAATCGACGCGCCCCAGAACTGGTACAGGTTGGCGCCCGCATCGGTGGCGAGCCGGGTGCCCATTTCCAGGCGGTAGGGCTGCATGCGGTCCAGCGGGCGCAGCACGCCGTACAGGCCGCTCAGGATGGCGACATGGCGCTGGGCCCAGTCCAGCTCATCCAGCGTGAGCGAGCGGGCCTGCAGGCCTTCGTACACATCGCCGTTGAAGGCCAGCACGGCCTGGCGCGCATTGGCCGCGGTGAACTTCGGACGCCATGCGGCATACCGCGCCACGTTCAGCGCGGCCAGCGGGTCGCTGATGCCCATCAGGGCGGCAACGTCCTGCGGCGACTTCTGCCGCAGCACTTCGATGAGCCGGGTGGACTGGGGGACGAACTGCGGCAGCGTGTGCCCGACGCCTTCGGGCAGGGGCGTGTCGTAGTCCAGGGATTTGGCGGGAGACAGCAGGAACAGCATGGGGGTCGCGATGGTCCGGTGACCTCGGAGGGGGAAGTGGAAAGCCCGGCAGCGGGCTTTCCAGCAAAGACGACAACCGGCCCGGGGCATTGCACCGCGGGCCGGCGGCGCCGCATCAGGCGGCGGGCGGCTGCTCGAACGGCAGCGTCAGGTCGCGCAGGTCGCGGCGCGTTTCCACCAGCACCAGCGGGCCTTCATCGATCGCCACCACCGGGGGGCGTTCGCGCGGCACATGGACCGGGCGCGGTTCGGCCGCGATGGCGGCCTGCGCGGCGGCGATCTTCTCCGCATCGGAGTTGACCCACTGCAGGCCCGAGGTCTGGGCGACCTGGTTCAGCTCGTCCACCGGCAGGGTGAATGCCTGGACCCGTGGCATGGCGCCATTCGGCTGGGCAGGGGCTGCGGCTTGGGCTGGAGCGGCGGCAGCAGGCTGCAGCACGGGGGCTGGCACGGGCGTTGGCGCCACCGGAGCCACTGGGGCCGCCGTGGAGGCCACCGGCGCGACCGGGGCCGCTACCGGAGCGGGTGCCGACACAGGACGCGGGGCGACCGGCGCAGGGGTCACCGGCTCCACGGCAGACGCGCGGGGCACCGCCGATTCCACGGGCGCATCGGTGGCTGGTGCGGCGACGGGCTCGTGGGCCTGCGGCGCGGCGGCGGCGGACGCGTTGAAGTAGCTGCGGCGTGCGGGTTCCTGCGAGGCTTCGGCGGACGCGCTGTCGGCAGGGGCCGTCGCGCTGACATCGAAGTCCATCAGGTTGCCCGCGGGCTGCTCCTGCTCCGCACCGTTTTCACGCGGAGCCCGCTCGCCACGCTCGCGGCGGTCACGGCCGTAGCGGTCGCGCGACCGGCGTTCACGGCGCTCATCGCCTCCGGCGGCGGGTGCGGCCGGGGCGGCGTCGTTGCCGGTCAGGTCCAGGTCGGGCAGGGACGCCATGGGGGACGTGTCCACGAAGTCCGCCACGGGGCCCTGGCCTGCGCCGGCGGCCTCGTCGACGCGGGGAGCGCGTTCACCACGCCCGCCACGCTCGCCGCGGCCACCGCGCTCGCCGCGTTCGCGGCGGGGGCCGCGCTCGCTGCGTGCGGCTTCCACGGGTTCGCCGGCACCGTCCAGGGTGACCGAAGCGGTCGCAGGCAGCGCTGCGCCGGTTTCGGCGTTCAGCGGGGCTTGGCGGGGCTCGCCGTCCCGGCCGCGGCCGCGGCCTTCGCGTGGCTCGCGGGGTTCACGGCCCTCGCGGCCTTCACGGGGCTCGCGCCCGCCATTGCGGGGTTCGCCTTCCGGACGGCCCTCGCGGCCTTCCCGGCCACCACGTGCTTCGCCGTCGCGCGGTCCGCGGCCATTGCCGTTCCCGTTGCGTGGGGCTTCGCCCTCCGGGCGCTCCGCGCGGCCGTCACGGCCATCGCGGCGGCCACGGCCTTCGCCATTGCCTTCCCGTTGGCCGTCGCGCGAGCCATTGCGCTCGCTGCCGTTGCGTTCACCGCGGCGGCCGCGTTCGCCGCCACGGCCTTCGCGCCGGCCTTCCCGTGCGGGCTCGGCCACCGGTGCCGGTGCCGGCGCGGCCACGGGGGCCGGGGCACGTGGGGGCTCGCCGAAACCGAACAGGCTCTTGAGCCATGCGAAGAACCCTTGCTCCTGGGGCGCGGGCGCCACGGCCGGCGCGGGGGCCGGAGCCGGGGCGGCCGCCGCAGCCGCGGCGGCGGCCGCTGCCGCGGGCCGGCTGTGCGACGGGTTGCGGGCCGCGCCTTCCGGACGGGGCTCGGCGATCGGCGCCGGCGCGTCGGGCAGCACGCCCTTGATCACCGGGGTCTGCTTGTTGGTGGGCTCCTGCGAGCGGCGCGTGACGGCGGTGGGGTCTTCCACTTCTTCGACGAGCTTGTAGCTGGCGTCGATGTGGTCCAGGCGCGGGTCGTCGTGCTTGAGGCGCTCGAGCTTGTAGTTCGGCGTCTCCAGGGTCTTGTTGGGCACCATCAGCACGGTCACGCGCTGCTTGAGTTCGATCTTGGCGATCTCGGGGCGCTTTTCGTTGAGCAGGAACGAGGCCACTTCCACCGGCACCTGGCAGTGCACGGCGGCCGTGTTGTCCTTCATGGACTCTTCCTGGATGATCCGCAGGATCTGCAGCGCCGACGATTCGGTGTCGCGGATGTGGCCCGAGCCGCCGCAACGGGGGCAGGGGATGGAGGAGCCTTCGCTCAGCGCGGGCTTGAGGCGCTGGCGGCTCATCTCCATCAGGCCGAACTTGCTGATCGTGCCGAACTGCACGCGGGCGCGGTCCTGGCGCAGCGCGTCGCGCAAGCGGTTTTCCACTTCGCGGCGGTTCTTCGACTCTTCCATGTCGATGAAGTCGATCACGATCAGGCCGCCCAGGTCGCGCAGGCGCATCTGGCGGGCCACTTCGTCGGCGGCCTCCAGGTTGGTGCGGGTGGCGGTTTCCTCGATGTCGCCGCCCTTGATGGCGCGGGCGGAGTTCACGTCCACGCTCACCAGCGCTTCGGTGTGGTCGATCACGATGGCGCCGCCGGAGGGCAGGGTCACGGTGCGGGCGTAGGCTGACTCGATCTGGTGCTCGATCTGGAAGCGGCTGAACAGCGCGGCGTCGTCGCGGTAGCGCTTGACCTTGCCGGCATGCTCGGGCATCACGTGCGCCATGAACTGGTGCGCCTGCTCGTAGATGTCGTCCGTGTCGATGAGGATGTCGCCGATATCGCCGTTGAAATAGTCACGGATCGCGCGGATCACCAGGCTCGACTCCTGGTAGATCAGGAAGGCGCCCTTGCCGCCCTTGGCCGCGCCGTCGATGGCGGTCCAGAGCTTGAGCAGGTAGTTCAGGTCCCATTGCAGTTCAGGCGCCGTGCGGCCGATGCCGGCGGTGCGCGCGATGATGCTCATGCCCTTGGGGTACTCGAGCTGGTCCATCGCCTCCTTGAGCTCGGCCCGGTCTTCGCCCTCGATGCGGCGCGACACGCCGCCACCGCGCGGGTTGTTGGGCATCAGCACCACATAGCGGCCGGCCAGCGACACGAAGGTGGTCAGGGCAGCGCCCTTGTTGCCGCGCTCTTCCTTCTCGACCTGCACCAGCAGTTCCTGGCCTTCGCGGATCACGTCGTTGATGCGCGCCTGGCTGACCGAGACGCCTTCGGCAAAGTACTGGCGGGAAATTTCCTTGAAGGGCAGGAAGCCGTGGCGGTCTTCGCCATAGTCGACGAAGCAGGCTTCCAGCGAGGGCTCGACGCGGGTGACGACGGCCTTGTAGATGTTGCCCTTGCGCTGCTCGCGCCCTTCGATCTCGATTTCGTAGTCCAGCAGCTTCTGGCCGTCGACGATGGCCAGGCGGCGTTCTTCGGGCTGCGTCGCGTTGATGAGCATCCGCTTCATGATGGGATTCCTTTTCGTTGTCGGCCGGGCGGCGCGCAGCGAAAAAGCTGCATCGGCGCGCGTCCCGACCATTCAAACCAATGACACAGGCTCTTCAGGAGCCATGGATGCCAGGGCCGACGCGTTGAAACGAAGGGAATTGCCGCAATGCCACGCGGCTGCGAAGCACTAGCTTCGCAGTCGTGGCGGGGGCGCGTGGATGGGGGCGAGGGGAAATGCGTGCAGCGTTGCCATGAAAGACTTGGCTGATGGCGCGGGCTGCACGGGCGATGCCGGCGATTGCGGAGCCCATGCCGAAGGCAGGCGCCTTCGCCAAAGGGTCACAATCCATGCCAACAATGCCCACATGTTTTCGCTTTGATCCGCCCGCAGAACCTGCCTGTTGGGCGGCCTGCGGACTGGGGATTCCGGTTTCGGTGTTTCAATTTGTCAGCCGGCCGCGCGGCGTGGGAGCCACCACAGGCATCTGGCCTGCAATCTGCGCACACGACACCCGTTGGCATCGACCTGCCTGCGCGGCTTGCAAGGTTGCGTGGACTAAACTCCAGACAAATCAACCACTTACAGAACATCGCGCAGGTGAAACACATTATAGGGGGCAAACCGGCGACGGACCGTGCCCCAACCCCCGCCCCCGCTGCAGCCCGCATCGTCGAAGTCGACGAGGACTCTGCCGGCCAAAGGCTCGATAACTTTCTGATACGCCATCTGAAGGGCGTCCCCAAAACGCACGTGTACCGGATCATCCGCAGCGGCGAAGTGCGCATCAACAAGGGCCGCGCCAGCGCGGACACCCGGGTCGCCACGGGCGATCAGGTGCGCCTGCCGCCCGTGCGCATCTCGGACAAGGTGGCCGAGAAGGCCGAGCGCCCGGCGCCGGCCCGCGAATTCCCCATCCTGCTGGAGGACGACCACCTGATCGCCATCGACAAGCCCGCAGGCGTGGCGGTGCATGGCGGCAGCGGTGTGAGTTTCGGCGTCATCGAACAGTTGCGGCAGGCACGTCCCCAGGCGAAGTTCCTGGAACTCGTGCACCGGCTGGACCGCGAGACCTCGGGCATCCTCCTCGTAGCCAAGAAGCGTTCCGCGCTCACGCACATGCAGGACCAGTTCCGGGAGCGGGAGACCGGCAAGACCTACCTGGCCCTGGTGCCCGGCACCTGGGCGGCCAACAAGAAAGTGATCGACACGCCTTTGAACAAGTATCTGCAGGCCGATGGCGAGCGGCGGGTGCGGGTGACCACGCCGGAAGACCCGGACGGCATGCGCTCCATCACCCTCGTGAAAGTGCGCAGCCACCTGCCGGCGCGCGCGGCCGAGGGGCTGCCGGCCATGAGCCTGCTGGAAGTCACCATCAAGACCGGTCGCACCCACCAGATCCGCGTGCACCTTGCCAGCCAGGGCCATGCGATCGCGGGCGACGACAAATACGGCGACTTCGAACTCAACAAGCGGCTGCACAAGCACGGCCTCAAGCGCATGTTCCTGCATGCGTGGCGGTTACAGTTCTCCCATCCCTCCCACGGCGAGCGCATCGAACTGCGCGCAGAGTTGCCGCCTGACCTGGCGCAATTCACCGCCGCCACTGCCTGAACGCCATGCCCACGACCCCACGCCGCCGCTTCGACCTCATCGCTTTCGATTGGGACGGCACCCTCTACGACTCCACCGCCATCATCGTGCGCTGCATTCAGGACTCCGTGCGCGACGTCGGTGGCACGGTGCCGACCGATCAGGCTGCGGCCTGGGTGATCGGCATGGGCCTCATGCAGGCGCTGACCCACGCCGCACCCGATGTGCCGCCGGAAAAACACGCCGAACTGGGCAACCGCTACCGTTATCACTACCTCAAGCACCAAGACGATCTGAGCCTGTTTTCCGGCGTGTTGCCCATGCTGGAAGACCTGCGCGCCCGAGGCCACTTGCTGGCGGTGGCGACCGGCAAGAGCCGGCGCGGCCTGGACGAGGTGCTGCACACGGTGGCGCTGCGGGGCATGTTCGATGGTTCCCGCACGGCCGACGAAACCGCCGGCAAGCCACACCCGCTCATGCTCCAGGAGCTGATGGCCGAGTTCGATGTGGCCCCGGAGCGCGTGTTGATGATCGGCGACACCACCCACGACCTGCAGATGGCCCTGTCGGCCGGGTGCTCCAGCGTGGGGGTGAGCTACGGAGCGCACGAGCCGGGCGAGTTCGAAAGCCTCCAACCCCTGGCCGTGATGCATTCCGTGCCGGAACTGCACGCCTGGCTTTTGCGGCACGCCTGACGCTGCCGCTGCACGCCACAGCCCATCGCCGGTCGTTGCCATGGCCTCTTCCTCGCAACCCATCGACCTTTGCCCCAGCGCCGATCTGGTGGACGGGGGACAGGCCGTTGCCTTCGACGTCCTGTATGCCGGCCAGGCCTGCCGCGCCTTTGCCGTGCGCTTCGAAGGCCGGCCGCATGCCTATCTGAACCGGTGCACGCACGTGCCGATGGAGATGGATTACCAGCCGGACCGCTTCTTCGACGACACCGGCCAGTGGCTGCTGTGCGCCACGCACGGCGCCGCCTATCGGCCTGACACGGGCGCCTGCGCAGGTGGCCCGTGCCGCGGTGGCCTGGTGAAGATCCAACTCTCCGAAGGCCAGGGCGTAGTGCGCTGGCATACTGACTCCCACTTGCAACCTGTCGAATTCTGACAAATGACCGAACCGACCCGGCCCGAACCCTCTGGTTCTGGGCAGACTCCCCCGCCAGCGCCCGACCTGTGGGCGCAGACTGCTACTGAAAAAGAAGCAAAAGACCCTGCGAGAGCGCCAGGCTGGGAGCGTGACGTGTTGGAAAAGCTGGTGTTCGCGACCTTGTCCGAGCAGCGCTCCGCACGCCGCTGGCGCATTTTTACCCGGTTGGCGTGGCTGGTCTTCCTGATCGCCGTGGCCTGGGTGTTGCTGGCGCGCGACGCTACCAGCACGAGCAAGAGCACGCCCCACACGGCGGTGGTGGACATCAAGGGCGAGATCGCTGCGGGGGCCGAAGCCAGCGCCGAGTTCGTGGTGGCGGCCATGCGCAGTGCCTTCGAAGACTCCGGATCGCAGGCCGTGGTGCTGCTCATCAACTCGCCGGGCGGCAGCCCGGTGCAGGCCGGCATCATCAATGACGAGATCATTCGCCTGAAGGCCAAGTACAACAAGCCCGTCTATGCCGTGGTGGAAGAAACCTGCGCATCGGCGGCTTACTACATCGCCGCCGCCGCCGACGAGATCTACGTGGACAAGGCCAGCATCGTCGGCAGCATCGGCGTGCTGATGGATGGCTTCGGTTTCACCGGCACGATGGAAAAGCTGGGCGTGGAGCGTCGCCTGCTGACGGCAGGCGAGAACAAGGGCTTCCTCGACCCGTTCAGCCCGCAGACCGAAAAGCAGCGCGCCTATGCGCAGGCCATGCTGGACCAGATCCACCAGCAGTTCATTCATGTGGTCAAGGAAGGGCGCGGCGATCGGCTCAAGCCCACGGCGGACACCTTCAGCGGTCTGTTCTGGACCGGCCAGCAGGCGGTGGAGATGGGGTTGGCCGACCACCTGGGCAACCTCGACTATGTGGCACGCGAGGTCGTCAAGGCGGAAGACATCATCGACTACACCCGCCGCGACAACGTCGCCGAGCGGCTGGTCAAAAAATTCGGCGCTGCCATGGGCCAGACGGCCGTGCAGGCCATCAAGGGCGCACCGGCCATCCGCTGAGGGCTCGCCATCCGGGGGGCTGCCGCCGGCCCGGGCTCGGTGCCCGGTGGTCCGGATCAGCGGTTGGAATCCCTGAGATCTGTTGATCGGGCCTAACGTCCGATGGCAAAGACGGCCGGTATCCGGTTATCGGGCACTTCAATTTGCTGTCGCCATTGGCGCACGAGCCGGCTTGCCGTGCGCGCCTGCGGCAGTGTGAGCCCGCTGGCAATCGCCAGCCGGGTATTGGGCTGCAAGGTTTGCACCAGGGCCTGCCACAGCGCGGCGTTGCGGTACGGGGTCTCAATGAACAGTTGCGTTTGCCCTTGCTTGAGCGCCAGGGCCTCCAGTTCGCGGATGCGCTGGGTGCGCTGGGCCGAATCCTGCGGCAGATAGCCTGCAAAAGAAAAACCCTGTCCATTGAGACCGCTCGACGCCAGCGCTAACAAGAGCGACACGGGGCCCACCAGTGGCACCACCCTCAGCCCGCAATCGTGTGCGGCACGCACCACCGAGCTGCCAGGGTCCGCCACTGCAGGCATGCCCGCCTCGCTCACCAGGCCCATGTCGTTGCCCGCCAAAGCGGGCGCCAGCAACGTGCGGGCATCAAAGGTCACATGGTCGTCTGCACCATGGTCGCCTTTCTTGTGCACTTCGCGCGGCAACTCGTCGATCTGCTGCGACTGCAGCGGCAGCTTCAGGGGGAACAGCACATCGACGCGCTTGAGGTAGGCGCGGGTGCTCTTGGCGTTCTCGCAGATCCAGTGGGTGATTTGCGATGCTGCCTGCAATGTCGCGGCAGGCAGGGATTGGTCCAGGGGGGCTTGGGTGTCGCAGCCGAAGTCGAGCGGCGCGGGCACCAGGTAGAGCGTGCCGGTCGATGCGGCTGTCATGGCAGTTCCATTCCAGCAGCGCGCAACATGCGGCAGGTGCGGATCAGCGGCAGGCCGATCAGCGCTGTCGGGTCATCGCTTTGGATGCTGTCGAGCAGGCTGATGCCCAATCCTTCGCTTTTGGCACTGCCGGCGCAGTCGTACGGTTGCTCGGCGCGCAGGTAGCGCTCGATCTCCGCATCGGACAGGTCGCGGAAGCGAACCTCCACCGGGGCCAACTCCACCTTTTCAAACCCCGCGGCGGCGCAGACAACCGCCACCGCGGTCTGGAACACGACGCTGTGGCCACGCATCTGTTGCAGTTGGGCAACCGCTTTCTCGTGTGTGCCGGGCTTGCCCAGCGGTTGTCCCAAGAGATCCGCTACTTGATCGGAGCCGATCACCACGGCGTCAGGGTGGGCTGCAGAGACGGCGCGGGCCTTGGCCATGGCCAACCGCAAGGCGAGGGTGCTGGGCGCCTCGCCGGCGTGGGGCGTTTCGTCGACATCGGGCGCTGCGACATCGAAAGGCAGGCGCAGGCGGGAGAGCAGTTCGGCCCGATAACGGGAGGTCGAGCCCAGCACCAGACGGCGGGGCAGGGAAGGGGATTGAGGCATGCGCTGATTCTCTTACACTGCTGCCATGACCAAGGAATTCTCCCCTCAGCGCCTCGATGTCAAAGCCTTCGCGCAGGCGGGCGGTCACCTGTCCGGCCATGACTCCCTTTTGAAGTACGAACGCCTGGCCCAGGAAGCCAAAGGCCTGCACCCCGATCTCATGGTGGATTGGCAGGTCGACGGCGAAGTGCGCAGCACGCATGGCATCGGCGGACAGATCTGGCTGCGGCTCACGGTGAACGCAGCGCTTCCCATGACGTGCCAGCGCTGCCTCGGGTCGGTGGATGTGCCGCTTCAGGTGCAGCGTGAGTTCCGCTTCGTGGCGGATGAAGCCACGGCGGAAGCGCTGGACGACGAGAGCGATGAAGATCTGCTGGCCTTGAGCCGCGAGTTCAATCTGCGGGAGTTGATCGAAGACGAGTTGCTCATGGCATTACCCCTGGTGCCACGGCACGACGAATGCCCGGCCCCCGTGCCGATGGAATCCAGCGACGAGGATTTCGAAGAGGCCAGCGCGCAAAAGCCCAACCCTTTCGCGGCACTGGCAGCCTTGCGAAAAGACAAAGCGGAAGACTGAAAACCGTTTGGGCTATAATCGAGGGCTTCGCGCGAATCCCCTCGTGTCTTTATGGGCTGATCGCGTTTTTACCAACCCTTCAAGACTCAGGAGCCACCATGGCTGTTCAGCAAAACAAAAAATCCCCTTCCAAGCGCGGCATGCACCGTTCGCACAATGCTCTCAACGTGCCTGGTACGGCTGTCGAGCCCACCACCGGCGAGGCCCATCTGCGCCACCACATCAGCCCCAACGGTTTCTACCGTGGCCGCCAAGTGCTGAAGAACAAGTCTGAAGCCTGATTTAACTCGCGCGCCAAGGCCCGCTGCTACGAAATTGGTAGCGCGGGCCTTTGTTTTGTTCGCTGTATTTTCATTTCCGGTCGTTTTCTGCGGTCGGACAAGTCGCCCATGATCACACTGGCTGTTGACTGCATGGGGGGCGATCACGGCCCCCGCGTCACGCTAGCGGCGTGCCGCCAGTTCCTAGAAAACCATCCCGAAGCCCGTTTGCTCCTTGTCGGCCAGCCCGAAAGCCTCAAGGACTTCAAGCACGATCGGGCCGCTGTCACGCCTGCCAGCGAGGTCGTCACCATGGACGACCCAGTGGAGATTGCCTTGCGCCGTAAGAAGGATTCTTCCATGCGCGTTGCAATTCAGCAGGTCAAGGATGGGGCCGCGCAAGCCGCCATTTCTGCGGGCAACACGGGCGCTCTGATGGCCATCGCTCGCTATCTCCTCAAAACCCTGGACGGAATCGACCGCCCCGCGATTGCTACTCAGATACCCAATGCCAAGGGCGGTGCTACGACCGTGCTGGACTTGGGCGCCAACGTAGATTGCAGTGCCGAGCATCTGCTGCAATTTGCAGTGATGGGGTCGGCGCTGGTGTCTGCACTTCAAGAGGGTTCGGAGCCCACCGTCGGCCTGCTGAACATTGGCGAGGAAGCCATCAAGGGCAGTGAAGTGATCAAAAAAGCAGGCGAACTGTTGCGTACGGTGGGTAATTCTGGTGATCTTCGCTTTTTTGGCAATGTAGAAGGCAACGACATTTTCAAGGGCACGGTCGATATCGTGGTTTGTGACGGTTTTGTGGGGAATGTGGCGCTCAAGGCCAGCGAAGGTGTGGCCTCCATGATCGTCGGCGGACTCAAGCAGGAGTTCAAGCGCAATATCTTTACCAAACTGGCGGCAGTTGTGGCCTATCCGGTGCTATCTGCACTTATGAAGCGAATGGATCACCGCCGCTATAACGGAGCGGCATTGCTCGGGCTGCGCGGATTGGTGTTCAAGAGTCATGGATCTGCGGACGCCATGGCCTTCGAGCAGGCTTTGAACCGGGCGTATGATGCAGCCCGCAACAACCTGCTCGACCGCGTCCGGACGCGGGTGGCGCATGCTGCGCCCTTGCTGGCGCCATCGGATGCCCAGCCTGTCAATACCGCCGTCGGGTCCCCATATTGATGAGACGCTACTCCCGCATCACAGGCACTGGCAGCAGCCTTCCTCCTCGTCGTCTGACCAATGCCGACCTCGTGGCCGAGTTGGCTCAGCGCGGTGTGGAAACATCGGACGAGTGGATCGTCGAGCGCACCGGCATCCGGGCCCGCCACTTCGCGGAGCGAGATGTCTGCAGCAGCGATCTGGGGCTGGAGGCTTCTCGCAATGCGCTGGAGGCGGCAGGGGTTCAGCCGCAGGACATTGATCTGATCATCGTCGCCACGTCCACGCCGGACATGGTTTTCCCTTCGACGGCCTGCATCTTGCAAAACAAGCTGGGGGCCAATGGATGCCCGGCTTTCGATGTGCAGGCCGTCTGCAGTGGTTTCGTGTATGCGCTGACCGTTGCAGACGCCATGATCCAGTCCGGCAGCGCCCGCCGCGCCCTCGTCGTGGGTGCGGAGGTATTCAGCCGCATCCTCGATTTTGATGACCGCACCACCTGCGTGCTGTTTGGTGACGGCGCAGGCGCCGTGGTACTGGAAGCGTCGGAAACTCCTGGCATCCTGTCGAGCGATCTGCATGCCGATGGCCGGCATGTGGGCATTCTGTGTGTGCCGGGCAACGTCTATGGCGGGCAGATTCTGGGTGACCCATTGCTCAAGATGGATGGCCAGGCCGTTTTCAAGCTGGCTGTGGGTGTGCTGGAAAAGGCAGCCCGTGCTGCCCTGGAGAAGGCCGGCCTGACCGATGCGGACGTGGACTGGCTGATCCCTCACCAGGCCAACATCCGCATCATGCAAAGTACGGCGAAGAAGCTGGGCCTGTCGATGGACAAGGTGGTCGTCACCGTAGACCAACATGGCAACACTTCGGCGGCGTCGATTCCCCTGGCACTCGATCATGCGGTTCGCACCGGCCAGGCCAAGCCCGGACAGACGTTGCTTCTGGAGGGCGTGGGAGGCGGTTTTACATGGGGTGCGGTGCTCCTGAAGCTGTAGCTTGAAACGCTGAAAAATTAAGCGGTGAAGGCGGTTTTGACCATTCGTTTATGACGACCAAAAAATCTTTTGCATTTGTTTTTCCCGGCCAGGGCTCCCAGTCGGTCGGCATGCTGGATGCATGGGGTGACCACCCTGTGGTGGCGCAAACCCTCCAGGAGGCTTCCGACGCCCTGGGCGAAGACATCGCACGCTTGATTCATGAGGGCCCGAAAGAAGCGCTTTCGCTGACGACCAACACCCAGCCGGTCATGCTCGTCGCTGGCGTGGCCGCGTGGCGTGCGTGGATCTCGGAGGGCGGCGACGTCCCGGCTGCGGTGGCCGGCCACTCGCTCGGCGAGTATTCGGCGTTGGTGGCTGCAGGGGTGCTGACGCTGGCGCAGGCCGCGCCGTTGGTGCGTCTGCGTGCCGCCGCCATGCAGGAAGCGGTTCCCGTCGGCGTGGGTGCGATGGCTGCCATTCTGGGCATGGATGCGCACAAAGTGATCGAAGGTTGCGCTGCGGCGGCGGCATCCTTCGGTGCGGATGGCGGCGAAGTGGTGGAGGCCGTGAATTTCAATGACCCCATCCAGACCGTGATTGCGGGCACGAAAGCCGGCGTCGACAAGGCGTGCGAACTGTTGAAGGCATCTGGCGCCAAGCGTGCGTTGCCCTTGCCGGTATCCGCTCCTTTTCACTCCAGCCTGATGAAGCCGGCGGCCGAGAAATTGCGGGAGGCCCTGTCGGCCTTGTCCTTGGCGGCTCCGCAGATCCCAGTCGTCAACAACGTGGATGTCGCGGTCCGGCAGGAGGCAGATGGCATCTGCGATGCGCTGTACCGCCAGGCCTTCGGTCCGGTGCGCTGGGTGGAGTGCGTGCAGGCGCTCAAAGCCCGCGGCGTGACGCATTTGGTGGAGTGCGGCCCTGGAAAGGTGCTGGCGGGCTTGGCGAAGCGCATCGACCCCGAGCTGGTTGCTGCTTCTATTTATGACCCGGCCACGCTGGCCGAAACACGAGCATTGTTGGCATGAGTGATACCCCTTCGTTGAATGAAAAGCCCCAAGTAGCGCTGGTCACTGGTGCATCGCGCGGCATCGGCGCTGCCATCGCGGCCGTGTTGGCGGCCCGTGGTTATTTGGTGATCGGTACCGCGACGACGGATGGGGGCGCTCAGCGCATCTCTCAGGCCTTGTCCGGCGGCGGTCAGGGTGTGAATCTGAACGTCACGGATGTGGCGGCTGTCGATGCATTGATCGACACCATCGTGAAGCAGCACGGCGGTTTGCATGTGCTGGTGAACAATGCCGGCATCACCCGCGACACGTTGTCCATGCGCATGAAGGACGACGACTGGGATGCGGTCATCGACACCAATCTGAAGGCCGTGTTCCAGGTGAGCCGCGCCGTCATTCGACCCATGATGAAACAGCGCTTCGGCCGCATCATCAACATCACCAGCGTGGTGGGTTCGGCAGGCAATCCCGGCCAGGCCAACTATGTGGCAGCGAAGGCGGGCGTGGCAGGCATGGCGCGTGCCCTTGCCCGTGAACTGGCCAGCCGGGGCATTACGGTGAACTGCGTGGCTCCTGGTTTCATCGCGACCGACATGACGGCGCAACTCCCTGCCGAGCAGCAGCAATCGCTGCAATCGCAGATTCCAATGGGCCACATGGGCCGCCCGGAAGACATCGCCCATGCGGTCGCCTATCTGGCGTCGGCAGAGGCAGGCTATGTCACGGGCCAGGAGTTGCATGTCAATGGCGGCATGTACATGTAATTGAGCAAAGTTAGCGCCGATTCATCGCGACGGCGGGCTGGTAGGGGACTGATCCCGAAGCAGCTAGAATCGCGGATTCATTCACAACCCTCAAAGGGAAACCATGAGCGATATCGAAGCACGTGTCAAAAAGATCATTGCCGAACAACTCGGCGTTGAAGAATCGCAAGTCACCAACGAAAAGGCTTTCGTGGCCGACCTCGGCGCTGACTCGCTGGACACGGTGGAGCTGGTGATGGCTCTGGAAGACGAGTTCGGCATCGAGATCCCTGACGAAGATGCAGAGAAGATCACCACGGTGCAAAACGCCATCGACTACGCCAATACCCATCAGAAGGCCTGAGCGCCTTCAGTTCAGACAGATCCGTAGAAAGTCTTAGCGCATGAGCCGTCGTCGCGTCGTCGTGACCGGCCTGGGTTGCATCACCCCCGTCGGAAACACGGTGGCAGATGCCTGGGCCAACATCCTGGCCGGTCAATCCGGCATTGACCTCATCACCAAGTTCGACGCTTCGAACTTTGCCTGCAAGATCGCGGGCGAGGTCAAGGGATTCGATCTTGGCGCCTACATGAGCGCCAAGGATGCACGCACGATGGATACCTTCATCCATTACGGCATCGCCGCAGCGGATGAGGCGGTGCGGGATGCCGGCCTTCCAACCGGCGAGGCGCTGGACGAAGAACTGGCGACGCGCATCGGTTGCATCATCGGATCCGGGATCGGTGGTTTGCCGCTGATCGAAAACACCCATGCAGAACTGGAAAGCCGAGGTCCCCGCCGGATCACGCCTTTTTTCGTTCCCGCATCCATCATCAACATGGTGGCGGGGCATGTATCGATGCGCTTTGGCTTCAAGGGCCCGAACCTTTCCGTGGTGACGGCGTGTACGACGGGCCTGCATTGCATCGGCGAGGCGGCGCGCAAGATCGAGTACGGCGACGCCGATGTGGTGGTCGCTGGCGGCACGGAAGCCACGGTTTCTCCCCTGGGTGTGGGTGGCTTTGCGGCCATGCGCGCCTTGTCCACTCGCAACGATGATCCAAAGACTGCCTCCCGCCCATGGGACAAAGGCCGCGATGGCTTCGTATTGGGCGAGGGTGCCGGGGTGCTGGTGCTGGAAGAGTACGAGCACGCAAAAGCCCGCGGTGCCAAGATCTACGCGGAACTGTCCGGCTATGGCATGAGCGCCGATGCAGGGCACATGACGGCGCCCAACATGGACGGCCCTCGCCGCGCCATGCAGGCCGCGCTGCGCAATGCCGGCGTCAACGCCGAGGATGTGGATTACCTCAATGCCCACGGCACTTCCACGCCATTGGGCGATTTGAACGAAACCCATGCGATCAAGGCCGCTTTGGGCGAGCATGCCAAAAAGACGGTGATCAGCTCGACGAAGTCGATGACCGGCCATTTGCTGGGCGGTGCGGGTGGGATCGAAAGTGTGTTCACCGTGATGGCGTTGCGTGACCAGAAGGCGCCCCCGACCATCAACCTCTTCGAGCAAGACCCGGAATGCGACCTGGACTACTGCGCCAATGTCGCCCGCGATATGAAGATGAACATCGCGGTGAAGAACAATTTTGGTTTTGGCGGCACCAACGGCACGCTGGTTTTCAAGCGCGTTTGACGGGGTGGTCAGACCGCTGCGCGGCGCCAGTTGGTCACCTGTGATGGCATGGGCGTGTTGATGACCCGCTCGGCCAAGTCCTTTCATGCCCCAGCGACCCGCTATGAGGTGGCGAGGAGCCGCCGGTTGGGCTGGTTCATTGCGGGTGTGCTGTTTGCAGGTCTTGGTGCCTTTGCGGTGTGGATCACGCATTCTGCTGGGAGGGGCCTGTTTCGAAGCGCTGTGTTTTTCGTCCTTTGGATCACGTCTGCCGGGCTGGCATGGCGCTTTTGGTTCCGTCTACCTGAAGGTGTCCTGTACTGGGATGGCTTGCATTGGTCGTTGAATCAAGGTGCAGGAGTACCGGTTGCAGGTGAATTGGTCGTCCATGCGGATTTCCAGTCCTTTCTCTTGCTGCAACTGCATGGCGTTGATGGCCGAACTCGCTGGCTGTGCCTCGAGCGTGTGGGGCCACGGGAGGCCTGGGCAGCGCTACGCCGTGCGGTATATTCGCGCCCCAAGCCAGAGCCCCGTGCCGACGGCATGTTCTCTGTCCGGCGCGGCGACGCGTGAGCCCTTTTTCATGACTGCTTCCATGCCCCCGCCTTCTGCCGACAGTGACCTTCAGCTTGTGGAGCGCACGGTTGCGGGTGATCAGAAGGCATATGAACTGCTGGTGATCAAGTACCAGCGGCGCATCGAACGGCTCATTGGCCGCATGGTCCGCGACTCGGACCTCGTGCAGGACATTGCCCAGGAAACGTTCATCCGGGCTTATCGTGCACTGCACCAATTCCGGGGAGAGGCGCAGTTCTATACCTGGCTCTATCGGATCGCGGTCAACACCGCCAAGAAGGCGCTGGTCGACATGAAGCGCAATCCCGTCATCTCGGAAAATGCCTTGCGAGGAAGTGATGACGACGATGAAACTTCCCGACTGGGTCATGAACTAACCACCGACGAAACGCCCGAGACAGTGCTTGCCGCCCAGGAAATCGCGGTGGCGGTGAATGCGGCAATGGATGCGCTGCCTGAAGACTTGCGCCAGGCGGTGACATTGCGTGAGATCGAAGGGTTGACCTATGAGGAGATTGCGGCTGCCATGGATTGCCCCATCGGCACCGTACGTTCCCGTATCTTTCGAGCGCGGGAAGCCATATCGGCCCGTGTCCGCCCTTTGTTGGAGAAGCAGTCGGGCAAGCGCTGGTAGCGCGGTGTGAATGGCAGAGCAGTGAAGCAAAACGTGATGGCTGGGGAACGACCATGAATGACGATCTGAAAATGCGTGAACATTTGTCTGCCCTCGCGGATGGACAGTTGCGAGGCCAGGAGTTTGGTCAAGCGGTGGACTACGCCAGCAGCCATGCGGACGGCTCCGAAACGTGGCAGATGTATCACCTGATCGGCGACGTGCTTCGCTCTTCCGAGTTGGCGCGTCCGGTGAATTCCTCACTGGTGGATCGGCTTCGCAGCCAGATCGAAGCGGAAGGCATTCAGCGCCCTCCGTTGGTGGCCAGTGCCGTCGTTCAAGGAGCTGTCGCGGAGGTCGTGACGCCTGCCGTGGCAGCCAATGCCTCCGTGTTTCGCTGGAAAATGGCTGCGGGTTTTGCTTCGCTCGCCGCCGTTGGGGCGATTGGATGGACGGCCATGACAGGTATTCAGTCCGGCGCCGAAAGTGCGCAGATGGCTTCCGCTGTGCCCGTGACCGCCGCTCCTGCAGCCGTGGCGGTGGCAGACGCAACGGAAGGGGGCGGTGCACCGCAGGTCATGATCCGCGATCCGCGGCTGGACGAGTTGCTGGCTGCGCACAAACAGTTTGGCAATACGTCGGCGCTGCAAATGCCGGCAGGTTTCCTGCGCAATGCCACCTTCGAGGCTCCGGCGCGCTGAGATCGTGAAGACAGGCCAAGAAGGCCCCTTGTACGCCGCTCACCAGCCTCGAGTCAGAGGTGTTCGTGCTTCCTTGGCGGGCTACCTGAGCAAGATGGCTTCGATGCGCCACGCTCTGGCGTGGATGCTGCTCATGGCCGCTTCGGGCTATGCGCTGGCCGGGTCGTCGCCTGTCGTTGCTGCATCCAATGCCGCGGTGCCTGGCGACACACGCTCCATTTCCGGATGGCTGGAGCGTATCCATCGCGCCTCCCGCGAGCACAGTTACAGCGGTACTTTCGTGGTGTTGTCCGCATCGGGCGCCATGGTCAGCTCTCGCATCTGGCATGCGGCTGACGGAAACGATCAGATCGAGCGCATCGAGGCATTGAACGGGTCTCCCCGCGTGGTCTATCGTCGAGAGGGGCTCGTCCGTACCTTCTTGCCCCAGGCACGCATGGTGCGCGAGGATCGCCGCGACATGCCCAGCTTGTTCCCGCGGTTGCCTGAAACGGCTGATCGCGGACTGGATGCGCACTACACGGTGCTGACATTGGGACGTGAACGCGTTGCGGGCCACGAAAGCGAAGTAGCCTGGCTGCGACCCAAGGATGGGCTGCGATTCGGTTACCGCATGTGGGTGGCCGAAGCCTCGGGCTTGATATTGAAGCTGCAGACCCTCGACCTGCGGGGACGTGTGCTGGAGCAGGCGGCGTTTTCTCAGCTGGAGCTGGATAACACGGTGCCATTTGCGCGCCTCGTCGGCATGATGGATGACGTGCGCGATTTCCGTGTGGTCACGGTTGCCATGCGCAAGACCACGGCACAAGCCGAAGGTTGGCGCCTGCGTGCGCCGGTGGGTGGGTTCACCCCTGGGGATTGCTACAAGCAAGAGGATGCGTCTGCTGCTCAGACGGGCCTTCCCTTGCATTGCCTGCTCTCGGATGGGCTGGCGACGGTCTCACTCTTTCTGGAGCGTTACGACGCCTCCCGCCATGCTTCCGGCCCGAGCGCGGGCAGCATGGGGGCGACCCAGACCCTGGCGCAACGCGTTTCAGGCAACATGTGGCTCACGGCGGTGGGCGAGGTGCCGCAGGAAACCTTGCGGCTGGTGGCCGAGCAACTGGAATACGCCCGTTGAGTGGTGCCTCCGCTGCCCAAGCCGCCCCACCGGGGCGGATGCATGAACTGCTGACGATGGTGTGGCGGGAACCAAATGTGAAGCTTGCAATACGAAGTTCTTTTGCTGCTCCCGATGTCTCCTCTGAATTTTGAAAGAACAATGATGCCGATGACGACGAACTGGAAAAATCTGCAATCGTGCGCGGTGGCCGTCGCGATGGCATTGACCGCTGCCTCCGCGGCTGTGCCCGTCAGTGTGTTGGCGCAAACGCCGCCGCCCACGGTCCGGGGTTTGCCGGATTTCACGGACCTGGTGGATCAGGTCGGGCCGTCGGTGGTCAACATCCGCACGCTGGAAAAGGCCGCGGAGCGTGCCGGCCCGAACGCCATGGACGAGGAGATGCTCGAGTTCTTCCGCCGCTTCGGCGTGCCCGTGCCGCCCAATGCGCAGCGCCAGCAGCGCCCCCGGGCACAGCCCGAGGAAGAGCAGCCACGCGGCGTGGGCTCTGGCTTCATCCTCACGCAAGACGGCTATGTGATGACCAACGCGCACGTGGTGGAGGGCGCGGACGAGGTCATCGTCACCCTGACCGACAAGCGCGAGTTCAAAGCCAAGATCGTGGGCGCCGACAAGCGCACGGACGTGGCCGTGGTCAAGATCGAAGCCACCGGATTGCCGGCCGTCAAGGTGGGCGATCTCAATCGGCTGCGGGTCGGTGAATGGGTCATGGCGATCGGCTCGCCCTTCGGACTTGAAAACTCTGTGACTGCGGGCATCGTCAGCGCCAAGCAGCGCGACACGGGCGATTACCTGCCCTTTATCCAGACGGACGTCGCGATCAACCCGGGCAACTCCGGCGGACCGCTGATCAACATGCGTGGCGAGGTCGTCGGCATCAACAGCCAGATCTACTCTCGCTCGGGCGGCTTCATGGGGATCTCCTTCGCCATTCCGATGGATGAGGCCATTCGGGTCAGCGACCAGTTGCGCGCCACGGGTCGCGTGACGCGCGGGCGCATCGGCGTGCAGATCGGCCAGGTCACCAAGGATGTGGCCGAGTCGATCGGTCTGGGCAAGCCCCAGGGGGCGCTCGTGAGTGGGGTGGAGGCGGGGTCTCCTGCCGACAAGGCGGGCGTGGAGGCGGGTGACATCATCACGAAGTTCGACGGCAAGACCATCGAAAAAACCGCCGATCTGCCGCGCTTGGTAGGCAATACCAAGCCGGGCAACAAGAGCACGGTGACGGTGTTCCGCCGCGGCGCCACCAAGGATCTCTCCATCACCGTGGCCGAGATCGAGCCGGACGACAAGCCGGTGGCGAGCAAAGGCGGCGAGCGTGAAAGCGCAAAACCCAAGCCGTCTCCAGCCGCCCAGCAACTGGGCCTGGCGGTTGCCGAGCTGACCGACGCCCAGAAGAAGGAGCTGAAGCTCAAGGGTGGGCTGCGTGTCAACGCGGCCACAGATTCGGCCGCGCGTGCCGGCCTGCGTGAAGGCGACGTGATTCTTTCCATCGCCAATATCGAAGTGGCCAACCTGAAGGACTTCGAGGCGGCCCTGGCCAAGGCGGACAAGAGCAAGCCCATCAACGTGCTGTTCCGCCGCGGCGAATGGGCCCAATACGCGTTGATCCGTCCGGCACGTTGACCGGTGGCTGCACAAAGCCCCATCCCAAAGTGGGGTTTGGGGCCTTTGCGCAGAAATCCGGTTCGGTCCCTCAACGTTTTGCGCGGCATTTCCATTGATCGTTTTCGATAGAATGGCGCCTGCTTTTCCCGGCTTAACTGCATATCGATTCAATTCTGCGCCACCATGTGGGATGGTCTCGAACCATGCACAGGTGATCCACAGTGTGCCCACAAGTTATTCCGAAAGTCGAAAGCGTTTTGTGAATAAGCTGTGTATAAAATACGCGTTGCAAGGCGGCAACGCCCTCTGAACCTTGTCGGGCGGACTTTCCCTCTCGGCCTTTTTGCCTACAATGAAGTTCCAACCATCGCAGTTGCCAAATGATTGTTGGTTCAGGGCGCGTCACCATTTGACGCGCCCTTTTTTCTTGTGCGCTCCGTTTTAATTCAATCACTTGTCGCTTTCCCTTGATGAACCACATCAGAAATTTTTCCATCATTGCGCACATCGACCACGGCAAATCGACCTTGGCGGATCGCTTGATTCAGCGCTGTGGCGGGCTTGCCGAGCGTGATATGGAAGCCCAGGTGCTCGACTCGATGGACATCGAAAAAGAGCGTGGGATAACCATCAAGGCGCAGACGGCGGCGCTGCAATACAAGGCCAAAGACGGCCAGATCTACAACCTCAATCTGATCGACACGCCGGGCCACGTGGACTTCTCGTATGAAGTCTCGCGCTCGCTCTCGGCCTGCGAAGGTGCGCTGCTGGTCGTCGATGCGTCGCAGGGCGTGGAAGCCCAGACTGTGGCCAACTGCTACACCGCGCTGGACCTCGGTGTGGAGGTGGTGCCCGTGCTGAACAAGATGGACCTGCCGAACGCCGATCCCGACAACGCGAAGGCCGAAGTCGAGGACGTGATCGGCATCGATGCGACCGATGCGATTCCCTGCTCTGCCAAGACGGGCATGGGCATCGACGAGATTCTCGAAGCCATTGTGGCCAAGGTGCCGGCGCCGCGCGGCCAGGCCGATGGCCCGCTGCGCGCGATGATCATCGACAGTTGGTTCGATCCGTACGTCGGCGTCGTGATGCTGGTGCGCGTGGTCGATGGCCGCCTGCTGAAGGGCGAGCGCTTCAAGATGATGGCCAGCGGCGCGGTGTACAACGCCGACAACCTGGGTGTGTTCACTCCAGCGAACGAATCGCGCAACTCGCTCGACGCCGGCCAGGTGGGCTACATCATTGCCGGCATCAAGGAACTGCAGGCCGCCAAGGTGGGCGACACCATCACGCTGGAAAAGAAGCTGCCCAACAATGCCGGTCCGGCGACCGAAGCGCTGCCGGGGTTCAAGGAAATCCAGCCCCAGGTGTTTGCCGGCCTGTACCCGACCGAAGCGAGCGAGTACGACTCGCTGCGCGATGCGCTGGAAAAGCTCAAGCTCAACGACGCCTCGCTGCACTACGAGCCCGAAGTCAGCCAGGCGCTGGGCTTCGGCTTTCGCTGCGGCTTCCTGGGCCTGCTGCACATGGAAATCGTGCAGGAACGCCTGGAGCGCGAGTTCGACCAGGACCTGATCACGACTGCGCCCAGCGTGGTCTACCAGGTGGTGAAGGCCGACGGCGAAGTGGTGATGGTCGAGAACCCCTCCAAGATGCCCGACCAGGGCCGCCTGGAGGAGGTGCGCGAGCCCATCGTGACGGTGCACCTCTACATGCCGCAAGATTACGTCGGCCCGGTGATGACGCTGGCCAACCAGAAGCGCGGCGTGCAGATGAACATGGCCTACCACGGCCGCCAGGTCATGCTGACCTACGAGATGCCGCTGGGCGAGATCGTGCTGGACTTCTTCGACAAGCTCAAGTCGGTGTCGCGCGGCTATGCATCGATGGACTACGAGTTCAAGGAGTACCGCGCCTCCGACGTGGTGAAGGTGGACATCCTGCTCAACGGCGAGAAGGTCGATGCGCTGTCCATCATCGTGCACCGCTCGCAGTCGCAGTACCGCGGCCGTGCCGTGGTGGCCAAGATGCGCGAGATCATCAGCCGCCAGATGTACGACGTGGCCATCCAGGCGGCCATCGGCGCGAACATCATCGCGCGCGAAACCATCAAGGCGCTGCGCAAGAACGTGCTGGCAAAATGCTACGGCGGCGACATCAGCCGCAAGCGCAAGCTTCTCGAGAAACAAAAAGCAGGCAAGAAACGCATGAAGCAGATCGGTTCGGTGGAAGTGCCCCAGGAAGCGTTCCTGGCCATTTTGCAGGTGGAAGACTGAGATGCAGGCCATGCAATACGTGACCTCCGTGATCCTCGCCGCCTTCGTGGCCTATGTCGGGGCCTGGTACATGGGGGCCATCGAAGGCAACTTCGCCCTGCTGCTGTTCCTGGCCACCGTAGTGACGGGCGCCTATTGGCTGGCCGAGCGGCTGGTCTTCCTGCCACGCCGCCGAAAGGCGGCCCAGGCGATCGAAGATGCGGCGGCGCAGCGGCGCGCCGAACTGGACCGCATGGGCATCCAGAAGGTGGACGGCGACGTGCAGGAGGCCAAGGACCGCATCCTGATGCAGCCCTGGTGGCTGGACTGGACCGCCGGCCTGTTCCCGGTGATCGCCGTGGTGTTCCTACTGCGCTCGTTCCTGTTCGAGCCGTTCAAGATTCCCTCGGGCTCGATGATTCCCACGCTGCTGGTGGGCGACCTGATCTTGGTGAACAAGTTCACCTACGGCATCCGCCTGCCCGTCATCAACACCAAGCTCACGCAGGGCAATGCGCCCCAGCGCGGCGATGTGATGGTGTTCCGCTACCCGCCCCAGCCCAGCATGGACTACATCAAGCGCGTGGTGGGCGTGCCCGGCGACGAAGTGGCCTACCTGAACAAGCGCCTCACGGTGAACGGACAGGTGGTGGAAACCTCCGCCGTGCCGGACTTCTTCGATGAAGACACGATGCGCTACTTCAAGCAGTTCGAAGAGCAGCTGGGCGACCACCGCCACCGCATGATCAACAACCCCGACGTGCCGGCCTTCGTCCAGGGCGCCAGCGATTTCGCGAACCGCCAGAACTGCCGCTACAGCGTCGAGGGTGTCGTGTGCAAGGTGCCCGAGGGCCAGTATTTCATGATGGGCGACAACCGGGACAACTCTCTCGATTCGCGCTACTGGGGCTTCGTGCCGGACGCCAACATCGTGGGCAAGGCCTTCTTCGTCTGGATGAACTTCGGCAACCTCAAGCGCATCGGCCCGTTCCGCTGAGCATCGGCTTCGCACGTTTCACCACCGCCAATACCAAAGAGGGGTAGATCACCATGGCATTGCACCGTACCGCCAGCCGCGCGCGCCAGCGCGGCCTGTCGTTCATCGGACTGATTTTCATCGGCCTGCTGGCCGTGGCCGCCTTTGCCATCGGCGGGCAGTCGGTGCCGATCTTCCTGGAGTACCAGGCCATCAGCAAGGCCGCCAACAAGGCCGCGCGGGAAGGCAGTTCGGTGCCGGATGTGCGCGCCATCTTCGACCGTGCCGCATCGATCGACAACATCAGCTCGGTCCAGGGCAAGGACCTCGAGGTGACCAAGCGCAACGAGAAGATCGTCGTGTCCTTCAGCTACTCGCGCGAGATCGCCCTGGCCGGCCCGGCCTATCTCGTGTATCGATTCCAAGAACAGACCAAGTAGTCGGTGCAACCCAGCCTTTCCGCACTGCAGGACCGCCTGCAGCATGCTTTCTCCGATCCTTCGCTGCTGCAGCGCGCCATCACGCACCGCAGCTTTTCCGCCGACCACAATGAGCGCCTGGAGTTCCTGGGCGATTCCGTCCTCAGCCTGGCGGTGTCCAGCCTGCTGTACCAGCGCCTGCGCGATCTGCCCGAAGGCGATCTGTCCCGCGTGCGGGCCAACCTGGTCCGGCAGGAGACCCTCCATGAACTGGCATTGCGCTTGAAGCTGCCCGACGTGCTGCGCCTGGGCGAGGGCGAGGCCAAATCGGGCGGCAAGCTGCGGCCATCCATCCTGGCCGACGCGCTGGAGGCGCTCATCGGCGCGGTGTACCTCGATGCCGGCTACCTGCAGGCCGAGGCCCTGGTGCACCGGCTCTTCCAGGGCGTGGAAATCAACCCGCAGATGGAGGCGGCCGCCAAAGACCCCAAAACCGCATTGCAGGAGTGGCTGCAGGGTCGCAAAATGAAGTTGCCGCAGTACCGGGTGGTGGGTACGGTGGGGGCTGCACACCGCCAGACCTTCGATGTGGAGTGCGAAATCTCCGAACTGGGCCTGACCGAGCGCGGCATCGGCGGCTCACGCCGGGCAGGCGAGCAGGCGGCGGCAGCGGCCATGCTGGTCCTATTGAAAGCGAAGAATCCATGAATGAAGATGCTACAAAAAATGTAGCTGGTGGCGCAGATGAACCTAGCGCTGGTGGCCAAAATGACCTGGAAGCGATGCTGGCAGCCGCCAAGCCGGCCAGCGCCCCGGCGGATGCCACCGGCCAGCGTTGCGGCCTGATCGCCATCGTGGGCAAGCCCAATGTGGGCAAGTCCACGCTGCTCAATGCGCTGGTGGGGCAGAAGATCAGCATCACTTCGCGCAAGGCGCAGACCACGCGCCACCGGATCACCGGCATCCGCACGATGGAGCAGACGCAGTTCGTGTTCGTCGACACGCCGGGCTTCCAGACCAAGCACAGCACGGCGCTCAACAAGTCGCTCAACAAGACGGTGATGGGCGCCATCGGCGATGTGGACCTGATTCTTTTCGTGGTCGAGGCCGGCAGCTTCACGCTGGCCGATGCCAAGGTGCTGTCGCTGTTCAAGCCCGGCATCCCCACGCTGCTGATCGCCAACAAGCTCGATACGGTGCACCGCCGCGCGGAAATCGCGCCGTGGCTCAAGGGCATGCAGGAGCGCCATCCGTTCGCCGAGTTCGTGCCCATGTCGGCCAAGAACAAGGGCGATATCGAGCGCCTGTTCGGCATCTGCGCCAAGTACCTGCCCGAGCAGGCCTGGTGGTATGCCGAGGACGAGCTGACTGACCGCAGCGAGAAATTCCTGGCCTCGGAGACGGTGCGCGAGAAGCTGTTCCGCTTCACGGGGGACGAGTTGCCCTACACCTCGACCGTCGTCATCGACAAGTTCGAGGAAGAAAAGGGCAAGACCAAGAGCCGCATGATCCGCATCGCCGCCACCATCGTGGTGGAGCGCGACGGCCACAAGGCCATGGTGATCGGCGAGAAGGGCGAGCGCCTCAAGCGCATCGGCACCGAAGCGCGGCAGGAGCTGGAAAAGCTCATGGACGCCAAGGTGTTCATCGAGATCTGGGTCAAGGTGCGTTCGGGCTGGGCCGACGACGAAGCGCGCGTGCGCTCGTTCGGCTACGAGTGAATCGGCCCTGCGCTGCTTCGGCGGCCTCGGCGCCGTGGGCCACCCCGGGGCTCGGCGCACCCGTGTGCCGGGTGCCCGACCCAAAGAAAACCCTCATCCAGCGCTTGTCCATCAAGCACTGGTCGCTATTGAAAGAATAGCAAACCATGGCTGTGCGCCGTATTGCCGACGAACCCGCCTATGTGCTGCACCGCTACGACTGGAGCGAGTCCAGCCTGATCCTGGACGTGTTCACCCGGCACCATGGCCGGGTCGCTTTGGTCGCCAAGGGCGCCAAGAAGCCCACCTCCAACTTTCGCCCCGTGCTGCTGCCGCTGCAACCACTGCGGGTCAACTACACCCTGTCGGGCGATGGACAGGGCGAGATCCATGCGCTCAAGGGCGCAGAGTGGGTGGGCGGGCACGTCATGCCCACGGGCGATGCGTTGCTTTCGGGCCTGTACCTCAACGAACTGCTGATGCGCCTGATGGCCCGCGAGGATGCCCATGCGCCCCTGTTCGACGCCTATGCCGGCGTGGTGCGGGTGCTCGGCAGCGAGCACGGCGATGCGCTCGAACCCGTGCTGCGCAGCTTCGAACTGCTGCTGCTGCGCGAGATCGGGCTGCTGCCCAGCCTGGGCGCCGAAACGGTCACGCTGGCGCCCTTGCAGCCACCCACCCGGTACACGCTGGTGCCAGAGGCCGGGCTGCGCGCCGCGACAGCCACCGACCGTGCCACGCTGGCCGGCGCGCAATGGCTGGCGCTGCAGCGCGCGCTGGAGGCGGGCGAGGGCGCCAGCTACACCGCCACGCTGCGCGTGATCGCCCAGGCCGGCACGCCGATGGCGGCCGAACTCAAACCCCAGTTGCGCACGCTGCTGCAATACCATTGCGGCAGCCCGGTGCTGCGCACGCGCCAGCTCATGATGGACCTGCAATCGCTATGACCCTTTCCTCCGCCGCTCCCGCCCGCACCGCCCTGTCGGTCAATGTCAACAAGGTGGCCCTGGTGCGCAACACGCGCCACCTGGGCATTCCCAGCGTCACGCGCGCTTCGCTGCTGTGCCTGCAGGCGGGCGCCCAGGGCATCACGGTGCATCCGCGGCCGGACGAGCGCCACATCCGGGCTGGCGACGTGCACGACTTGGCCGCGCTGATGAAGGACTGGCCGGACCGCGAATTCAACATCGAGGGCAACCCGTCGCAGAACCTCATGGATTTCATCCGCGAGGTGCGGCCGCAGCAGGCCACCTTCGTGCCCGACAGCGAAGACCAGTTCACCAGCGACCACGGCTGGAGCTTTCCGCAGGATGCCGAGCGGCTGGCGCCGCTGATCGCCGAATGCCGCCGACTGGGTGTGCGCGTGAGCCTGTTCATGGACCCGCTGCCCGCCCAGATGGCCGCCGCCCGCGCCGTGGGCGCCGACCGCGTGGAGCTGTACACCGAGCCCTATGCCGCCGCCTGGGGCACCGGGCGCCAGGCCGCTGAATTGGAGCGCTACCGCGCGGCGGCCCAGGCCGCCCTGGATGCCGGCCTGGGCGTGAACGCCGGGCACGACCTGAACCGCGACAACCTGACGGCCTTCGTGCAGGGCGTGCCCGGATTGCTGGAGGTGTCCATCGGGCACGCGCTCATCGCCGATGCGCTGGAATTGGGCTATGCCGCCACGGTGCAGGCCTACCAGCGCTGCATCGAAGAGGGCATGGCTACCAAATACTCCTGATTTGATAGCAATATGCCGGCGATTTTCATGCCTTAGAGGCAGATTGGACCCTGAAACATGATCTACGGCATCGGCACCGATATCTGCGACATCCGCCGCATTCGCGCCAGCCTGGAGCGCCACGGCGACCGCTTCGCCGAGAAGGTGCTGGCCGAGGGCGAGCTGTCCACCTGGCGCGAGCGTGGCGCGCGCTGGCCCGAACGCGGCGTGCGCTACCTCGCCACCCGGTTCTCGGCCAAGGAGGCTTTCAGCAAGGCCATCGGCATGGGGATGCGCATGCCCATGACCTGGCGGCACTGCGAGGTGGCCAAGCTGCCCAGCGGGCAGCCGGTGATCGTGCTGCACGGCGCGCTCAAGGAATGGTTCGAGGCCCAGGGCCTGCAGTGCCACCTGAGCGTGACCGACGAATCCGACTACGCGGCGAGCTTTTGCGTGGTTGAAAAGAAATAAGGTCCCACCGCAATGCGGTATTGCCTGGATTGCTATTAAAAAGTGAGTGAACCCCTGGCCATGACTTTCGAACACGCCCCCCTCATCCTCGACGTTGCCGGCACCGAACTCACCGCGGCGGACCGCCGCCGCCTGGCCCACCCGCTCACGGGCGGCGTGATCCTGTTCACGCGCAACTGGCAGGATCGCGCCCAGTTGCTGGCGCTCACCAGCGCCATCAAGGCCGTGCGGGACGATCTGCTGATCTGCGTGGACCACGAAGGCGGCCGCGTGCAGCGCTTTCGCAGCGATGGCTTCACCCAGCTGCCGCCCATGCGGGCGTTCGGCGAGCTGTGGATGCAGGGCGACGGCCGGGGCGCCAAGGCCGTGCCCGGCAGCGGCGCGCTGCGCGCCACCAATGCGGCGACCGCCGCCGGCTACGTGCTGGGCAGCGAGCTGCGGTCGTGCGGCGTGGACTTCAGCTTCACGCCGGTGCTGGACCTCGACTGGTCCGATGAGGCGCCCCGAGGCAACGCGGGACGCGTGCAGCGGCCCGGCGCTTCCCGCAGCAGCGTGATCGGCGACCGGGCCTTCCACCGCGATCCGCGCGTGGTGGCCCTGCTGGCCAAGAGCCTCATGCACGGTCTGCTGCAGGCGGGCATGGCCAATTGCGGCAAGCACTTTCCGGGGCATGGCTTCGTTCGCGCCGATTCGCACACGGACATTCCCGTGGACCCGCGCAGCCTGAAAGCCCTGCTGGCTGACGACGCGGCGCCGTACCCCTGGCTGTCGAGCACGCTCACCAGCGTGATGCCTGCCCACGTGATCTACCCCAAGGTGGACAGCCGGCCTGCGGGTTTTTCGCGGCGCTGGCTGCAGGACATCCTGCGCCAGCAACTGCGTTTCGACGGGGCGGTCTTCAGCGACGACCTGAGCATGGAAGGCGCGCGCCGCATCGACGGCCAGACGGTGAGCTACACCGATGCGGCCGTGGCGGCGCTCGATGCGGGCTGCGACCTGGTGCTGCTGTGCAACCAGAGCCTCGTGGGCGAGGGCGACCGCCAAGGCGAAGCGCTGGACGAACTGCTGGAGGGGTTGCATCAAGCCCGAAATGACGGCCGCTGGCGTGCCAGCCCCGACAGCGAATCTCGCCGCGTGGCGCTGCTGCCAGAGACGCTGCCGCAGCCGTGGGACGAACTGATGCTGCAGCCCGCCTACCTGCAGGCGCTCGAACTGTTGCCGTGAGCGGGGCGGCTTTCTCGGCGCATTGGTAACCAATCGTTGTGCGGCCCATCGCTGCGTCCGGTGGCTGGCTGGTGCCTTCAAAGGGAAAAGTCGCCTCCCGCACTGCCATTAACCGCGAAAAACGCTGTTTCCAGCCTTCGCACTGACTGGCACCGGGGCGAGGGCCGACAGCGCACGACGAACATTGGCCTACAACTGGCGGTCAACGCGAGGCATAACGTGCCGTTCTGAAGAGACCATCTACCGACGAAGTGTCGACGCACGCCGGACCGGGTTTTCGCATCGGCCCACGGTGGATGGTTCAGGAGAAAAACCATGGCGCCCCTTGCAGACCCCCGTGCTTTCCAAACCCACGCCGCCTTGCCGCTCCAACCGGCGGCGACCGCACCCAGATCCCTCCGCACTGCAGGCCTGCGGCGCGCATCGCGCGGCATGGCGCTGTCGCTCATCGCCGTTTGCGCCCTGACCGCCTGCAATCGCCAGAACTCTTCTCCGCGGGTGCCGCCGCCCGCACCATCCGCCGCTGCAGCGCCCGCGGCTGCACCGGCTCCGGAGGCCACACCCGTCGCCGTCCGCTACACGCCGCCCAGCGCGGATGCGCTCTACCAGATGGTTGCTCCCATCGCGCTGTATCCGGACAAGCTGGTGGCGCAGGTGCTGGCCGGTGCGACCTACCCCGACCAGGTCACGGCCGCGGAAACCTGGCTGGGGCAAAACCCGTCGCTGAAGGCTGCCGCGCTGACGGATGCGGTGGACCAGCAACCGTGGGACCCGAGCATCAAGTCGCTGACCGCCTTCCCGAACGTGCTGGAGCAGATGGCCTCCAACCTGCCCTGGACGGTGGCGCTGGGCAAGGCCTACTACAACGACCCGACGGACGTGATGAACGCCATCCAGGTCATGCGCTCGCGCGCCAGCAAGGCGGGCACGCTCAAAAGCTCGCCGCACCTGCGCGTGGCCACCGTCACGGCCGCGCCGCCGAGCCCACCACCACCGGCGGACCTGCAGCAACCCGTGGCCGTCTATAGCGGGCCCACGGTGGTGGTGCCGCCGCCCACCTACATCTCCATCGAACCGGCCGACGTCCAGGCGGTGTACGTGCCGCGCTATGACCCGCAGGTGGTCTACGGCACGCCGGTGCCGCTGTACTCGAGCTATCGCTGGGCCGCGCCCGCACCCGTCTATTCGTCGGGGGTGGCGGTGGGGCCCGACCCCGTGGCCGTGGGCGCGCTGGCCTTCGGCGCCGGCGTGCTGGTGGGCGCGGTCGCATCGCACCACCACCATTGGGGCTGGGATGCCTGGGGCGTCAACTGGGGTCGGCCACCGGAGCGCACGGCCTGGGTCCAGGGCGCGCCCTTGCCACCGCCGCCGGTGGTGCGTCCCGCTGTGGTGTACCGGGGCAATACCTACATCTCGCAGTCCCGCACGGTGGTGGAGAACATCCACAACCGCGTCACCGTGAACAACATCTACGAGCGTGCGCCGGACGGTGGCCGTCCTGCGGCCGTGGCGGCCGCGATGCCGGCAGCGCCGGCCGCTCCGATGCCGGCCATGAATCCGATGGCATCGCGTGTCCCGCCAGACCGCGACCACCATGCCATGGCGCAGGCGGCCATGCTGCCGCACGCTCCGGGCCAGGACCGGCATCTTGTGCCGCCAGGCCAGTCTGCCGTGGTGCCATCGCCGCAGGTTCAGGCCATGGTGCCTCCGCAGCGACCCCAGGGGGCGCGTGAATTCCAGAACGACGGGCGCGCGGAGGAGCGGGTGCATGCCCCGCGGGCAGCGCTGCCCAGCGTTCCTGGCCAACCCCCAATGCAGGCCCATGCTGCTGCAGACCCGCGGGCAGTGCCCGGGGCAGCACAGCCGCACCGCGAGGTGGCGCTGCCGTCCAACAGGCCGGAAGGGATGGCGCCGCACGCGCTGACCGCACCAGGGGCGGTGCCGGGCGCTTCGAGCCGGGAGCCCCGCCGGGAGAATCCGCGCGTACAGATGGGGGCCGGCCCCGGCGCACAGGCACAGGCACAGGCACAGGCACAGGCACAGGCACAGGCACAGGCACAGGCACAGGCACAGGCACAGGCACAGGCACAGGCACAGGCACAGGCACAGGCACAGGCACAGGCACAGGCACAGGCACAGCGGGCCCTGCCGAGGCCCGAGCATGTTCAGCACATGGCGCCGCAAGGGCAGGCCCAGGGCGCGGCGGAACGTGCCCCGCACAACATGCCGCCACCCACCATGCAGCGGCCCATGCCTGCGATGCCGCACGGGCCGGCCGAACCCCGACCCGTCGCCGTGCAGCCGCCCCATGCCTCGCCGGCGCCAGCGCAGCATGGCCATGGGCCGGAAGCGGCCCACCGGCCCGAAGGGCGCCGGCACGGCGAAAGCTGAATGGCCGGCACGTGGTGCCTGCCACGCTGAAAAATCGCTGCGGCCTTGCGTGAGCCGGCAGCAGACCTCGCAGGGTCAGACCGTTTCCAGGCTGGAAGAGGCCTCGGCCGAGGCAGCGTCTTCCGGCGCGGCATCCGCCCTGCGCGGAGGCCCGCCCTTCCAACGCCGCACCACGCGCTGGAAGATCAGGGTATTGGGAATCTGCAGCATTGCGCCGTCCGGCCCCGTGTCGAAGTCTTCCAGGGTGGTGTAGAGCAGGTTGATGTCAATCACGCGCCCCTTGGCACCCGGTTTTTCCGCCGTGTCCAGCACCTCGATGTAGTCGCCCAGGCGGAACGGGCCCACGGTGAAGATGAGCAGCGCGCAGAACAGGTTGGACAGCACGCTCCACGCGGCGAAGAAGGCCACGGCACCCACGGTGGCGAATCCGGTGAAGGCGGTCCACAGCACGGTGGCGGAAACACCCAGGCGCTCCAGCACGAGCAGCAGCGCGCTGCCCATGATGATCCAGCGCAGCAGGCCGTTGATCGGCACCATCATCTCGATGGGCCACTGGTAATGGTGGCCGGCACGCCCTACCAGCCTTCGCAGCGTGCGCTGCAGCACCACGGCGACGATCAGGATCAGGAGGATCTGCAGGCCCGGCACGATGATGTCGAGCCAGTCCCGGATCCAGTCGGGCAGATAAGGTTGCAGGCGCAGCATGAAGGTCCAGTCGTTCGGCAAAAGGTCTCCTGTCAGCCACGCAACTGCTCGACGGTGTCCATCTGCATCTCGAAGCTGAAAAAGCGGGCGCGTCCCTGGGCCTTGGCGGCATACAGCGCCTGGTCCGCGCGCATCAGCATGGCCTCCGCGCTGGTGCCTTCGTCAGGAACGCAGGTGGTGATGCCGCCGGACAGCGTGAGCGTCGGGCCGAGCGGCGAATTGGGGTGGGGCAGGGCGCGCACGGACAGCAGCTTGCCCAGCGCCCGTGCAAAGGTCATCGCGCCGGAGCGGGGCGTGCCGGGCAGGATGAGGGCGAACTCCTCGCCGCCGTAGCGTGCCGCCACATCGCGCGGGCGCGTGCACACGTCGCGCAGCAGGCGGCTCACGTCCTTCAGGCAGGCATCGCCCTGCAAGTGGCCGGCGGAATCGTTGTAGCGCTTGAAGTGGTCCAGGTCGCACAGCATCAGGGTGAGCGGCTCGCCCTCCCGCCGCGCCGCGGCGATCTCGTTGTGCAGGATGCGGTCCAGGCCGCGGCGGTTCACCAGCCCGGTCAGGGCATCCACCTCGACCATCTCATTGAGCCGCTGGTTGGCCAAGTGCAGCTCCTGCGACAGCGACACCAGCCGGCGGCGCATGTCCAGCAGACGCCGCATGGCGCGAAGCTTGGCAACGAGGACGATCGGCTTGACCGGTTTGACCAGGTAGTCGTCGCCGCCCGACTCGATGCCGCGCCATACGTCCAGGTCGCCGTCCAGGCCGGAGAGAAAGATGATGGGCGTCCAGCCCCCGGGTTCGGCCTCGCGCATCTGCTGCGCGACCCAATAGCCGTCGTTGTGGTCAGACAGGCGGATGTCCAGGAGCACCAGGTCCGGCCGGTGCAACTGGAACAGGTCGAGCGCCTTGTCGCCCGACGCAGCCTCCAGCACATCCACCACGCCAGCATTGCGCAGTTCCGCCACCAGCACCGCACGCAGGGAGGCCTGATCCTCCACGACCAGCACGGTGAAGGGCATGGTGTCCTCGATGCGGCCCCCACCGGGGGGCAGTGGGGTGGGATGGGTGGTGGTCATCACGGTCCCTTTCCTGAAGGCAGGTGCAGGCCTTTCGGCCGCAAAGGCCGCAGTCCCCAGCCGATCAATGTTCGCGGCGCAGGGCGGGGAACAGGATCACGTCGCGGATGCTGGGGCTGTCGGTGAGCAACATCATCAACCGATCGATGCCGATACCGCAACCACCCGTGGGAGGCATGCCGTACTCGAGCGCCCGCACGAAGTCGTGGTCGAAGAACATGGCCTCGTCGTCGCCGCCATCCTTGGCCGCGACCTGCGCCTGAAAGCGCGCGGCCTGGTCCTCGGCGTCGTTCAACTCGGAAAAGCCGTTGCCGAACTCGCGACCGGTGATGTAGAGCTCGAAACGCTCGGTCACTTCAGGGCGCGTGTCGTTGGCCCGGGCCAGGGGGCTGATCTCGGTCGGGTGCTCCATGATGAAGGTGGGCTGCCAGAGCTTGTCTTCCACCGTTTCTTCGAAGTACAGCACCTGCAGGCTGGCCAGCGTGCGCTTGGACAGCTGGTTCTTCTCTTCGCTCAGCCCCAGCTTCTTGAGGGCGCTGACGAGCCAAGCGGCATCGTCCACATGGGCGCCGGCTTCGGTGTACTGGAAGATCGCCTCGCGGATGGTCAGCCGCTGGAAAGGCTGGGAAAGGTCCACCTCGCGGCCGCCGTAGGTCAGCTGCAGCGTGCCGGCCGCCTTCATGGCCGCATCGCGCACCAGCTGCTCGGTGAAGTCCATCAGGTCGCGGTAGTTCCAGTAGGCCGCGTAGAACTCCATCATGGTGAACTCGGGGTTGTGGCGCACCGAGATGCCTTCGTTGCGGAAGTTGCGGTTGATCTCGAACACCCGCTCGAAGCCGCCCACCACCAGGCGCTTCAGATACAGCTCGGGCGCGATGCGCAGGTACATCTCCTGCTCCAACGCGTTGTGGTGGGTGACGAACGGCTTGGCATTCGCGCCGCCGGGAATCGGGTGCAGCATGGGCGTTTCCACTTCCAGGAAGCCGTGCTGCACCATGAACTCGCGCAGGCCGCTCACGGCCTTGCTGCGGGCGATGAAACGGCTGCGCGCGGTTTCATCGGTCATCAGGTCCACGTAGCGCTGGCGGTATTTCACCTCCTGGTCGGCCACGCCGTGGAACTTGTCCGGCATGGGCCGCAGGCTCTTGGTGAGCAGGCGCAGCGTGGTGACCTTGATCGACAGCTCGCCGGTCTTGGTCTTCATGAGCGTGCCTTCCGCACCCACGATGTCGCCCAGGTCCCAGTGTTTGAAGGCGGCGTACAGCTCTTCACCCAGCGCATCGCGCGTGACGTACAGCTGCAGGCGACCCCCCGTCGTGCCCAGCGAGCCGTCCTGCACGGTGGCGAAGCTGGCCTTGCCCATCACGCGCTTGAGCATCATCCGGCCAGCGACGCTCACCGTGACAGGGCTCGCCTCGAGTGCATCGGCCGCGCTTTCGGCGTACTGCGCCTGCAGGTCCGCCACATGGTGCGCGGGCTTGAAATCGTTGGGAAACGCCACGCCCTTGCCTGCTGCCTGGGCCTCCCGCAGGGCCTTGAGTTTTTCGCGGCGCTCGGCGATGAGCTGGTTGTGGTCAATGGCAAGGGTGGGATTGTCGGACATAGATTGAAATGATGGCGAAGAGAGGCGTCGCGCGACGAAACCGGCCATTTTAAGAGCCAAGTCAAACCAGCGGCCCTAGCGCAGCCAAGTGCGTAACAGCCTGACGCCGAACTTCAAGCAAGAGACCGGCAGCGCCAGCGCCAGCGCGCCCCGATGCCCGCGTTGGCCGACGGCGCCGAGCGCAGCCAGCTCACCGCGCTGCATGCGCCACAGCTGTGCGCTCAGGCCGGAGCTGCCGAAGGCAGGCTTGTACATGAACGACAGCTGCTGGGAGTGGTGTGCACAGCGCCAGCCGGCCGCGATCAGCTGCAGCCACAGTGCGTAGTCTTCGCTGAGTTGGCCATTGTCGGGAAAGCGCACGCGCGCATCGCGCCGCACCAGCACGGAGGACGTGTGAAACGGATTCGACAGCATGGCAGGGACCAGGCCGACAACGCGGGTAGTCAGCGGTTGGGACGCACTCTCCAGCACGAAGGCCGGTATTTTCTGTGCGATCACCCCGGAGTGGCCCCCGATCAGGTCCAGGCCTTGGTGGTGCATGGCGTGCAGTTGGCGCCCGAGTTTGTCGGGCGACCAGATGTCGTCTGCGTCCAGAAAGGCGATGACCTCGCCGGCAGCCAGGTCCAGGCCGCGGTTGCGCGCGGCTGCAGCGCCTGCGTTGCACGGCTGCTTCACCACACGCAGCACGAAGGCGCCTGCGGTGTCATAGTGCTCCGCCAAGGAGACGGATCCGTCGAGCGAGCCGTCATCCACGCAGATCACCTCGAATGGTGGCAAGGTCTGGTTGCGGATCGAGTCCAGAGCGCGCCGCAAGGTCGCTTCGGCGTTGTAGACGGGGATGACAACGGAGACGCGCGGCAGGCTCATGGTTCCATGGCGAAGTCAGCGTCGAGCCGATGCCACAAGGGCAATGAAGGGTCGGTCGAGGTGAGCGCGAGGCCGCGGAACCACGGCGTGGGCGCGAACACGGTGTGAGCACGGCCCACATAGCCAGCCAGCGCACTGAACGAACTGTTGGCACAGGCCAGCACGTCGGCGTTGATCAAGGCCTGCAATGCCTGGTCGGCTGTTTCCCTGCCGCCGAGGTGGGTGTCGAGGAACAGGCAGCGGTCCGGTGCCACCAACGGCGAAAGCATGGCCCGCGCATGGACATAGTCGTCGGAAATGACGAGCCACTGCAGTTCAGGCCAACTGCGCTCCAGTGCCTGCAGCACGCCGCGGTAATAGCCTGCGCCGAGCGGTCCGATCTGTTCGCGGTTGTAACGCGAGGCAGCGTAATCGCCCCCTCGCACGTGCAGGGCTGCATAGCGTGACAGGCCCGGGGGTGCGGCGCGAAACGTCGGGCGCAGCAGTTCGCGTGCCTGTCGCAGCGCGCGCTCGCTGTGGTGGCGGGGATGCTGGTAGTAGCCGTAGTGATAGCGTGCACGCCAATCGCCGTGGGCAGGGGTTGCATCATTGTGGAGTTGGCCCAGCAACCGGGCTGCACGCACGACCACCCGCTCGACACGCCACAGCCCTTCCGTGCGGCGAGTCGGCAATCGCAGGTCAGTGAACACCTTGGCCAATTCCAGCGCGCCGATGGCCTGGTTGCCTGGTACTTTGCGCAGGAAGCTGGTGTCGAGTGCAACATCGGCTCCCGACTCGGCCAGCGTCAGCGCGTGCAGCCATTCGAAGAACTGATTGCCGAGCCCGCCGCGCAGAAAAACACGTGTGGTCGTCATATGGGATCGCCGGTGTGCGGGGGCATGCGCTCGAAGGTGAAGATGCCGAGGGCGTAGTCCTGCTGCTCAATTCGGTCCAGTTCGGCTTCCCAATGCGGATAGTCGATCACACGCCGTTCGGCACCAACCGCCGCGAACTGGCGCAGCGAAAGGCCTTCCGCTTCGGCCATTCGGACGATGCTGCGTGGCGAGAAAACGCGGTGGGCGTTGAACAGCACGCGTTCGATGCCGACGGGCACCGAAAGGTAGAGCCGACCACCCGGACGCACGATATGGGCCATGTTTCGCAGGCCTGTGGCGCTGCCTGCGGGATCAAGCACATCGCCATAGCGGCCAAGTCCAAAATGCTCCAGGGCATGCAGGCAGGACAGCGAATCGCAATAGTTCGCCAGTTCTGGGGCTGGGTTCATCAGATCGGCCTGCTTGAAGCGGATGCTCGGCAGCTCCGTGGTGATGGCGCGGATATCGAAGACTTCGATCTCACGAAAGCTGGCGATATGCGCCACGAAACCATCGACACGGGACCCGATATCGACATGGCGCTCCGGCCCGTGCCGGTGGATCTGCTGCGCCACGTGCAGATCCTGCAGGAAATACTCGCTTTTGGTCGTACCGCCCTCTTCGTACCAGTCATGGAGGCAGGGCATGAGCTCGAGCCGTCCTTGGTACTGGCGTCGGAAGCGCAAAAGGTCGCGCAGGTAGCGCGGCGTGCCGCGCAGCGAGCGCAGCAGTCGCCGCGGGTCGATGCCGAACTGCTCCGAGAGGATCCAGTAAAACTTCTTCAGCTTAGCGTTCATGGTCGATCTTGAGGAGCCCGGGCAGGCTGGCGATAAAGCCGATGAAATTGATGACGAGCCAACCCGATGTCGCGCCAACCATGCCGAAACGCGACACCATGGGAGGAATGACCAGCAGACACAGCACCCCGGCCAGCAGGTTGACTTGCAGGATGCGCTGGATTTTTCCACGCACCAGCCAGTGGGCGTAGCCCACGTTGTAGAACGCGTTGATGATGGCACCGAACAGCAGCCAGCCGAGCAGCGGGTAGACCACCGAAACGGCATGCCCGTCCTTCAGCCACCACCCCAATAGCCGTTCCCCTCCGACGGCATAGACGGCGATGCCGATGGCTGCGGCCAATGCGATCAGTCCGAAGAGCCGTCCGTACAGATGGCGAAGGGCGGCTGGGTCGTCCTTGAGGCGAAGTGCGCGGGGCAGGACTGCCTGCATCAGCGGGTACACCAACTGCAGCACGCCCGCCGCTGCGGAAGAGGCGATCACATAGTAGCCAAAGTCCGCGATCGGTATCAGGTTGCTGAGCAGCACCTTGTCCAGCTGCATCGTGAGCGCGCCCAGGCCCGAAGCGGCAGCGAGACCGGCGATCGCCGGCCAGGCTTGGCGGACCACGTCACCTTGCCACCGTGCGTCGCCACGATGCGTTCCGGTTGCAGACCAGGCAACGTGGGCACGTAGAGCGGTTTCGAACAGGCCTGCTGCGACGTGCCAGGCCAGATAGGTGGTCAGCGATGGCCAGGTGGTCACGGCGAGAACAGCGCCCCCATGGCGGAGCAGCGTGGCAGCGAACAGGATCTTGTTCAGTGCCACCTGATGTTCCGTGCCGACAAGAAGGCTACGGTAAAGCGATCCCGGGAACATCGTTGCGAAAATGGCGGCCGCTCCGATCACCGCGGCCTGGCCGCTGGCCTTCGCGGCCTCATCCAGATGGAGCCAGTGGCGTGCGATCGGGGCTGCGAGCAGGACCAGCCCGAGGCCGATCAGCAGTGCAAGCGCCCAGTAAATGCGCTCGAAGCCGTACAGCAGTGCGGCTGTGCGCGGCTTGGCCGCCCCTTCGCCGGCGGCACGCAACGAGATCTCGCGCACCAAGGCCTGGCTCATGCCTGCGTCGAGCAGGTTGAGTACGGCCTGCAGCGTCGTGACGAAGCCCACGAAGCCGAATTGCAGGGGGCCCAGCGCAGCGAGATACCAGGGCAGGGCGAGGATGGGCGCAAGCGCGACCGCGCCCGAGCCGACGTAGTTCGCCAGAATGTTGCGCTTAAGGGACATGAAAGAGCGCAGCGCCTATGATTGGGTCGTCTTCCTGACCTCTATACATGCAAAAAGTCGCGCTTATCACCGGCATCACGGGCCAGGACGGGGCCTATCTGGCCGAATTCCTGCTGGGCAAGGGTTACATCGTGCACGGCATAAAACGCCGGGCATCGTTGTTCAATACCGATCGCATCGACCATCTCTATCAAGATCCCCACATTACTGACCGCCATTTGATCCTGCATTATGGTGATCTGGCCGACAGCACGAACCTGATTCGCATCATCCAGCAATCACAGCCCGATGAAATCTACAACCTCGCGGCCATGAGCCACGTGGCTGTCAGCTTCGAGACGCCCGAATACACGGCCAATGTCGACGGTATTGGCACGCTGCGCATCCTGGAAGCGATCCGCATCCTGGGCATGGAGCGCAAGACGCGCTTCTACCAAGCTAGCACTTCCGAACTCTATGGGCTGGTGCAGGAAGTGCCGCAGAAGGAAAGCACGCCGTTCTACCCGCGCAGCCCCTACGCCGTGGCCAAGCTCTATGCCTACTGGATCACGGTCAACTATCGGGAGGCTTACGGCATGTATGCCTGCAACGGCATCCTGTTCAACCACGAAAGCCCCGTGCGAGGCGAGACCTTCGTGACGCGCAAGATCACGCGCGCCATGGCGCGCATCCACCTGGGCCTGCAGGATTGCCTGTACCTTGGCAATCTCGATGCACTGCGCGATTGGGGCCACGCGAAGGACTACGTGGAAATGCAGTGGCTCATGATGCAGCAGGAGGTGGCCGAAGACTTCGTCATCGCGACGGGCGTGCAGCACAGCGTGCGAGACTTTGTTTCGGCGGCGGCGCATGAGCTCGGCATGCAGATCGAATGGTCGGGCCATGGTGTGGACGAGGTTGGCCGGGACGCCCAGGGCCGTGCCATTGTCAAGGTGGACCCGAGATACTTCCGACCCACGGAGGTCGAGTCGTTGCTCGGCGATCCTACCAAGGCGCGCGAGAAGCTCGGCTGGACGCCGCGCATTGGATTTGGCGAACTCGTGGCCGAGATGGTGCGCGAGGATCTGAAAAGCGCCCAGCGCGACGAACTGGTCAAGAAGTACGGTTTTTCTGCCTACGACTACAACGAATGACGGCAACGTTGACGAGGGTGGACATGGACAGGAAAGCCAAGATCTACGTGGCAGGCCACCGTGGCATGGTGGGCTCGGCCCTGGTGCGCAAGTTGTCCGAGCGCGGTTACGAAAACCTGGTGACGCGCACGCATTCCGAGCTGGACCTGCTGGATCAGTCTGCGGTGCATGCCTTCATGGCGCATGAAAAGCCCGACTACGTGTTCCTTGCCGCTGCCAAGGTGGGTGGCATACAGGCCAACAACGTGTCGCGGGCAGACTTCATCTATCAGAACCTCATGATCGAGGCCAACGTGATCCATGCCGCGCATGCCGCCGATGTGCAGCGGATGCTGTTCCTGGGATCGAGTTGCATTTACCCGCGCGACTGCCCACAGCCGATCAAGGAGGAGTACTTGCTGACGGGGCCGCTCGAGCCCACGAACGAACCCTATGCCATTGCCAAGATCGCGGGCATCAAGCTCTGTGAGAGTTTCAACCGTCAGTACGGCCGGCATTACGTGAGCGCGATGCCGACGAACCTCTACGGCCCCAACGACAACTACGACCTCAACACCTCGCATGTGCTGCCTGCTTTGCTGCGCAAGGCCCATGAGGCGAAACGGCGTGGCGATCCTGTGATGAAGCTGTGGGGCTCGGGGCGCCCGCGCCGGGAGTTCATGCATGTGGACGACATGGCAGACGCCTGTGTTTTCCTGATGGAGCAACTCGACATCACGGACGGCCTGTTCAATGTCGGCACGGGAACTGACGTGACGATTGAAGAACTGGCCCGGCGGATCATGGGCGTGATCGGTTTCGAGGGCACGCTGGCTTTCGACCCGAGCAAGCCCGATGGCACGCTGCGCAAATTGCTGGACGTGGGCATGTTGCGGCGCCGTGGCTGGAGCGCGCGCATTCCGCTGGATACCGGGATTGCCCAGACCTATCGGTCTTTCCTCGAAACGCCCGAAGCGCGGGGATGAGCCGCGGGAGGTGCGGTGGATGGGGCAGGCCGGAAGTCTTCGCCGCGTTTTCTGGAACTGCCAGCGCCGAACGAAACTAACGCGAGCCAAATCCCCCCGCCACGATGCGCAGCGTCTTGTACGCAATCAGCAAGTCCAGGGCCACGGAGTAGTGCGCCACGTAATAGAGGTCATAGCTGAGCTTGATGGCGGTCTGCTCCTCGCTGTCGGCGTAACCCTGCTGGACCTGGGCCCAGCCCGTCAGTCCGGGGCGCACGAGGTGGCGGTAGGGATACGCGGGAATCCGGTCGGCGAACACGCGCACGAACTCCGTTTGCTCTGGCCTCGGACCGATCAGGCTCATCTCGCCCTTCAGCACGTTCCATAGCTGGGGCAGTTCGTCCAGACGGGTGCGGCGGATGAACCGGCCCACGGAGGTCACCCGGTCATCGTTGGGCAGGGCAAAGCGCGCTGTGCAGTCGTCGCCGGCATGGCGCATGCTGCGCAGCTTCCAGATGCGGAACGCACGGCCATTGCGGCCGACGCGGATCTGGGAAAAAAGCATGGGCCCTGGCGAATCCAGCTTCACCGCCAGGCCGGCGGCCAGGCACAGCGGCAGCCACACCGGCAGCCCTGCCAGCGTGAGGAGCAGGTCGGTCAGCCGCTTGAAGGTGTCGTAGGCCGGGTTGCCGTCCAGGGTCCACAGGTCCTGGGTCTGCTGGTGGGGCAATATTTTTCGGCCGCTCAGCAGTTCGGCCACGGCCTCCACGCTGTAGAGCCGCACATGCTGCAGACGCAAATCGCTGATCCATCGCTCGCGTGCGGCGCTCGAGGGGGCATGGCGATCCAGCACCACGCCGGCCCATTGGGGGGCGGCGTGGGTTGTGCCGGTTTCCGTGCCGAACTCTTCCAGGGGCGTCCAGGGCAGCAGCGCGATGTGGTGCTGGCTGGCCTGGGCCGTGTCGCCCAGCAGCTCCCGAAGGCGCAGGGGCACGGTATCGTCCAGATAGGCCAGGGACAGCACCTGGTGCCTCCGGTTGCGCCAATGGCCGACCAGGAACCATGCCGACGAGAGCAGGTACACGAGAAGAACGGCGCCGCGGGAATAGGGCTGCTGCAGCAAGGCGAAACCCAGCGGGGCGGCAAGGTAGGGGGCTGCGGTCGCCACGAAGAGAAAGCGGCGTCCCTCGAACTGGGGCAGATAGGCGCCGTTGTAGAGCCAGTGGGCGGTCATGGCATACGGAATGGCGCACCACAGCACCGTCTGCGGAAACTGGTAGGTCACCCAGTCGTACCGCTCCAGGCCGAGCCCCGCCAGATAGCTCACCAGCAGAATCAAGGTGCCACCCAGCGCCCAGCGCAGCACGGCACCCTGTCGGTGCGCCGTGGAGGAGCCGAGTTCGCGGCGTGGAATGCTGTTCATGGAATCGTCAGTGGGTGCGCGAAGTCGCCGCGGCGTAGACCGAGCGCACGGCCAGAGCCATGCGCTGTGCGGTGTAGTGCTGCTCGTAGCGTTGCCGTGCCGCCGCGCCCATGCGGGCGCGCAGTGCTGGCGACTCTATCAGTTGCCGCAACGCCGTGGCCCATGCTGCGGGATCGGGCGCCACCAGGCGCGCATGAGCCGACTCCGGCAGCAATTCGCGAATGCCCGGCAAATCGCTGGCCACGATGGCCATGCCCGCACGCATCGCCTCGATCAGCGAAATGGGCAGGCCTTCGTGATCCGATGCCAGCACGAAGATGGCGTGCTGGGCCAGTTGGGCCGCAACATCATCCACATCGCCGGTGAAACGCACCGCTTGCAGGCCCAATCGATGGGCCAGTGCGCGGTGGGCTGCCAACTCGGGGCCGCCACCGAAAAAGGTGGCGGGGACTTCGTACCCCAGGGCACCACGCAACTGGGCGAGTGCGTGCAGCAGGATGTCCGGGCGCTTGGGCGGGGCCATGCGGGCAACCATCGCGATCGCCGGCGCCGCCTCGGCGGTCGATGCTGCGCTGTTGCCAGGGGCCGCCACATCCTCGACGCCGTTGTGGATGACGGACACCCGGCGCGAAGGCAGCGGCAACACGAGTGCCAGCCGGCGCTCATAGTCCGAGACACAAATCATGCGCCGGGTCAGCGGGGCCAGCAGCCACTCCATGACAAAGGCCACTGTGCGGCGCTTCCAGGGATGTCCCGCCTTGAAGGCGAAGCCGTGCACGGTGTAGATCACGGGGGTACGGGTCAGCGCGCTGGCCAACCGGGCCACGACGCCGGCCATCGCACTGTGGGCATGGAGCAGATCCGGAGATTGTTTGCGCACCAGGCCACGCAGGGCCCAGGCGGCGCGCACCACCTGCACCGGGTTGAGCGCGTTGCCCAGCGCGGGGAGGCGATGCACCGCGAGGTGCGAAGCCTCCAGGGCGTTGGCCAGTGGCGGATGCGGTTCGGCGCCGCCGATGGCCACCTGGACCGCGACGCCCTGGCGGGTGAGTTCCCGGCAGAGGGTGAGCACATGGCTTTGCGCGCCCCCCACCTCGCCCTTGGTGATGATCTGCAGGACCTTCACGGCAGGGGCGCGCTAGGCCGGGCCGCTGCGCCCTTCGTGTTCACGGCGCGATGCCCGTGCGCTCCAGCACGTCTCCCACGAGTTCCAGGCGCAGCAGCGGGCTGTCGAGTTGCATGAGCTGCTGCTTTAGGTCCAGCGGCACGGGGAGAAGTTCGCACCAGCGATTGGCGACCCAGCCGCAATCGTCCAGTTGCTCGGGGGTGGGGTCGGGGAGGCTGGAGGGGTCGTCCGTGCCCCGGTGGCGCAGGCGTGCGAGCACTTGCTCCAGCGCAGCGGCCGTGTTGCGCAGGTCCTCCGGGACGGGGAGGGGCACGTCCGGGGGCATCTGCTCGATGTCGGCCACCCACAGCCCGTGCGGCAGCAGGTGGCGGCGCACGATGCGAAAGCGGGCCGTGCCTTCGGCTCGCAGGACGATGAGGCCGGGGTGCGATGTGTCGATCTCCGCAATGTTCGCCAGCGTCCCGGCATCGTGGAACTGCTCGGGCGCTGCTCCCGCCTGGCGCACTTCCTGGCCGCTCGTCAGCGCGACGACACCGAACGGTGCGCCCGCCTGCTGGCATTTGCGCACCATGTCGAGATAGCGCACCTCGAAGACGCGAAGCGAGAGCATCCCGCCCGGGTACAGCACGGTCCCCAGCGGAAAGAGCGGCAGGGAGGTCAGCGTGAGCGGCGGCAATGGCGGCTCGGAAGGTGGGGGCACGAAGGTCATGGGCAGGCGGGTTGGCCCGCTATCATCCCACGGCGGAACCCTTCGCACCATCGCCCCAGATTCTCCACATCACGAGGTTTCATGCTTTACCAGATCGCTTCTTTCCTGCTGGACGTGGTGGGCGGCCTGCTTGCCGGGGCTTGCCTGCTGCGGCTTTACATGCAGCTGCAGCGCGTGCCTTTTGGCAACCCTATCGGGCAACTGGTTTTCGCGCTGAGCGACTGGCTGGTCCTGCCCCTGCGCAGGATCGTGCCTGCCACGGGGCGCTGGGATTGGGCCAGCCTGGTAGCGGCGATTGTGATCCAGTTGGTGCAGTACCTGTTGCTGTGGCTGCTGCTGGGCGCCGGCCCGGGCCTGGTGCTGCTGCTCTGGCTGGCCGTGTTCGGTCTGGTGCGCGCGGCGATCTACGGGCTGATCGGCCTGCTGATCGTCTATGCCGTGCTCTCGTGGGTGCAGACGCGCTCACCCCTTGCCGACGTGATTGCCCGCTTGTGCGAGCCGTTGCTGCGCCCCGTGCGGCGCGTGGTGCCGCTCCTCGGCGGGGTGGATCTGTCGCCGCTGGTGGTGCTGGTGTTGCTGCAGGTGTGCCTGATCGTGGTGGGCAACGTACAGGGATGGGTGCTGCGGTAGGGGCCGGCAGCGGAATTCGCCCCGCCCATAAAAAATAGCCGCCACCGCTGATCCAGTCAGCAGTGGCGGCTATTGTTTTGGTATCGGCCGAAGCGTGTGAGCGATCAGGCCACCGAGTCTGCCGGCAGGCGCTGCAGCATCGCCAGGCTCTTGGCCACGGTGCCGCGCAGTTCGCGGCGGTCGCAGATGAAGTCCACGGCGCCCTTGGTCTGCAGGAATTCAGCGCGCTGGAAGCCTTCTGGCAGCGTCACGCGCACGGTCGATTCGATCACGCGCGGTCCGGCAAAGCCGATCAGTGCCTTGGGCTCGGCGATCACGATGTCGCCCACGAAGGCAAAGCCGGCCGAGACGCCGCCCATGGTCGGGTCGGTCAGCACGCTGATGTAGGGCAGGCCCTTCTTGGCCAGCCGGGTGAGGGCCGCGTTGGTCTTGGCCATCTGCATCAGCGAGAGCAGGCCTTCCTGCATGCGCGCGCCGCCTGTGGCGGTGAAGCACAGGAAGGGTACCTTCTGCTCGATGGCGGTTTCCACGCCCCGCACGAAGCGCTCGCCCACCACGCTGCCCATGCTGCCGCCCATGAAGTCGAACTCGAAGCACGCCACCACGATGTTGATGCTGCGCACAGAGCCGCCCATCACGATGAGCGCATCGGTTTCCCCGGTGTTTTCCAGGGCTTCCTTCAGGCGGTCGGGGTACTTGCGGCTGTCCTTGAACTTCAGCGCATCGACCGGCAGCACTTCCTGGCCGATTTCATAGCGGCCTTCGGCGTCCAGGAACGCGTTCAGGCGGGGGCGGGCATTGATGCGGTGGTGGTGGCTGCAGTGTGGGCAGACGTTCTGGTTTTGCTCCAGATCGGTCTTGTACAGCACCGTCTCGCAGCTCGGGCACTTGATCCACAGGCCTTCCGGCACCTGGCGGCGCTCGGTCGGATCGGTCTGCTGGATTTTGGAGGGCAGGAGTTTTTCGAGCCAGGACATATCGGTTTCCTCTTCGCTTCAAGTCTCAGCCGGTGCGCCACGGACCGGGCGCGCGGGCTGCAATTATGCGTCCAGCGCCTTGCGCACCCCCCGCAGGAAGTCGATGGTGACGGGCACCACCTTCTCGTGCGGCTGGTCTTCCAGCAACTGGATGATGCGGCTGCCGATGACCACGGCATCGGCCACGCGCCCGATCGCCTGGGCCGTGGCCGCGTCGCGGATGCCGAAGCCCACGCCCACGGGAATGTGCACATGCCGGCGGATGACGGGCAGCATGGCCTCGACGGCGGTCGTATCGAGAGCGCCCGAGCCGGTCACGCCCTTGAGGGACACGTAGTACACGTAGCCGCTGGCCACGCGCGCGACCTGCTGCATGCGCTGTTCCGTGCTGGTGGGCGCCAGCAGGAAGATCAGGTCCATGCCGTGTTCGCGCAGGCTGGCCGCGAACGCTTCGCTTTCCTCGGGCGGGTAGTCGACGATGAGCACGCCGTCCACGCCCGCCTCGGCGGAATCGCGCACGAAGGCGCCTGCGCCATGGATCTGGTCGTAGCGCTCCACCGGGTTGGCGTAGCCCATCAGCACGACGGGCGTCTTGTCGTTGCGCTGGCGGAAATCGCGCACATGGCCCAGGACCTGCACCATGCCCACGCCCAGCGAGAGCGCCTTTTCCCCGGCCTTCTGGATCACCGGGCCGTCGGCCATGGGGTCGGAGAAGGGCACGCCCAGTTCGATCACGTCGGCCCCGGCTTCGACCATGCCATGCATGAGTGCCGGCGTGATGTCGGCGAACGGAAAGCCGGCGGTCACATAGGGAATGAGCGCCTTGCGCCCCTTGGCCTGCAGTTCTGCGAAGGTGTTCGCGATGCGGTTGCGCGGCGAGCTCATGCGGCAGGCCCTCCCTTGACCCCGAGGCCACGCATGGAGGGCCGGTCGTACACATCGGCCCCCGACAGGTCGGCGACCGTGCCGATGTCCTTGTCCCCACGGCCCGACAGGTTCACCAGGATGGACTGGTCGGCTGGCATGGTCTTGGCGAGTTTCATGGCGTAGGCCACGGCATGGCTGGATTCCAGCGCCGGAATGATGCCTTCGGTGCGGCACAGGTAATGGAAGGCGGCCAGCGCCTCGGCATCGGTGATCCCGACGTATTCGGCACGGCCGATTTCCTGCAGCCACGCGTGCTCGGGCCCGACGCCCGGGTAGTCCAGTCCCGCGCTGATGCTGTGCGTTTCGGTGATCTGGCCGTTCTCGTCCTGCAGGATGAACGTGCGGTTGCCGTGCAAGACGCCCGAGCTGCCGCGCTGCAGCGAGGCGGAGTGCTTGCCGCTGTCCAGTCCCTCACCGGCGGCTTCCACGCCGATCAGGCGTGTCTTCTCATAGGGAATGTAGGGGTGGAAGATGCCCATGGCATTGCTGCCGCCGCCCACGCAGGCGATCACCGCGTCGGGCTGCTGGGTGCTGGCCTTCTGCTCGGCCAGCATGGCCGGCATCTGTTCCAGGCACTCGGTGCCGATCACGCTCTGGAAATCGCGCACCATCATGGGATAGGGGTGCGGGCCCGCCACCGTACCGATGATGTAGAAGGTGTCGTCCACATGGGCCACCCAGTCGCGCATGGCTTCGTTCAGCGCGTCCTTGAGCGTCCTGCTGCCCGAATCGACGGGCACGACGGTCGCGCCCAGCAGCTTCATGCGGTACACGTTGGGGCTCTGGCGCTTGACGTCCTCCGAGCCCATGTACACCACACATTCGAGGCCATATCGCGCGCAGATGGTGGCCGTGGCGACGCCGTGCTGGCCTGCGCCCGTCTCGGCGATGATGCGCGGCTTGCCCATGCGCCGGGCGAGCATCGCTTGGCCGATCACGTTGTTGATCTTGTGGGCGCCGGTGTGGTTGAGGTCTTCGCGCTTGAGGTAGATCTGCGCGCCGCCCATCTCGCGGCTCATGCGTGCCGCGTGGTAGACGGGGGAGGGGCGCCCCACGAAGTGCTTCAGCTCCGAATGGAATTCGGCCAGGAACTCCGGATCGTTCTGGTAGCGGGCATAGGCCTCGCGCAGTTCGGTCAGGGCGTGGGTGAGAGTTTCGCTCGCGAAACTACCGCCATAGGGGCCGAAATGGCCGGCGGCGTCGGGTTGCTGGTAGGAAAGCATCAATGAATCTTTGCAAATTGCGCATCGGCCGCCTGCACGGCGGCGATGAAGCGTTGGATCTTGCCGGCGTCCTTGATGCCCCGCAACGGCTTGCCGTCGGGGCCATCGGCTTCCACGCCGGAACTGACGTCAACCGCGAGCGACAGGCCGCGCGGCCGCACCTGCAAGATGCCATCGGTCACGTTTGCAGGCGTGAGTCCACCAGACAAAACGAGGTGAGAGCCGACGCTTGGAGGTAGAAGTGACCAATTGAATGCCTTGCCGCCACCGCCATAACCTTCGACATGGGCGTCGAGCAGGATGGCCTGGGCGCGGGAGTGGGTTGCCGCGAATTGTACGAGGTCGAACCGCGCCGCACCGTCGCCAAGGGGAATGCGTGCCGCTCGCAGGAACGGCCTGGCTCCATCCGCCGTGGCCGCCCAGCAGTCTTGGGGTGATTCATCCCCATGAAATTGGACCGTTGCCGGCGGAATCATTGTGCAGGCTGCTATTACTTCTGTAGCGGTGGCATTCACGAACAACAGCACCGGCGTCACGAACGGAGGCAGCCTGCGGGCCAGGGCCGCGGCGCGTTGCGGCGTGATGCCGCGCGGGCTGGCGGCGTAGAGCACGAACCCCACCGCATCGGCGCCGGCCGCCACGGCCGCATCCACATCGTCCTCGCGGGTGAGGCCACAGATCTTGACGCGGGTGCGGTGGTGGGGAGGGATAGGGGCGGGTGGAGGGCTGGCGGGCTGGGGGCGGCTCATGGAAGCCAATCATACGCAGCGGTGCGCAGGGGCAGGCCCCATGCGGCATCGTAGAGCGGTCCCTGAAAGTACAGTCCGTCGGGCGAAAACGTGGGCGCTGCCGCATCGCGCGAGCGGGCCAGCAACACCTCCTGCATCCAGCCGGCGGGCTGATTTCCCTGCCCGATCGCGACCAGGCAGCCCATGATGTTGCGGATCATGTGGTGCAGGAACGCGTTTCCCTCGAACTCGAATCGCCAGTAGCAGGGCTGCCAGTCGTGCGGCGGTGCGTTGGCCGGCGGGCCGGCATCGCTTTCGGCGGGGCCCCGTCGCGTGATCGTGATGCGCTGCAAGGTCTTGATGGGCGATTTGGCCTGGCAGGCCGATGCCCGGAACGAGGTGAAGTCGTGCTCTCCGAGCAGGTGGGCGGCAGCCTCGCGCATGGCGTTGCCGTCCATTGGATGGAACACCCAGCCCACGCGCGCGCTGTCCACGCTGGGGCGCACGGGCGACTGCAGCAGCACATAGGCGTAGCGGCGGGACGTGGCGCAAAAACGCGCATGGAAGGTCTCCGGCACCGGGTGCGCCCATTGCACGGCGATGTCGGCAGGCAGGAAGGTGTTGGTGCCGCGCACCCAGGAGAACGGCGTGCGGTCGAGCGGCGTATCGAAATGGACCACCTGCATGAGCCCGTGCACACCCGCATCGGTGCGGCCGGCGCAGATGGTGGAGACGGGTTGCGTGGCAAAGCGGCCGAGGGCCGCTTCCAGATGGTCTTGGATGGTTCTGCCGGAAGACTGGCTTTGCCAACCGTTGTAGCCCTGCCCGTTGTAGCTGACGCCGAGCGCCATCCTCATGGATGGCGTCCCGGTGCGGCAGGGAGCGTGGCTGCGCTGGTGCCGTGCATCAGCCCAGTTCGGACAGCAGGCGTTGCGCCCGTGTCTTGAGCGCGCCGGACGATTCGGCGATGACTTCCTCGATCAGGGTGCGTGCGCCTTCGCTGTCGCCGATGGCGTTGAATTCTTCCGCCAGGGCGAGCTTGGTCGCCAGCGGATCGTCGGGCAGGGGCGGAGTCGCTTGCGGCAGATCCTGCACGGCTGGGCTGGCGGATGGGCTGGTATTGCCGGCAGGCGTGTCCAGGTCCAGCGACAGCGCTCCGAGGTCGAATTCGAGCGGCGCCGGGCCCGACGGAGGGGCCTCGGCGGATGACAGCGGTGCCGGAGCGGAATCCATCAGACGCAGGTCGGTCGGGAATTCCAGGTCGGCGGTGTCCGGAGGCGGCGACAGCGGGGCGGCCGCGGTGGCCACCGGCTTGTCCCACGACGGTTCGGGCAGGTCCAGGGCACCCGTGTCCAGTGCGGGAGGCTCCGAAACAGCGGGAGCGGGCGTCGGTGCGGGAGCCCAGGCCGGCGCGGCGGCCATGGCACCGGCAGCGGCGGCCGCAGCGGCGAAGGCACCCGGTGCGGCAGGTGGCGCGGGCGGCGCCTCGGTCAGGGCGTCGTCCGCCAGATCGAGGTCGAGGTCCAGATCGGGCGGCAGGGCCGCACTGGTGGCGCCGGCCATCTGCGGACGGCCGTCCGTGAAGGTGCTGGCAAAGCCGTTGCCGGTGTTGGGGCCGTCGTCGTCCAGGACCACGCCAGGGCGGCCACCGGGTTGGTACAGCGGGTTCTCAGGATCGAGTTCGCGGCCCAGTTCGGACACGCGGGCCCAGTCGGGGCCTTGGCCATCGGTCAGCCGGAAGACGTCCTGCGCCACGGCTTCCAGCGCCTTGCGGTCCTGGCGCTTGGCATAGATCTCGCCGAGCTTGACGTGGACCGAGGTGCGGTCCGGGTTGTGGCGCACGGCCTCCTTAAGGATCTCTTCGGCCTGCAGGTCGCGGCCATAGGCCAGATACACGTCGGCTTCGGCCACGGGATCGACATCGCCGCCGGCATCGAGCTGGCTGGGCGAATAGGCCATCGAAGAACCGGTGCTCAGCTGGCTGCTGGCCGTGTCCACGCGCTGGCCGCCGCTGGCGCCGAAGAACGAATCCGGCTGCAGCTTGCTTTCCATGAACGAGCTGTCCACCGCGTGCTGGTTGCGGCGGTTCTGGACCGTGCGGTAGACGCCGTAGCCCAGCAGCAACGCCAGCAAGGCACCGCCGGCCAGCGGCAGCATGGGGTCGTCGAACAGGTTGGAGAAGAAGCCTGGCTCCTCCGTGTCGGGGGCTGGGGCGGGCACGGCAACGGGCGCTGGCGCCGGTGCGGGCGCAGGGGCTGCCACCACGGGCGGGGTCGGCTCGGCACTCGCCACGCTGGATGCCGGGGTTGCCGCCGTGCTGGCGGGCGTCACGGCAGCAGCGGGGGCCGCAGGGGCGCTGGCCACGCTGGCGGGGGCTTGCGGCGCGGGCGCTGCAGCGGGCGGTACCACGGCGCCTGTGGCCACGGCTGCGCCCGTGGCGGCGCTGGCGGTGGCTGCGGGCGCGCTGCCGGAGCCCGTGGACACCGGCGCGGAGGCGGTTCCGAGCTTGTTCAGGTCGGAGATGTTCTTCGACAGCTCGGCCATGCGCGCCGATGCGGCGCTGGCCTGCTTGTCCTTGGCCACCTGGTCTTCTGCGGCCTTCTGGCCTTGCACGGCGCCCTTGGACAGGGTGAGCTTGTCTGGCGCGGCCGTGGCGGGCTTGCGGTCCTCGACCTGGGTCTGGACCTTGCCGCTGGCCGAACGCTCGGCGGCGGCCACCTCAGCGGAGGGTGCGGCACCGGCCAGGCGGCGGCGGAATTCGTTGAAGTCGCGGCTTTGCGCGGCAATGATCTGGCGTGCCTCGCCGGGGGGAGTGGCCCGTGCCTGCGTTTCATCGGGCAGTTGCAGCACCGCGCCCGATTTCAGGCGGTTCACGTTGCCGCGGATGAAGGCGTCGGGGTTGGAACGCATCATCGCCACGAGCATCTGGTCGAGCGACACGCCAGCGGGACGGTTGGCGGCGGCCAGGCGGCCCGCAGTGTCGCCGGCTTGCACGGTGACCGATCCGGCGGCACCCGCCGGGGCCGGTGCTGCGGCAGGGCGGGGCGTGGGGGCCGGCGCCGGGCGTGGCGTGGCGGTAGCCGCCGTTTGGGACGGAGCGGACTCAGCAGCCCGGGGCGTGCGAGGGGCCGGCGCTGCGGCCGGGGCGGACGGCGCCGTCACCTGGGGCGATGCGGTCACGGTGGCCGGCGCGCGGCGCAGGGCCGGCGGGTCGAACAGCATGGTGTAGCTGCGCACGATCTGGCCGGAGTTCCAGGTGGCATCCAGCACCAGATCGACGAAGGGGTCGTTGATGGGGCGATCGCTGGTGAGTTGCAGCACCATCGAGCCATCGCTGCGGCGCTGCAGTTGCACGCGCAGGCTGTTCAGCGCGGGAGACACTTCCATCCCCTGGGCGCGGAACACCTGGGGGGACGCGGGGGCCGCTCGCAGCGAATCCGCTTCGGCGGCAGTGATCTGGGGCAGCTCGATCTCGGCGCGCAGGGGCTCGCCGAGGGCGGACTGCACGGTGAGGCGGCCCAGGGCGAGAGCATTCGCATCGGTGGCATACAGGCCGGCCGACATGACGGCCGCGGCGGCCAGGATTGAGAGTTTCCAACGATGCATGTGTGCCATCAACAAAAGAGGATTGTGCGGTCTGGCAAGGTGCCAGATTCAGGCAGTTTTGGTTCCGCGCGTAAGCGTGAAAATGTGTAAAAAGCACAATAGCATCAATGTTTTGCACTGACAAGCTGAGCCATGGCGCAACCTTTGGGCGCCTTTCAGAAGGGCAATGTGCACTGCAGCAATGTTGTCAAAGGACAACGAGCAGTAACAAAACGTTGGTGCCTAAAGGCGCTGGCACCGGTTCGGTGTCAGCGCCCGCCGCGTCATTCGGCCAGCAGGATGCGCAACATGCGGCGCAGCGGTTCGGCGGCACCCCACAGCAGTTGGTCGCCGATGGTGAAAGCGCCGATGTATTCCGGTCCCATCGCCATCTGGCGGATGCGGCCCACGGGAATCGTCATGGTGCCGGTGACAGCCACGGGGGTCAGGTCCTTCAAGGTGGCTTCGCGCGTGTTGGGCACGACCTTCACCCACTCGTTGTCGGCAGCGATCATGGCCTCGATGTCGGCCACGGGCACATGCTTCTTCAGTTTGAAGGTCAGGGCCTGGCTGTGGCAGCGCATGGCGCCCACCCGCACGCAAAAACCGTCCACAGGCACCGCGGGCGTGTCGAAGCCTTCGCCCTGGCCCATGATCTTGTTCGTCTCGGCCATGCCCTTCCACTCTTCCTTGGACATGCCGTTGCCCAGGTCCTTGTCGATCCAGGGGATCAGGCTGCCGCCCAGGGGCACGCCGAAGTTGGCGGTTTCCGCGTCCGACAGGCTGCGTTGCTTGGCGATGACCTTGCGGTCGATTTCCAGGATGGCGCTCTTGGGATCGTCCAGGAGCGAGCGCACTTCCGCGTTCAGCGTGCCGTATTGCGTGAGCAGTTCGCGCATGTGCTGGGCACCGCCGCCGCTGGCTGCCTGGTAGGTCTGCGTGCTCATCCACTCGACCAGGCCGGCCTTGTACAGCGCACCCACGCCCATCAGCATGCAGCTCACGGTGCAGTTGCCGCCGATCCAGTTCTTGCCGCCTTTGGCCAGGGCATCCTGAATCACGGGCAGGTTGACCGGGTCCAGCACGATGACCGCGTCTTCCTTCATGCGCAGAGTGGAAGCGGCGTCGATCCAGTGGCCGTTCCAGCCGGCATCGCGCAGCTTGGGAAACACTTCGGTGGTGTAGTCACCGCCCTGGGCGGTCAGGATGATGTCGCAGCGCTTGAGGGCGTTGATGTCGAAGGCGTCCTGGAGCGTGGTTTCGTTCTTGGCCTGCGCCGGGGCCTTGCCGCCCGCGTTCGACGTGGAGAAGAACACGGGCTCGATGAGACCGAAATCGCCTTCGGCCTGCATGCGGTCCATCAATACGGAGCCGACCATGCCGCGCCAGCCGACCAAACCTACCAACTTGCTCATTTCAACGCCCCTATTCAGTTTAAGAAACAGTACCCGACCGGGACTTTTCGCCTGGCTCGTCTGGCCAGGAAGGGCGCACGACGAACCAGGCTGGATCAGCCCTTAATGGTCGTGGTTTTGGTGGTGGTTGCGCGCGCGGCCCCACCGGCCAGGGCGGCGGGGGCAGTGTTCAGCAGGGTGAACGGGCGGGCGGCAAACATAGGCGGCGATTGTAGCGGAAGGCCTTTTGCCGACGGTGCTGTTTTTTTTGAGGGGCGGCGGGAGGTGTTGTTTAACATCCGGCCTTTTTTCCACGCCGAAGGTCCCTCACCGCATGCGCATCGTCGCCACCGCCTTTCTTGCCCTGGCCGCTCTGTTGAGCGGCTGCAATGCGTCTCAGGACAGCCCGGCATCGATCGCGCCGCAGGAGACGCAGAGGGTTCGCGACGCCGTCGATGAGCTGGCCCGCCAGGATTTCCCAGCCGTCGAGGCCCGGCTGGCGCCCCGGCTGCGCACCGCCGATCTGCGGCAGAACCTGGGCCGGATGGCGGCATTGATCCCCCCGGGACCGCCCCAATCCGCCGAGGCGGTGGGCGTTCAGGTTCTGAAGACCGATTCCGCCACCTTCCACCACCTCACGCTCGAGTACGAGTATCCGCAGTCCTGGCTGGTCGTCTCTGCCATGCTGGAGCAGCGCGACGGCGCGGTCGTCTTCAATGCACTGCAGGTGACGCCGGCGTCGCAGTCCCTGGCCGCCACCCACCGCTTTTCGCTGGAAGGCAAATCGACGGGCCACTACCTGTTCCTGGCGCTCGCGATCGGCATTCCGCTCGGGATCGTCTATACGCTGTGGGTCTGCGTTCGCACGCCGATCCCGAAGCGCAAGTGGCTGTGGTGTACCGGGGTTGCGTTGGGCGTGGTGCAGTGCCATCTGGACTGGACCACGGGCGCATGGTCCGCGCAGTGGCTGAGCCTGCAGCTGCTGGGGGCGGGCTTTGCGAAGGCCGGGCCCCAGGCTCCGCTCATCCTCACCATCTCCGCACCGGTGGGGGCGCTGGCCTTCTGGGTGCGTCGCCGGTCCTTCGTTCGCGCGGCATCGGCCGCGCCGCAGGCCGCACCCGACGCGCGCTGATACCAGCGATCGCCAACGCCTGGACCGATAAAAAAGGGTGGCCGGCGGGCCACCCTTTTGGGCAGGAACGGCCCGCTTCAGCGCGTGCCGGGCTGCAGCGGTCAGCCCAGGGCCTTCACCACGGCGTCGCCCATCTGCGCCGTGCCCACCTTCGTGGTGCCTTCGCTCCAGATGTCCGGCGTGCGCAGGCCTTGGGCCAGCACCTTCTGCACGGCCGCTTCGATGCGCTGGGCGGCCGCTTCCTGGTTCAGGCTGAAGCGCAGCATCATCGCGGCGCTCAGGATGGTCGCCAGCGGATTGGCCACGCCCTTGCCGGCGATGTCGGGCGCGCTGCCATGGCTGGGCTCGTACAGGCCCTGGTTCTTGCTGTTGAGGCTGGCCGAGGGCAGCATGCCGATGGAGCCGGTGAGCATGGAAGCCTCGTCCGACAGAATGTCGCCGAACATGTTGCCGGTGACCACCACGTCGAAGGCCTTGGGCGCCTTCAGCAGTTGCATGGCCGCGTTGTCCACGTACATGTGCTGCAGTTCCACGTCGGGGTACTGCTGGCCCACTTCGGTGACCACGTCCTTCCAGAACTGGAAGGTTTCCAGCACGTTGGCCTTGTCCACGCTGGTGACCTTCTTGCTGCGCTTGCGCGCGGCCTGGAACGCCACGTGGGCGATGCGCTCGATCTCCGGCTTGGAGTAGCGCATGGTGTCGAAGGCCTCTTCGGCGCCGGGGAAATGGCCGTCCACGGCCGTGCGCCGGCCGCGCGGCTGGCCGAAGTAGATGTCGCCCGTCAGCTCGCGGATGATGAGGATGTCGAGGCCCGAGATCAGCTCGGGCTTGAGGCTCGAAGCGCCCACCAGTTGCTCGTAGCAGATGGCCGGGCGGAAGTTGGCGAACAGCCCCAGGTGCTTGCGCAGGCCCAGGATGGCCTGCTCGGGGCGCAGGGGGCGGTCGAGCTTGTCGTACTTCCAGTCGCCAACGGCGCCGAACAGCACGGCGTCGGCGTCCTGCGCCAGCTTCAGCGTGGCTTCGGGCAGCGGGTGGCCATGGGCCTCGTAGGCGGCGCCGCCGACCAGGGCGGACTCCATCTCGAACGGAAGGCCCAGCACATCCAGCACCTTGACGGCCTCTGCCACGATTTCCGTGCCGATGCCGTCACCCGGCAAAACTGCGATTTTCATGTAATTGCTTCTCTTTTGATAGCGATATGCCCTAGTGCTTATTGCGCTGCGGGCCGATTGGATGCTTGATGTTTGGCTGCCGGCAGGCAGATCAACCCGCCATGGTGTGGGCCAGCCAGGGCTTGGTGGCCAGGCGCTGGGCCTCGAACACCTTGATCTTGTCGGACTGCCGCAGGGTCAGGCCGATGTCGTCGAACCCGTTGAGCAGGCAGTACTTGCGAAAGGCGTTCACTTCGAACGGAATCTCTTCGCCCACGACCTCGCCGCGGTTCTGGCGCACGATCACCTGGCGCTCCAGATCGATGGTGAGCTGGTAGCCGGGAAAGGCGTGCACCTCATCGAACAGCTGCGCCACGGTGGCCTCGGGCAGCACGATGGGCAGCAGGCCGTTCTTGAAGCAGTTGTTGAAGAAGATGTCCGCGAAGCTCGGCGCGATCACGGCGCGAAAGCCGTATTGGTCCAGCGCCCAGGGCGCGTGCTCTCGGCTCGATCCGCAGCCGAAATTCTTGCGCGCCAGCAGGATGGACGCGCCGGCGTAGCGGGGCTGGTTGAGCACGAAGTCCGGGTTGGGCTTGCGGCTGGCCGGGTCCTGGCCCGGCTCGCCGTGGTCCAGGTAGCGCCATTCGTCGAACAGGTTCACGCCGAAGCCGGTCTTCTTGATCGACTTGAGGAACTGCTTCGGAATGATGGCGTCGGTATCGACGTTCTCGCGGTCCATGGGGGCCACGAGGCCTTGGTGGAGGGTGAATTTCTGCATGGTGTGTGTCCGGAAGAGGGCTCGAAGGCAGTGGTGCGTTACTGCCCGTTGCTCCAGGTGCCGCCCTTGATGGCGGCGGTGGATGTTTCGCAGGCCTTGCGTTTTTCCTGCACGGCTTCGGGCGACAGGTTGTAGTAGTAGGCGTCCAGCGGCTGGCCCATCAGCCCCTTGCACGCGCCACTGGCGGGCCGGGGGCACTGCGCGAGGAAGGTCACCTTGCCTGCCTTGCCCCCGAGTTGGGCCGAGGTCTGCGCCAGGCCGTTGCAGCTCGCCTTGAGCTGCTCGGCCGGAATGCCGGCGGTGAACTCCATGCAGTCCTTCACCGCCACGGTTTTCCCGGCGACGGGCACGTTGCCTTCGATCACGCAGGCACGGTCGGCCGCCAGGGCCATGGCGGAACCGCCCAGGAGCCAGGCGGCGAAGAGGGGCCATACGACGGCTTTCATGCGGCGGTCCTTTCTGAAGGTCTGGGGCGTGGCGCGGCCGGTCATTTGGCGGCCCGTTCGATGGCGCTGCCCGCGCGTTGCACGTCCTGGCCCATGCCCTTGACGGTGTTGCAGCCGGCCAGCAGGCAAGCCAGGGCCAGGGTGAGAAGGGTGGCGGTCTTGTTCACGGCAAGTGTCCTTGGGGTGAATGGAATGCAGCCGTGGCGCTCAGGCGAACTGGCGCACGTCCACGAAGTGGCCGTGCACGGCGGCCGCGGCGGCCATGGCCGGCGAGACCAGGTGGGTGCGTCCGCCCGCGCCCTGGCGGCCTTCGAAGTTGCGGTTGCTGGTGGAGGCGCAGCGCTCGCCGGGCTCCAGACGGTCGGCGTTCATGGCCAGGCACATCGAGCAGCCGGGCTCGCGCCATTCGAAGCCCGCGGCCTTGAAGATCTCGTGCAGGCCTTCGCGCTCGGCCTGCTCCTTCACCAGGCCTGAGCCGGGCACCACCATGGCCAGCTTGATGTTCTTGGCGACCTTCTGGCCCAGCTTCTTGACCACGGCAGCGGCTTCGCGCATGTCTTCGATGCGGCTGTTGGTGCACGAGCCGATGAACACCTTGTCCACGAAGATGTCGTTCAGCGCCTTGCCGGGCTCCAGGTTCATGTAGGTGAGCGCGCGCTCCATGGCGCCGCGCTTGTTGGCGTCCTTTTCCTTGTCGGGATCGGGCACGCGGGCATCCACGCCCAGCACCATCTCGGGCGAGGTGCCCCAGGTGATCTGCGGCACGATGTCCGCGGCGTTCAGCGTGACCACCGTGTCGAAGTGCGCGTCGGCATCCGACTGCAGCGTCTTCCAGTAGGCGACCGCCTGGTCCCATTCCACCCCCGAGGGCGACAGCGGCCGGCCCTTCACGTAGTCGATGGTCTTGTCGTCCACCGCCACCAGGCCGGCGCGCGCGCCCGCCTCGATGGCCATGTTGCAGACCGTCATGCGGCCTTCGATGCTGAGGGCGCGGATCGCCGGGCCGCCGAACTCGATGGTGTAGCCGGTGCCGCCCGCCGTGCCGATCTTGCCGATTATGGCCAGCACGATGTCCTTGGCCGTCACGCCGGGCGCGACCTGGCCGTCCACGCGGATGAGCATGTTCTTGGCCTTCTTGGCCAGCAGGGTCTGCGTGGCCATGACGTGCTCCACCTCGCTGGTGCCGATGCCGTGCGCCAGCGCGCCGAAGGCGCCGTGCGTGCTGGTGTGGCTGTCGCCGCACACCACCGTCATGCCGGGCAGCGTGGCGCCGTTCTCGGGGCCGATCACGTGGACGATGCCCTGGCGCTTGCTCATGAACGGGAAGAACGCCGCCGCGCCGACCTCGGCGATGTTCTTGTCGAGCGTGGTGATCTGCTCCTTGCTGATCGGGTCGGTGATGCCGTCGTAGCCCCGCTCCCAGCCGGTGGTGGGCGTGTTGTGGTCCGCCGTGGCGACGATGGAGCTGACGCGCCAGACCTTGCGGCCGGCCTGGCGCAGGCCCTCGAACGCCTGCGGGCTGGTCACTTCGTGCACCAGGTGGCGGTCGATGTAGAGGATGGCGGTGCCGTCCTCCTCGGTGTGGACGACGTGCTCGTCCCAGATCTTGTCGTACAGGGTGCGTCCCATGGCGGTCTCTTTGGTGGGTTTCAGGTGGGGTGGATGATTTTAGGAAGGCTCGGGCGGGGCAGGTGGCACCAAGTGTTCGACCAGCAGCCGGGCCGTGACTGGCAGGGTGTCGAAGTCGCGGGCCACCAGGCGCAACTCGCGCTGGCCCCAGGGCTCGTCGAGCGCGACGGACTGCAGCCGGCCCACGCCGCGCATCAAAGCGAAGGCCCGGTCTGGCAGCAGGCCCACGCCCAGGCCGTTGTCGATCATGCGGCACATGGCGTCCAGCCCGGTGACCTGGATGCGCTGGCGCAGCGGGCGCCCGGCCTGCGCGGCCGCCTGTTGCATGGCCAGACTGATGCTGCTGTTGGCCTGCAGGCCCACGATGTCGCAGTCGAGGATTGCTTCAAATTTGATAGCAGCATGCCGGGACAATGCATGACCTTGCGGCACGACGAGCACCAGACGATCGCTGCGGTAGGGGCTGCTTTGCAGGCCCTCGGGTTCGGCGGCGGTGCCGGTGTGGAACAGCCCCAGGTCGGCCGCGCCCTCGCGCACGGCCTGCAGCACGTCGGGGCTCAGGTGTTCCTGCAGGTCGATCTTGACCTGGCTGTGCGCGCGGGCGAAGGCCCCCAGGTCCTCGGGCAGGAACTGCACGATGGCCGAGATGTTGGCGTGCATGCGCACATGGCCGCGCACCCCGTCGGCGTATTCGCTCAGTTCGCCCTGCATGCGCTCCAGGCCGAACAGCACGGTGCGGGCGTGGTGCAGCAGGCTTTCACCGGCGGGCGTGAGGGTGACGCCGCGGCTGTGCCGGTAGAGCAGGGCGGTGTCCACCGCGGTTTCCAGATCGGACAGGCGCTTGCTGACGGCGGAGGCGGCGATGAACTCCCGCTCCGCCGCGCGGCCGATGCTTCCCAGCTCGCAGACGGCCACGAAGAGCTGCAGCGAGGTGAGGTCGATTCGGCGCGCAAAACTGCGCTCGGAGCTTTTCATCGTGGTTGGAGAATTCTCTGAATCAGAGAGTTGCCGTATTTTCTCCCATGAAAATGCCGAGAGCCATCGTGGTATGCGATGGCTTTGCTGCCCATTCACGCAAAAAAACGGCGCCCGAAGACGCCGTTGGCGTTCAAGGCCTGGCTGCGATCAGCTGAACAGGTTCTTCAGCCGGTCGGTCCAGCTTTCGCCGCTGGGCGAGTGCTTGGCGCCGCCTTTCTTGAGCGACTCCTCCAGTTCGCGCAGCAGCTTGCGCTGGTGCTCGGTCAGCTTGACCGGTGTTTCCACCGCGATGTGGCAGTACAGGTCGCCGGGGTAGCTGGCCCGCACGCCCTTGATGCCCTTGCCGCGCAGGCGGAACTGCTTGCCGGCCTGGGTGCCTTCGGGAATGTCGATGGCTGCCTTGCCCTGCAGCGTGGGCACTTCGATCTCGCCGCCCAGCGCGGCCGTGATGAAGCTCACCGGCACCTGGCAATGCAGGTCGTCGCCGTCGCGCTCGAAGATGTCGTGCTTCTTCAGGCGGATCTCGATGTACAGGTCCCCCGGCGGGCCGCCGTTGGTGCCCGGCTCGCCGTTGCCGGTGCTGCGGATGCGCATGCCGTCGTCGATGCCGGCGGGGATCTTCACTTCCAGCGTCTTCTGCTTCTTGACCTTGCCCTGGCCGTGGCACGTGGTGCAGGGCTCGGGAATGATCTTGCCCGTGCCGCGGCAGTGCGGGCAGGTCTGCTGCACGCTGAAGAAGCCCTGGCGCATCTGCACCGTGCCGGCACCGGCACAGGTGGTGCAGGTCTTGGCGCTGGTGCCCGGCTTGGCGCCGCTGCCGTGGCAGGTCTCGCACGATTCCCACGAGGGAATGCGGATCTGCGCGTCCTTGCCCTTGGCCGCCTCTTCGAGGGTGACCTCCATCGCGTAGCTCAGGTCGTTGCCGCGATAGACCTGGCGCCCGCCCTGGCCGCGCCCGCGCGCGCCGCCCTGGCCGAACATGTCGCCGAAGATGTCGCCGAAGGCCTCGGCAAAACCACCGAAGCCTTCCGCACCCGCGCCGCCGGGGCCGCGCATGTTCGGGTCCACGCCCGCGTGGCCGTACTGGTCGTAGGCGGCCCGCTTCTGCGGATCGGAGAGCATTTCATAAGCCTCTTTGGCTTCCTTGAACCGCTCTTCGGCAGGCTTGGCCGCGTCACCCTGGTTGCGGTCAGGGTGGTGCTTCATCGCGAGCTTGCGATAAGCCTTCTTGATCTCTTCGTCCGAGGCGTTCTTTGGAACGCCCAGAACTTCGTAAAAGTCTCTCTTGGACATGGTCTTTCCGAGCTCGGTTGGAACAGGAACGCCGCGCTGGCCCCTGTACAGGGCCCGGCGCGGCGGCTAGTCGGGCACGCGAGCGCGCTCAGCCTTTCTTCACTTCCTTTACTTCAGCGTCCACCACGTTGTCGTCGTGCGGTGCTGCGCCGGCGGAGGACGAGGCACCGCCCTGGGGCGCTGCACCTTCCGTGCCACCTGCTGCCGCGGCCTGGGCGGCCTGCGCTTCGGCGTACATCTTCTCGCCCAGCTTCTGGCTGGCGGTCATCAGCGCGGTCGTCTTCTCGTCGATGGCGGCCTTGTCCTCGCCCTTGAGCGCGTCTTCCAGGGCCTTCACGGCCGACTCGATCTGCTCCTTCTCGGCGGCATCGAGCTTGTCGCCGTGCTCGCCCAGGCTCTTGGTCACGCTGTGCACGGCGGCTTCGCCCTGGTTGCGCGCCTGGACCAGTTCCAGCTTCTTCTTGTCGTCGGCCGCGTTCAGTTCGGCGTCCTTCACCATCTTCTGGATCTCTTCCTCGGACAGGCCGGAGTTCGCCTTGATGGTGATCTTGTTTTCCTTGCCCGTGCCCTTGTCCTTGGCGCCCACGTGCAGGATGCCGTTGGCATCGATGTCGAAGCTCACCTCGATCTGCGGCACGCCGCGGCCTGCCGGCGGAATGCCTTCCAGGTTGAACTCGCCCAGCAGCTTGTTGGCGCTGGCCAGTTCACGTTCGCCCTGGAACACCTTGATCGTCACGGCCGGCTGGTTGTCGTCGGCGGTGGAGAAGGTCTGCGCGAACTTCGTCGGGATCGTGGTGTTCTTGCTGATCATCTTGGTCATCACGCCGCCCAGCGTCTCGATGCCCAGCGACAGCGGCGTCACGTCCAGCAGCAGCACGTCCTTGCGGTCGCCCGACAGCACCTGGCCCTGGATGGCGGCGCCCACGGCCACGGCCTCGTCCGGGTTCACGTCCTTGCGCGGATCCTTGCCGAAGAACTCCTTGACCTTGTCCTGCACCTTGGGCATGCGGGTCATGCCTCCGACCAGGATCACGTCATGGATGTCCGACACGCTGATGCCGGCGTCCTTGATGGCCGTGCGGCAGGGGGCGATCGTGCGTTCGATCAGCTCTTCCACCAGCGCTTCGAGCTTGGCGCGCGTGAGCTTGATGTTCAGGTGCTTCGGGCCCGAGGCGTCCGCCGTGATGTAGGGCAGGTTGATGTCGGTCTGCGCGCTGTTGGACAGCTCGATCTTGGCCTTCTCTGCCGCTTCCTTCAGGCGCTGCAGGGCCAGCACGTCCTTGGACAGATCGACGCCCTGGTCTTTCTTGAACTCGGAAATGATGTAGTCGATGATGCGCTGGTCGAAGTCTTCGCCGCCCAGGAACGTGTCGCCGTTGGTGGACAGCACTTCGAACTGCTTTTCGCCGTCGACGTCGGCGATCTCGATGATGGACACGTCGAACGTGCCGCCACCCAGGTCATACACGGCGATCTTGCGGTCGCCCTTTTCCTGCTTGTCCAGGCCGAAGGCCAGGGCCGCGGCCGTGGGCTCGTTGATGATGCGCTTGACGTCCAGGCCTGCGATGCGGCCGGCGTCCTTGGTGGCCTGGCGCTGGGCGTCGTTGAAGTACGCGGGCACCGTGATGACGGCTTCCGTCACCGCCTCGCCCAGGTAGTCCTCGGCGGTCTTCTTCATCTTGCGCAGGATGTCGGCGCTGACCTGCTGGGCCGAGATCTTGTTGCCGCGCACTTCGACCCAGGCGTCGCCGTTGTCGGCCGCCGTGATCTTGTAGGGCATCAGGTCGATGTCCTTTTGCACTTCCTTTTCTGTGAACTTGCGGCCGATCAGGCGCTTGATCGCATACAGCGTGTTCTGCGGGTTGGTGACGGCCTGGCGCTTGGCCGAGGCGCCGACCAGCACTTCGCCGTCTTCCTGGTACGCCACGATGGAGGGCGTGGTGCGCGCGCCTTCCGAGTTCTCAATCACCCGCGTGGTGTTGCCTTCCATGATGGACACGCAGCTGTTGGTGGTGCCCAGGTCGATACCGATGATTTTTCCCATGTTGTTCTCCGAGATTTTGAAAAAGATTTGGATGCCGATAACTTGTGGATAACTTGGCCGGCTTCAAGCCGTCGCCGTCAGTTTTTCTTTAGGTCGGCGGGTGCTTACTTGGGCGCGGACACCGTGACCAGGGCCGGGCGCAGCACGCGCTCGGCGATCACGTAGCCTTTTTGCAACACGGACACCACCGTGTTGGGCTCCTGGTCGGCCGGCACCATGCTGATGGCCTGGTGCTGGTGCGGATCGAACTTGTCGCCCGCATTGGGGTTGATGGCCAGCACCTTGTTGCGCTCCAGGGCGGAGGTGAGCTGGCGCAGCGTGGCGTCCGATCCTTCGCGCAGCTGTTCGATCGTGGCGTCCTTGATGGCCAGGGCCGCGGCCAGGCTGTCTGCCACGGGGAGCATGCTTTCCGCGAAGCTCTCGATGCCGAACTTGCGGGCCTTGGAGATTTCCTCCTCGGCGCGGCGGCGGGCGTTCTCGGCCTCGGCCTTGGCGCGCAGGAATTGGTCGGCGAGATCGGCGCTCTTGGCCTTCAGCTCGGCCAGTTCGCCCTGCAGGCGGCCCAGTTCATCGGAGGCATGTGCCGCCATCGCGGCTTCGACTTCTTCAGGAGAGGGGGAGGCGTCCCCATGAGAGGCGGTGGCTGGATTGTTTTGATCGGACATGTCGATTTCTTCTGAAAGTGAACGGTACGCGCGGCAAATGGGTGCCATGCGGCGGATTTCAAGCGAAAAGGCGACGTTTGCACGCAGATGCGTCGGGCTGGCGTCGGTCTCGGCCGGCGTGAGTGTACAAGCGACCGGCCTTGGGGCTATAATCGCCGGCTTTGCCTTGCCACACCGCTTCTAGACGCAGCGGGTGGTTTCATCCACAAGGAGTTTGCATGCGTCACTACGAAATCATTTTGTTGATCCATCCGGATCAAAGCGAACAAGTTCCAGCCATGCTGGAGCGCTACAAGGGCATGATCGTCGCCGGCGGCGGCAAGGTGCACCGCGTGGAAGACTGGGGCCGCCGTCAACTGGCGTACCTGATCAACAAGCTGGCCAAGGCCCACTACCTGTGCGTGAACATCGAAGCCGACCAGGCCGTGATGGCTGAGCTGGAGCATGCCTTCAAGTTCAACGACGCCGTGCTGCGCCACCTGACGGTTCAAAAGAAGAAGGCCGACACGGGTCCTTCCTCGATGATGAAGACCGTCGAGCGCGAAGAAGCCCGCAAGGCCAGCCAGGCTGAGTTCGCCGCTTCGGGCGAGCGCTGATCCATCGACTGGAGGAGTGGAAAACCACGTTGTCCTCACCGCCTGTATCGCCGAGGCTCAGGCCCTGCGCTACACGCCCGCTGGCCTGCCGGCCCTGGATCTGAAGCTCGAACATGGGTCTCAGCAGCAGGAAGCCGGTGCACAGCGCGAGGTCAAGGCGGTCGTGAAGGCCATTGCCTTCGGCACGCTCGCAGAGCGGCTGGCAAGACAGGCGCTCGGCAGCCTCTGGATCTTCCGGGGGTTTCTGGCGACGTCGCGCAACGGCAAGGGGCTGGTGTTCCACATCCAGGATATTCAACAAGATTAATTTTCAAGAGGTCCGAAAATGGCCACGTTCAAGAAGTTCAACAAAGACAAGCGCCCGAAGCGCAACACCCAGTCGCTGCTGTTCAAGCGCAAGCGCTTTTGCCGCTTCACCGTCGCCGGCGTCGAAGAGATTGACTACAAGGATGTCGACACGCTGCGTGACTTCATCGCCGAAAACGGCAAGATCATCCCCGCACGCCTGACCGGCACGCGCGCCATCTACCAGCGTCAGCTGAACACCGCCATCAAGCGCGCGCGCTTCCTGGCCCTGGTGCCTTACAGCGACCAGCACAAGATCTAAGGAGCAACAGTCATGCAAATCATCCTGCTCGACAAGGTTGTGAACCTCGGCAACCTCGGCGAAATCGTCAAGGTCAAAGACGGCTACGCCCGCAACTTCCTGATTCCTTCGGGCCGCGCACGCCGCGCCACCGAATCCGCCAAGGCCGAGTTCGAAGCCAAGCGCGCCGAACTCGAAAAGGCCGCCGCTGCAAAGCTGGCCGAGTCCCAGGCCCAAGGCGAAAAGCTCGGTGGCACGACCATCAAGCTGACGCAAAAGGCTGGCGTGGACGGCCGCCTGTTCGGTTCCGTGACCAACCACGACATCGCTGAAGAGCTGAACAAGCAAGGCTACAAGGTCGTGAAGTCGCAGATCCGCCTGCCCAACGGCCCGATCAAGGTCGTCGGCGACAACACGGTGAGCGTGGCCCTGCACACCGACGTGGTGGTGGACGTGACCGTGTCGGTCTACGGCGAAACCGCTTAACGAAAAAGCGCTGCCTCTGGCATCGATCGCGAAGCCGCCCTCGGGCGGCTTTCGCGTTTCTGGCCTGCTGTTCCATGCACCGGTCACCCACCGCCTGTGAACAGCTTGTCCACAGACTTGTCATCTCAGTCTTCCCATCTGCCTGACGGTAACCCACCGCGCCCGCCGCGAGAGGACCTTTTGCCATGACCCTCGAGTCCCTTTCCATCGACGAGGATTTCGCTCCGGCGCCGGACCGCGAAGTCGCTCAGCTGCGCGTGCCGCCGCATTCCCTGGAGGCCGAGTCCAGCGTGCTGGGCGGCCTGCTGCTCGACAACATGGCCTGGGACCGGGTGGGCGACCTGCTGGTGGACGGCGATTTCTACCGGCACGAGCACCAGCTCATTTATTCGGCCATCGGCGCCATGGTGAACGCCAGCAAGCCCGCCGACGTGATCACGGTGTACGAGCGGCTGCAGGGGCTGGGCAAGGCGGAGGAGATCGGCGGGCTGGCCTACCTCAACAGCCTGGCGCAGTACGTGCCGAGCGCGAGCAATATTCGGCGCTACGCGGAGATCGTGCGGGAGCGGTCGATCCTGCGCAAGCTGGTCACGGCCAGCGACGAGATCGCCACCAACGCCTTCAACCCCAAGGGCAAGCCGGTCGAGCGCATCCTGGACGAGGCCGAGCAGAAGATCTTCGCCATCGGCGAAGAAGGCTCGCGCATGAAGCAGGGCTTCCAGTCGCTGGACACGCTGGTGGTGGACCTGCTGGACCGCGTCCAGGAAATGGCGGACAACCCCGTGGACGTAACCGGCGTGCCCACGGGTTTCGCCGACCTGGACCGCATGACGTCGGGCTTGCAGGCGGGCGACATGGTGGTGCTGGCGGCGCGGCCGTCCATGGGCAAGACCTCGTTCGCCGTGAACATCGCCGAACACGTGGCGCTCAACGAAGGCCTGCCCGTGGCCATCTTCTCGATGGAAATGGGCGCGGCGCAACTGGCGGTGCGGATCGTGGGCTCCATCGGCCGCGTGAACCAGGGCAACCTGCGCACCGGCAAGCTGACCGACGAAGAATGGCCGCGGCTGACCGAGGCCATCGAGCGCCTGCGCACGGTGTCGCTGCACATCGACGAGACGCCGGGCCTCACACCCAGCGAGCTGCGCGCCAACGCGCGCCGGCTGGCGCGCCAGTGCGGCAAGCTGGGGCTGATCGTGGTCGACTACCTGCAGCTCATGAGCGGCTCGGGTTCGTCCAGCTCGGACAACCGCGCCACCGAACTGGGCGAGATCTCCCGGGGCCTGAAGATGCTGGCCAAGGAACTGCAGTGCCCGGTGATCGCGCTGTCGCAGCTCAACCGCTCGGTGGAGCAGCGCACCGACAAGCGGCCGATGATGTCCGACTTGCGCGAATCCGGCGCCATCGAGCAGGATGCCGACATCATCATGTTCATCTACCGCGACGATTACTACAACAAGGACAGCAAGGAGCCGAACGTGGCCGAGGTCATCATCGGCAAGCAACGGAACGGCCCCACCGGCACGGTGAAGCTGTTCTTCCAGAAGAACCAGACGCGCTTCGAAAACCTCGCCATGGGCTCCGGCGACGACTTCTAGGCGCCTGGGGTCAAAAAGGCCTCCAGCGCATATCCTTCTAGGGCATATTGCTATCAATTAAATAGCAAACGTCCGGAATGCGGTGCGGCCCCGGTCAGTTGCCGCCCAGCGCCCAGGCCAGCAGCCCCACGGTGGCGACGCCGGTCAGTGCCACGGCGATCGTCAGGCGCTGGCTGCGCACCCGCAGCGCATCCACCGCGCGCACGAGCTGGGCGTTCTGCTCGGCGAGCGAACCGATCAGCACGGCCGACGCCTGCTGCTCGGCCTCCAGCGCCTGCACCCGCTGGCGCAGTGCGGCCAGGCCGTCCTCCGTGCCATTGGGCAGGGGCGCGGCGGCGGTGGCTGCCGGCCCTTTCTGCGTCTGGCCCAGCAGCCGCCGGGCGGCCTGCAGGATCTGGGGCGTCGCCTCGATCACGTCGCCCCAGGGAACCAGCTTCAGCGCGGTCATCCATCCCACGGCCATTACCGGGTGCTCCCGCTCACAGCACTTCGCTGGCGAAGTCCGCCAGGCGTGAGCGCTCGCCGCGCGCCAGGGTGATGTGGCCGCTGTGCGGCCAGCCCTTGAAGCGGTCCACCGCGTAGGTCAGGCCGGAGGAGCCTTCGGTCAGGTACGGCGTGTCGATCTGCGCCAGGTTGCCCATGCAGATGATCTTGGTGCCCGGGCCCGCCCGCGTGATGAGCGTTTTCATCTGCTTGGGCGTGAGGTTCTGCGCCTCGTCGATGATCACGTACTTGTTGAGGAACGTGCGCCCGCGCATGAAGTTCATGCTCTTGATCTTGATGCGGCTGCGGATCAGCTCGTTGGTGGCCGCGCGGCCCCATTCGCCGGCGTTACCGCCGTCGCCCTTGGCCAAAAATTCCAGGTTGTCGTCCAGCGCGCCCATCCACGGGCCCATCTTTTCTTCTTCGGTGCCGGGCAGGAAACCGATGTCCTCGCCCACGCTCACCGTGGCGCGGGTCATGATGATCTCGGTGTAGCGGCGCTCGTCCAGCACCTGCGTGAGTCCCGCGGCCAGCGCCATCAGCGTCTTGCCGGTGCCGGCCGTGCCGGTGAGGGTGACGAAGTCCACCTCGGGGTCCATGAGCAGGTTCATGGCGAAGTTCTGCTCGCGGTTGCGGGTGTTCACGCCCCAGATGGCGTTCTTGGCCGAGCCGTAGTCCTTGAGCGTCTGCAGCACCGCCGTGCGGTCGCGGATCTCGGTCACGCGGGCGAACAGGCTGGGCTCGCCGGGGGCCTCGAAGTACACGAACTGGTTGATCATCAACTGCGGCACGATCGGTCCGCCGATGCGGTAGTACGTGTGCACGCCGCTCTGCCAGCTTTCCACGTTCTTGCCGGTCTTGATCCAGAAGTCGGCCGGCAGCGCGAGCAGGCCAGAGTACAGCAGGTCGCCGTCTTCGAGCGTCTTGTCGTTCTGGTAGTCCTCGGCGTTCAGGCCGAGCGCGCGCGCCTTGACGCGCATGTTGATGTCCTTGGACACCAGCACGACTTCGCGCGGGGCATGCAGCTTGCGCAGCGCCTCGACGACGCCCAGGATCTGGTTGTCGGCCTTGCCCTGAGGCAGGCTGGTGGGCAGGCTGTAGTCGAGCGGCGCCGTCTGGAAATACAGGCAGCCGCCGGCCGCGCGCTGGCCGGTGGAGTCGAGCTTGAGCCCGCGCGCGATGTCGGCGCCCTGCGCGGCGGCCAGGGCGTCGAGCGTGCGGCTGGCCTGGCGTCCGTTGCGGGCGACCTCGGTCATGCCTTTCTTGTGGCCGTCGAGCTCTTCGAGCACGATCATCGGCAGGAAGATGTCGTGCTCCTCGAATCGGAAGAGGCTGGTCGGGTCGTGCAGCAGCACGTTGGTGTCCAGCACGAACATCTTCTTGGGGCCGTTGCTGCGCACCTTTCGGCTGCGCGCGCTGGGTGACGCAGCGGGGGCTGGTGCGGGTTCGGGCGCGGCGGTGCGTGCCTGCACAGGTTCAGCCAGGGCGGGCTCACGGGCCTGCACCGGCGCAGGGGCCGGTGCGGCTCGGCGGCGCGACGGCGCGCGCTGCCCGGGTTGCGGCGGTGCCTCGCTGGCCACTGGCGCGGGTGCACGCGCGGCAGTGCTTTCAGCGCGGGGTGCTGCATCGCGGGCGGATGGGGCGGTCGTACGCGCGGGCTTGCGGGTGGAACGGGTGGCGGGAGGGTTGGCGGATTCGAAGGCTTCGACCGGTTCGTCAACGGCGGTCAGGTCCGCACGGGCCGCGGTCTGGTGGTAAGCATCCGGAGAAAGCAGCGCGGCGCGCCGGGTGGGGGCGGGGGGCAGGGGCATGGTGCAATGGCCTCGATGGGATGTTCAGAAAGCAAAAAGCCGCCTGGAGGCCAAGGCGGCTTTTGGGTGAGGGGAGGGCGTTGCGTTTCTCAGCAGCATCGACCCATTATGCATGCTCCCCATGACGGGCCGCGGCAGCCTGCCGCAGCCGGCTTCAGGCAGCTTTCTTGAGGGCCTTGATGGACTTCACGGCCTTGAGCACTTCGTCCACATGGCCCGGCACCTTGAGGCCGCGCCATTCGTGGGCGAGGATGCCGTCGGGCCCGACCAGGAACGTGCTGCGTTCGATGCCCTTGACCTTCTTGCCGTACATGATCTTGTTCTTGACCACGCCGAACATGTGGCACATTTTTTCTTCGGTGTCGGCGATCAGTTCGAACGGGAGTTCGAGCTTTTCCTTGAAGTCGTCGTGCGACTTCATGTTGTCGCGCGACACGCCGAAGACGGCTGCGCCGGCCTTGACGAAGTCTTTGTACTTGTCGCGGAACTGCATGGCTTCGGTGGTGCAGCCAGGGGTGTTGTCCTTGGGATAGAAGTACAGAATCAGAACCTGGCCAAGATGCGAGGTATTGGAGACCTTGATCCCCCCGGTCGCGTTGGCTTCAAATTCAGGTAGGGGTTTGTTGACAACGATCGCCATGGCACTCAATCTCTCAGGATGAAAGTCGTTGAAAAGCCGGGGGAGCGGTGTGTGTTATTGCTCTTGGAGGGCCCCCGACCGCAACCGGAGATTTTACCTTGAAACGGACTCTTTCGCACTCTTTCAGGCCCTGCAGTCTGTAACCAAAGTACACAACTGGCGGTCAAGGCTCCAGCAGCAGGGCGGCGACCACGTTGCGCCCCTCGCCCGCCAGGATGTTGTAGGTGCGGCAGGCCGCCGGGGTGTCCATGGTCTCCAGCCCCATGCGCTTGGCCATCAGCGGCTGCAGCCAGGCGGGCGGCGGAAAGCGGTTGCGCGTGCCGCTGCCGAAAAGGATGAGTTCCGCATCGAGCCCGGCCAGTTGTGCGAAGTGCGCCCGCGTCAGGTCTTCGAAGCGCGTGCAGTCCCACGCCTGGCGCAGCCCGCGCGAGCCGAGGATCACGCTCGTCGTGAGCTTTTCGCCGTCCACGCCGATCCAGCCGGGGCCGTAGGCGCTGATGGTCTGCGTTTCGGAGCGGTCGGGCTGGAATTTCATGCGTTGGGGGCGGGAGCCCGTTCGGGAAAAGGGGGCGCTGCAAGGGGCCAAAGGCCCCGGCGCGCTGCGGGAACTGTGGTCAAATTATAGGTTTCGCCACAGAGGCAATGCCTCCTGGCGGGTCTCTGAGTCCCCCCGTGTCCGGCTCCCGTCCTTTTTTCGCCAGCGCATGAAGACCATCCACAAATCCGCGAAGCTCAATAACGTTCTCTACGATGTCCGGGGCCCGATCGTGGACGCGGCCAAGCAGATGGAGGACGAGGGGCAGAAGATCATCAAGCTGAACATCGGCAACCTCGCGCCGTTCGGCTTTGACGCCCCCGAGGAAATCCAGCAGGACATGATCCGCAACCTGCCCAACTCGGCGGGTTATTCGGACAGCAAGGGCATCTTCGGCGCGCGCAAGGCGGTGATGCACTACAGCCAGCAGCAGGGCGTGGCGGGCGTGACGCTCGACGACATCTACCTGGGCAACGGCGCGAGCGACCTGATCGGCATGGCCACCAACGCGCTGCTCGACGACGGCGACGAACTGCTGGTGCCCGCGCCCGACTACCCCCTGTGGACCGCCGTCGCCAGCCTGTCGGGCGGCAAGCCCGTGCACTACCTGTGCGACGAGGCCAATGGCTGGATGCCTAACCTGGACGACATCCGCGCCAAGATCACGCCGCGGACCAAGGGGCTGGTGGTCATCAACCCCAACAACCCCACGGGCGCGATGTACTCCGACGAGCTGCTCAAGGCCCTGGTGCAGATCGCCCGCGAGCACGGCCTGGTGCTGCTGGCCGACGAGGTGTACGACAAGGTGCTGTACGACGGCGTCACGCACACGGCGCTGGCCAGCCTGTCCACCGACGTGCTCACGCTGACCTTCAACTCGCTCTCCAAGGCCTACCGCTCGTGCGGCTACCGCGCGGGCTGGATGGTGATCTCGGGCAACAAGGAGGTGGCCCGCGATTACATCGAGGGCATCAACATGCTCGCCAACATCAAGCTGGGCTCCAACGTGCCCGGCCAGTGGGCCATCCAGACGGCGCTGGGCGGCTACCAGAGCATCAACGACCTGGTCCGGGAAGGCGGGCGCCTGCGGCGCCAGCGCGACCTGGCCTATGAACTCATCTCGGCGATCCCGGGCGTGAGCTGCGTGAAACCCAAGGCGGCGCTCTACATGTTCCCCCGCCTAGACCCCGCGATGTACCCCATCGCCGACGACCGCCAATTCTTCATGGAGGTGTTGCGCGCCACGCGCGTGATGCTGGTGCAGGGCTCGGGCTTCAATTACCCCGACCAACAGCACTTCCGCATCGTGTTCCTGCCGCACGAGGACGACCTGCGCGTGGCCATCGGCCGCCTGGCGGATTTCCTCGCCCGGTACCGGCAGCAGCATGGCACCGCCTGATTTTTTACTCCTATTTTCATAGCTGTCAGCGCATATTCAACTAGCGCTGCAGTGCAATTTGACTGGTAATTCGATCATGAAACCGATCCAAGTGGGCCTGCTGGGCATTGGCACCGTCGGCAGCGGCGTCTTCAACGTGCTGCAACGCAACCAGGAGGAAATCCGCCGCCGCGCCGGCCGTGGCATCGAGATCGCCATGGTGGCCGACCTCGACGCGGCCCGCGCCAGGACCGTCGTGGGCGACACCGCCCAGGTGGTGAGCGATGCGCGCGCCGTCATCGCCAACCCCGACATCGACATCGTGGTCGAGCTGATCGGCGGCTACGGCATCGCCAAGGCCCTGGTGCTGGAGGCGATTGCCGCCGGCAAGCACGTGGTCACCGCCAACAAGGCGTTGCTGGCCGTGCACGGCACCGAGATCTTCGCGGCCGCATCGGCCAAGGGCGTGATGGTGGCCTTCGAGGCCGCCGTGGCCGGGGGCATCCCGATCATCAAGGCGCTGCGCGAGGGGCTCACCGCCAACCGCATTCAGTGGATCGCCGGCATCATCAACGGCACCACCAACTTCATCCTGTCCGAGATGCGCGACAAGGGCCTGGATTTCGACGTGGTGCTGAAAGAGGCGCAGCGACTGGGCTATGCCGAGGCCGATCCGACCTTCGACATCGAAGGCGTGGACGCCGCGCACAAGGCCACCATCATGTCGGCCATCGCCTTCGGCATCCCGGTGCAGTTCGACAAGGCCTACGTGGAAGGCATCACCAAGCTCGGCGCGGCCGACATCCGCTACGCCGAGCAACTGGGCTACCGCATCAAGCTGCTGGGCATCGCCAAGCGCCGCTCCGGCGCGGGCGCGGCCTCCGGCCAGACCGACGGCGTGGAGCTGCGCGTGCACCCCACGCTGGTGCCCGCCAAGCGCCTGATCGCCAACGTGGAAGGCGCCATGAACGCCGTGGTGGTGCAGGGCGATGCCGTGGGCACCACGCTCTACTACGGCAAGGGCGCCGGCAGCGAGCCCACGGCCAGCGCCGTGATCGCCGACCTGGTGGACATCGCCCGCCTGGCCTCGGCCGACCCCGAGCACCGCGTGCCGCACCTGGCCTTCCAGTCGCACACGCTCGACCAGGCCATGGGCACGCTGCCCGTGCTGCCCATGAGCGAGGTCGTCACCAGCTATTACCTGCGCCTGCGCGTGGCCGACGAGGCCGGCGTGCTGGCCAAGGTCACGGGCCTGCTCGCCACGGCCGGCATCAGCATCGACGCGGTGCTGCAGCGCGAAGCCGACGAGGTGGGCGGCGAGGGTTCCACGCAGACCGACCTCATCATCCTCACGCACGACACGCGCGAGGGCACGATGAACGACGCCATCGCGCAGATGCAGGCGCTGCCCACGGTGCTGGGCCCCATTACGCGCATCCGCAAGGAGGAGCTGAACTGATGCTGTACGTCTCGACCCGCGGCCACGCCGACCGCAAGCATTTCTGCGACATCCTGCTGGAGGGCCTGGCGCCCGATGGCGGCCTGTACCTGCCCGAGCGCTACCCGCAGATCGACGACGCGGCGCTCACCCGCCTGCGCAAGGCGTACCACGAGCAGGGCTACGCGGAACTGGCCTTCCAGATCCTGTCGCTCTACATCGACGACATTCCCGCGGCGGATCTCAAGCGCCTGTGCGAGAAGACGTACACGGCCGAAGTGTTCGGCACCGGCGAGATCGTGCCGCTGCGCCACCTGGAAAACAGCCTGTGGCTCGAAGCCCTGTCCAACGGCCCCACGCTGGCCTTCAAGGACATGGCGATGCAGCTGCTGGGCAACCTGTTCGAATACGAACTGGCGCGCCGCGGCGAGACGATCAACATCCTGGGCGCGACCAGCGGCGACACCGGCAGCGCCGCCGAATACGCCATGAAGGGCAAGCAGGGCGTGCGCGTGTTCATGACCAGCCCGCACGGCCGCATGAGCGCGTTCCAGCAGGCGCAGATGTTCAGCCTGCAGGACGAGAACATCCACAACCTCGCCATCGAGGGCGTGTTCGACGATTGCCAGGACATCGTCAAGGCCGTGAGCAACGACCTGGCCTTCAAGCGCCAGTACAAGATCGGCACGGTCAATTCGATCAACTGGGCGCGCCTGCTGGCGCAGGTGGTGTATTACTTCGCCGGCTACGTGCAGGCCACCGACACCAACGACCAGAAGGTGAGCTTCACCGTGCCGTCGGGCAACTTCGGCAACGTCTGCGCGGGCCACGTGGCGCGCATGATGGGCCTGCCGATCGACCAGCTGGTGGTGGCGACGAACGAGAACGACGTGCTGGACGAGTTCTTCCGCACGGGCGTGTACCGCGTGCGCGGCAGCGCCGACACGCACGAGACCTCCAGCCCGTCCATGGACATCAGCAAGGCGAGCAACTTCGAGCGCTTCGTGTTCGACCTGCTCGGCCGCGACGGCGCCCGCACACAGGCGCTGTTCGGTGAGGCCCTGGCCCGGGACGGCGCGTTCGACCTGAGCGGCGATCCCGCGTTTGCCGAGGCGGCGGGGCGCTACGGCTTCGTGAGCGGCAAGAGCACGCACGCAGACCGCATCGCGACCATCCGCGACACGTTCCAGCGTTTCGGCGTGACGATCGACACCCACACCGCCGACGGCGTGAAGGTGGCGCGCGAGCACATCCGTCCCGGCGTGCCGATGCTGGTACTGGAAACCGCGCTGCCGATCAAGTTCGCCGAGACCATCTTCGAGGCGCTGGGCCAACCGCCCGAGCGGCCGGCCAAGTTCGAGGGCATCGAGGCGCTGCCCAAGCGTGTGCAGGTCATGCCGGCCGACGTGGTGCTGGTCAAGGCCTACATCAGCCGCCACTGCGCCTGAGTTCTTCCAGGCGGGTTTTGTGCCGAATCGGGCCGATGCCCTAGTGCTTATTGTCCCTTTTGCTATTGAATTAATAGCAAATCCCAGGAGGTCGCAATGAAGGTGGTGGGCTTTGCCGGGTTCTCGGGCAGCGGCAAGACCACGCTGATCGAGCGGCTCATTCCGGCGCTGGGCCAGCGCGGGCAGCGCGTGTCGGTGGTCAAGCACGCGCACCACCGGTTCGACGTCGATCACCCCGGCAAGGACACCTGGCGCCACCGCGAGGCCGGGGCGTTCGAGGTGGTGGCGGCTTCGGACCGACGGATGGTGCTGATGCGCGAGTTCGCCCAGCCCACCGAGCCCGACGTGCACGGCCTGCTGGCCGAGCTGGACAACCGGGTGGACTGGGCCCTGGTGGAGGGCTTCAAGGAGGGCGATCTGCCCAAGGTGGAGGTGTGGCGCTCGCCGTCGCCCGATGACACCGAGCGCAGCGTGCGCTATCCGCAGGACCCGTTCGTCGTCGCCGTGGTGACCGATGCCCCCGCCCGCCTGCCCGTGCCCACCGGGCTGCCTGTCTTCGATGGCTGGGCCGGCCCGGTCGATGCCCTGGCCGACTGGCTGATCGCCCAGGGTCCACGCTTTCACTATGTTCCGCCACCGCCTGGAGTCCGCTGAATGCCCGCTGCCGCCCGCCCCCCGATGAAGCCCCTGGACGAGGCGCTGGCCGACCTGCTGGCCCATGCCGTGCCGCTGGCCGGCACCGACACGGTGGACACGTTCGAGGCCGATGGCCGCGTGCTGGCCGTGGCGGCCGCCTCGCCGCTGCAGGTGCCGCCCCATGACAACAGCGCCATGGACGGCTATGCCGTGCGCCGGGCCGACCTGGCCGCTGCCGGGGCGCAGCTGCCCGTGTCGCAGCGCATCGCGGCCGGCAGCGCGGGCCTGCCGCTGGCCGCGGGCACGGCGGCGCGCATCTTCACGGGCGCGCCGGTGCCGCCCGGGGCCGATGCGATCGTGATGCAGGAAGACTGCCAGGCGCTGGAGGGCGACCGCGTGCAGATCGATGCCGTGCCCGCCGCCGACCACTGGATTCGCCGCGCGGGCGAGGACATCGCGCTCGGGGCCGAGGTGCTGGCCGCGGGCACGCGGCTCACGCCGGCCGCGCTGGGGCTGGCCGCGAGCATCGGCCTAGCGCGGCTCACCGTGGCGCGGCGCCCGCGCGTGGCGCTGTTTTCGACCGGCGACGAACTCGTCATGCCCGGCGAGGTGGACCCGGCCCGCATGCCGCCCGGCGCCATCTACAACAGCAACCGGTTCTTCCTTCGGGGGCTGCTGCGCCGCCTGGGCTGCGCGGTGACCGACCTGGGCATCGTGCCGGACCGGCGCGAGGCCACGCTGGAGGCGCTGCGTGGCGCCAGCCTGGAGCACGACCTGATCCTGACCAGCGGCGGCGTGTCGGTGGGCGAGGAAGACCACGTCAAGCCCGCCGTCGAGGCCCTGGGCCGGCTGGACCTGTGGCAGATCGCCATGAAGCCCGGCAAGCCCTTCGCCCATGGCCGCATCGGCGCGGCGCACTTCATGGGGCTGCCGGGCAACCCGGTATCGAGCTTCATGACCTTCGCGCTGCTGGTGCGCCCGTTCCTGCTGCGGCTGCAGGGCGTGCAGGCCGTCGCCCCGCAGAGCGTGGCGGCCACGGCCGACTTCGACTGGCCGCGCGCGGACCGGCGCCGCGAGTTCCTGCGCGTGCGGCGCAATGCGGCGGGCGGGCTGGACCTGTTTCCCCACCAGGGATCGGGCGTGCTCACGTCGGTCGCCTGGGGCGACGGCGTGGTGGACACCCCGGCCGGCCAGACCATCGCGCGGGGCGATACCGTGCGCTTCATTCCCTGGGCGGAGCTGCAGTCATGAGCCGCACCGTCACCGTGCGCTACTTCGCCGCGATCCGCGAGGCCGTGGGGCAGGGCAGCGAACGCCTGGCGACGCAGGCGGCCACGCTGGGCGCGCTGCGCGACGAGCTGATCGCGCGCGGCGGGCCCTGGGCGCACAGCCTGGGCCGCGGCCGCGCGGTGCGCATGGCGCTCGACCAGACGCTGAGCGACGAATCCGCGGCGCTGGCCGATGGGGCGGAAGTGGCGTTCTTTCCACCCGTCACGGGCGGCTGAAGGCCGGCGCGCCCGTGGCCTGACGCGCCCTTTTTCGATGCCTGCTTCCGACGCGCCCCTTTTGCCGTTGCTGCAGGCCCTGGAGGTGGAGTTGCACCGGCCGGCCGCGCGCCAGGACGCCGCCCGGCTGGACGCGCTGCTGCACGACGACTTCCGCGAGTTCGGCCGCTCCGGCACGGTCTACACCAAGGCGGACCTCCTGTCGCAACTGCCTGCCCAGGCGCAGCATGCCGTGGTGGTCGCGGACCGCTTCGAGGTCCGGCGTCTCGGTGAATTCGCCGCGCTGCTCACGTACCGATCGGCGCAGCGGTTGGACGACGGAACCCTGGAGCGGTGGACGCTGCGCACCTCGGTGTGGGAGCGGTCTGCGCGCGGGTGGCAGATGCGCTTCCACCAGGGCACGCCTGCCGCGCCCGGCGGCCCCGGCGAATCCGAACCCCCGACGGCACGGGCCGAAGGGGTGCCGCCGCCTTGATGGCGGCGGCCTGGGGGCCGTCTCTCGCAGGTTCTTAGGCGCCCTGGGGTGCGATGACGGCCGGCTCGCCGCGCGGCAGGGCCGCCAGGGCCTGTTGCAGCCGCTGTACCAGTGCCGGCGAGGCCGACGTCATCGGCGCGCGCAGCTCGTCCGCCATCTCGCCCTGCGCGGCCAGCAGGGCCTTGATGGGGGCGGGGTTGGGCTCGGCGAAGAAACGCTCCACCCACGGAAGAATCCGCTGCCAGAGCCCGCGCGCCTGCACCAGGTCCCCGGCCGCGACGGCATTCAGGCAGGCCACCCATTCGGCCGTCTGCCAGTGCGCGCTCGCGGCGATGGCCCCGGCGCCCCCGAGCGCGACGGTGGTGAATGCCTGGGCGTCCTCGCCCGCCAGCATTTGCAGCGTGCCGTCTGCGATGAGCGCCTGCGTCTTCGCCGGGCTGCCGCCGCAATCCTTCACGGCGCGGAGGTTCGGGTGCGCCGCCAGGCCGCGCAAGGTGGCCAGGTCGAGCGTGGCGCCGGTGCGGTAGGGAATGTCGTAGACGATGAGCGGGACCGCGCTGGCGTCGGCGATCGCCTCGAACCACTGCTGCAGCCCGGCCTGCGACGGCCGGATGGAATGCGGCGCTGACACCAACAGCCCCGCGAGCGGCTGCGGGGCCAGGCTGCGCACCCGCGCCAGCACCTGGCCCATGTGGCAGCCCGACACGCCCATCACCACCGGCAGGCCGCCCGCGTGCGCGAGCACCGTGGCCAGCACGGCGTCCTGCTCCGGCGTGTCCAGCGCCCCGGCTTCGGCGGTGGAGCCGCAGGCCATGAACCCCGCGATGCCCGTGCCGCGCAGCCGCTGCACGAGGGCCTTCAGGGCGGCATGGTCCACGGCGCCTTGGCGAAACGGGGTGACGAGGGGAATCCAGAGGCCGGAGAAATCGCCACGGGCCCGCGGGGTGGCAGGGCGGGTGGTGGCATGGGAAGGGGTGGAATGTGAACGCACGGGAACATCCTTTCAGGCAACGACCGAGGGAGCCGTCCAGGGATGCGTGCGCCGACCGGCAAAGCGGCAGGCGTTCAAAAGAGAAAAAAGGGGAGAGGGTGCCTGCCGCGCGGTTCCGTCGCTCATCCGGACGGAACCGCAGCTCCGGTCAGATGAGCTGGGGTTTTTTGGCTTTGCCTGCGCACGCCGCCACGGACCGGAGGGTCCGCGAAGGCGAGGGGGTGTGCGAAGGCATGGGGGGCAGTATAGCCAGGATGCGCCGGTACAGGCCCTTCGTCGCGCCGCTGCCGGTGCCCTCGCGCTGGGTGGCGGGGCTAGGGCGCAGGGGCGTCGCCCTGCGGAACCTCGTCCGAAGGGGGCGGCAGTTCCGGGCAGCGCCAGTTCAGCAGTTCGGCCAGGCGCAGCGTGATCCAGCGCGCCTCGGACGGCGCCACGCCGGAGCCGGGCGTGGCCAGCCCGGCATGGATGCGCAGCAGGATCTCGGCCTCCGACGGGGCCTGCACGTGGTAGAGCGTCTGCGCCTGCTCCACCAGATGGCTGGCCAGGTCTTCGCACAGTTCGTAGCGCTCGCGCACCACGGCGACCGGCTCGGACAGGCGCTGGCGGGCGTCGCTGTACACCGCCAGGAACGAGGGCGGGACGTGGATCTGGTTCTCGTAGTGCATGGCGGATGCGGCTCAGTCGGGTGTGAACAGGCGCGCGAACCGCTCGGCATCCTCGGCCAGCTCGAACGTGGCGAGCTGGCCCATCTTGCCGTCCGCCAGGCGGTGGGCCGCGAACAGGCTGTAGCGGCCCCGCAGGTCGTAGCTGGGCAGGTCGATCAGCGCGTAGGGGTGGGGCTGGAAGACCTCGTGCTCGAACACCACGCGGTGCTGGTTGCGCGGTGACGGAAAGAGCTTGTAGCGGTCGGTGGTGACGGTCTGGGTGGCCATGCGGAAAGGAGAGCGAAGGGGGAGTGGCAGCGGTGCGAGGCGCAAGAGGCGGGCGCGGCGGCATGCCTGGCAAGCCGGCCACTTTAGCAAAGGCGCTCTTTTCCCGGCCGGCTCCAGCGGCCCGGCGGTTTCCGTGACAATCGCGGTTTGCGAACGCACGCACAAGGACACCGCCGCATGGCACGCAATTCGAGAGACAAAGACGAGTGGGCCGGCAAGGTCTTCGCCCTCATCCAGGGCGGCAACACCCAGGCCGCCATCGCCCAGGTGAAGGTCGCGCCGTCGGTGAACGACGTGGTGCGGCTGCAGGCCATGCTGGCGCGCGTGCCGGCTTCCCCCGCGCGGCGCCAGCTCGACCAGATCATCGAGGAAGAGCGCGGGTTGCTCTCCGCCCCGCGCCTGCACCGCTCGCCATGAGCCGCACCGGCGCCAGATCCCTTTCGCAGCGGCCATGAACCCCGTTCCCGCTCCACGCCCCACCGCCCCGGCCCGCGTGGCCGTCCAGGCGGCCGACTTCGACGTGTCCGCCGAACTGGCGGCCCTGCGCGCGGGCGATGCGCGGGTGGGCGCGGTGTGCTGCTTCGTGGGCACCGTGCGCGACCACAATGCCGGCGACGCCGTCGCATCGATGGAACTGGAGCATTACCCCGGCATGACCGAGAAGTCCATCGAGGCCATGGTGGACGAGGCGCTGCGCCGCTTCGAGCTGTTCGGCGCCCGCGTGGTGCACCGCGTGGGGCTGCTGCAGCCGCAGGACCAGATCGTGCTGGTGGCGGTGACCTCGGCCCACCGGGGCCAGGGCTTTCAGGCCTGCGAGTTCCTGATGGACTACCTCAAGACCCAGGCGCCGTTCTGGAAGAAGGAGGTCACGCCCCAGGGCGCGCGCTGGGTCGATGCCCGGGTGAGCGACGACGCCGCGCTGGCGCGCTGGGGCATCGCGGCCCTTCCCAATGCGGATCAGGGTTTGGGGTAAAAAAGGCCTTCGCCGCATATTCAACTAGGGCGTTTTGCTATCGATAAGTGAGCATTTGGCATTTTTTGAGATGCCTGCCTGAATTTGATCTGGCGCATGGCCTGCTGTGGGGCGCGCGCTTGAAATGTGCCTCCACCTCCCCCAACTGCGTTGCAATTCGGAGGACATTTCAACCATGCGTCTCGACAAATTCACCACCAAGTTCCAGGAAGCCCTGAGCGACGCGCAGTCGCTGGCGCTGGGCAACGACAACGCCTACATCGAACCCGTGCACATGCTGGTCGCCATGCTGCGCCAGGAAGACGGTCCGCGGGCACTGCTGCAGCGCGCCGGCGCCAACGTGCCGGGGCTGCTGTCCGCGGCCGAGGCCGCGGTCAAGCGCCTTCCCCAGGTGCACGGGCAGGACCAGGTGCAGGGCGGCCCCGAGCTGGGCCGCGTGCTGCAGGCGACCGAGAAGGAGGCCATCAAGCGCGGCGACCAGTTCATCGCCAGCGAGCTGTTCCTGCTCGCGCTGGTGGACAGCAAGGGTGACGCCGCCCAGATCGCCAAGGACAACGGCCTGACCCGCAAGAGCCTGGAGGCCGCCATCGACGCCGTGCGCGGCGGCCAGAAGGTGGACAGCGCCGAGGCCGAAGGCCAGCGCGGCGCCCTCGCCAAGTACTGCCTGGACCTGACCGAGCGCGCCCGCATCGGCAAGCTCGACCCCGTGATCGGCCGCGACGACGAGATCCGCCGCGCCATCCAGGTGCTGCAGCGCCGCACCAAGAACAACCCCGTGCTGATCGGCGAGCCCGGCGTGGGCAAGACCGCCATCGTGGAGGGCCTGGCCCAGCGCATCGTGGCCGGCGAGGTGCCGGAATCGCTCAAGGGCAAGCGCGTGCTGTCGCTGGACATGGCGGCCCTGCTGGCCGGCGCCAAGTACCGCGGCGAGTTCGAGGAGCGCCTGAAGAGCGTGCTGAACGAGCTGGCCAAGGACGAGGGCCAGACCATCGTCTTCATCGATGAGCTGCATACCATGGTCGGCGCCGGCAAGGGCGAAGGCGCCATGGATGCGGGCAACATGCTCAAGCCGGCGCTGGCGCGTGGCGAGCTGCACTGCGTGGGCGCGACCACGCTCGACGAATACCGCAAGTACATCGAAAAGGATGCGGCCCTGGAGCGGCGCTTCCAGAAGATCCTCGTGGGCGAGCCCACGGTCGAGGCCACCATCGCCATCCTGCGCGGCCTGCAGGAAAAGTACGAGGTGCACCATGGCGTGGACATCACCGACCCGGCCATCGTGGCCGCGGCCGAGCTGTCGCACCGCTACATCACCGACCGCTTCCTGCCCGACAAGGCCATCGATCTCATTGACGAGGCCGCGTCCAAGATCAAGATCGAGATGGACTCCAAGCCCGAGGTCATGGACAGGCTCGACCGGCGGCTGATCCAGCTGCAGATCGAGCGCGAGGCCGTGCGCCGCGAGAAGGACGAATCCTCGCAAAAGCGCTTCGCGCTGATCGAGGAAGAGATCGCCAGGCTGCAAAAGGAAATCGCCGACTACGACGAGATCTGGCAGTCCGAAAAGGCCCAGGCCCAAGGCAGCGCGCACGTGCGCGAGGCCATCGACAAGCTCAAGTTCCAGATCGAGGAGTTCACCCGCAAGGGCGACTTCAACAAGGTGGCCGAGCTGCAGTACGGCAAGCTGCCCGACCTGGAAAAGCAGCTCAAGGAAGCGCAGGCGAAGGAAGCCGGCAAGGACGGCGCAGGCAGCGCGCCGCGCCTGCTGCGCACCCAGGTGGGCGCCGAGGAGATCGCGGAGGTGGTGAGCCGCGCCACCGGCATCCCCGTGGCCAAGATGATGCAGGGCGAGAAGGACAAGCTCCTTCAGATGGAAGACAAGCTGCACGAGCGCGTGGTGGGCCAGGACGAGGCCATTGCCGCGGTCGCCAATGCCATCCGCCGCTCGCGCTCGGGCCTGTCCGACCCCAACCGGCCCACGGGCTCGTTCCTGTTCCTGGGCCCCACGGGCGTGGGCAAGACCGAGCTGTGCAAGGCGCTGGCGGGCTTTTTGTTCGACAGCGAAGACCACCTGATCCGCATCGACATGAGCGAGTTCATGGAAAAGCACTCGGTGGCCCGCCTGATCGGCGCGCCGCCCGGCTACGTGGGCTATGAAGAAGGCGGCTACCTCACCGAGGCCGTGCGCCGCAAGCCCTACAGCGTGCTGCTGCTGGACGAGGTGGAAAAAGCCCACCCCGACGTGTTCAACGTGCTGCTGCAGGTGCTGGACGATGGCCGCCTGACCGATGGCCAGGGCCGCACCGTGGACTTCAAGAACACGGTGATCGTGATGACGAGCAACATCGGCTCGCACCTCATCCAGGCGATGGTGGGCCAGGACTCGGACGACATCAAGGAAGCGGTGTGGGGGGAACTCAAGAACCATTTCCGACCCGAATTCCTGAACCGCATCGATGAGACGGTGGTGTTCCACGCGCTGGATGCGAAGAACATCGAAGCGATTGCACGCATCCAGTTGCAGTTGCTCGAAGCGCGTTTGGCGAAAATGGACCTGCACCTGCAGGTGTCCGACACGGCCCTGGCCGAGCTGGCCAAGGTGGGATTCGATCCCGTGTTCGGTGCGCGGCCGCTCAAGCGGGCGATCCAGCAGCGGCTGGAGAATCCGCTGTCCAAGCTGCTGCTGGAAGGCCGGTTTGCGCCCAAGAGCGTGATTCCGGTCGATGTGGACCCGGTGCTCGATCCGGGCGTGTTCCGCTTCGGCGAGGCCCTGATACAGGGTTGAGCCGGGCCTTCTCAGGAAAGGACGTGGTTTGAACGATTTTGCAGCCGGGGTGATCCGGTGGATAGTGCGCCTGGCCGTGGTGGCCGTCGGCGTGGTCTTTTTCCTGAGCCTGCTGACCGTGGCCGCTTTGCTGGCGGTGGTCTGGGGCGCCCGTGCTCTTTGGGCGCGAGTGACCGGCCGCCCCGTGACGCCCTGGGCCATGCGCATGGACCCGCGCACCGGCTGGAGCACGGTGTACCGCAGCACGGCGCGCTGGTCCGCTGCCCCGGGCGGCCGCCCGGTGGCGGACGGCCCCGCCGAGCCGGCGGTGCGCTCGCGCGAACTGCCCGGCGCGCGTGAGGTGACCGACGTGCAGGCGCGCGACGTGTCCTGATCCGACGGCGCGGCAGGGCGGCCTTGGTGGCCCGCTCGCCTGCCTTTGTGCTGGGACATCGGTGCCGGGCCGCGCCCCGGGGGCGCACCGCGCCCGGTCCGGCTTGAGGCGGTGGCCACCGGGTATGCGTTTCCTGGTTATTTCCCCGAATGAGGCACTTGGAGACCTGGATTTACAGGCGGTTGCAAGGGCGCTGCCTATGATGCGTGGAATGACCCCTGCCGATATCCGCCACCAGTTCGAAATCCAGCGGCGTGCCAGCCGGGACCATGCCGACGTGCCCCTGCTGGTGCGCCGAGAGCGCCTGCTGCGGGTGCGCAAGATGCTGGACGAACACGGTCCGGTGCTCGCGGCGGCGGTGCAGGCCGATTTCGGCATGCGGTCGCCGCGCCTGACCGAGGTGGCCGATCTGTTCGTGCTGCGTGCGCAGCTGTCGCACACGCTGCGGCACCTGGCCCGCTGGGCCAAGCCCCGCAAGGTCTTCACCCCGATGTTCCTGCAGCCGGCGCATGCCTGGGTGCAGCGGCAGCCGCTTGGCGTGGTGGGCGTTATCGCGCCTTGGAACTATCCCGTGCAGCTGGCGCTGGCGCCGGCCATCGGCGCCCTCGCGGCGGGCAACCGGGTGATGATCAAGCCCAGCGAACTCACGCCCCACACCTCTGCGCAACTGGCCTCGCTGGTCTCGCAGTTCTTTTCGCCCGACGAGTTCTGCGTGGTGCTGGGCGATGCCGCCGTGGCGGCGCTGGTCGCCTCGCTGCCGTTCGACCACCTCGTGTTCACCGGCTCCACGGCCGTGGGGCGCAAAGTGGCCCAGGCCGCCGCCGTGCACCTGACGCCCACCACGCTGGAGCTCGGCGGCAAGTCCCCGTGCATCCTCGATGCGGACTGCGACCTGCAGGACGCCGCGCTCAAGATCGCGCACGGCAAGCTGCTGAACGCGGGCCAGACCTGCATCGCGCCGGACTATGTGCTGCTGCCGCGCGGGCGCGAAGCCGCGTTCGGCGAGGCCTACCGCGCCGCCGTGGCACGGCTCTTTCCGTACTTCGAGGGCAACCCCGACTATGCCTCCGTCATCAACCCCCGGCAGCTGGCGCGCCTGCGCACCATGCTGCAGCAGGCGCAGACGCAAGGCGCTGACGTGCAGGTGCTCGAACCCGTGCCCGGCTCCCCGCCACCGCCCGCGCAAGGCATCGGCGACGGGGTGGGGCGGCAGATGCCGCCGGTGCTGGTCTTCAACGCCAGCCTGAACATGCAGGTGATGCAGGAAGAGATCTTCGGCCCCGTGCTGCCCGTGCTGGGCTACGAGCGGCTGGACGACGCCATCGCGCACATCAACGCCGGGCCGCGGCCGCTCGCGTTGTATTGGTTCGGCCGCAACGAAGCCGTGCGCGACGATGTGCTGCGCCGCACGGTCAGCGGCGGCGTCACGGTGAACGACACGCTCATGCACATCACGCACGACAACCTGCCGTTCGGCGGGGTCGGCGACAGCGGCTGGGGCGCCTACCACGGCGAGGCGGGCTTTCTGCGCTTTTGCCACCAGAAGTCGGTGCTGGTGCAATCGCGCTGGTCCATGGGCTCGGCGCTCTACCCGCCGTATGGCGCGCGTTTCGACCGCGTCATGGGCCTGCTGCGCCGCTGGCTTTAGACGCCACGGGGCCTTCGCACAGGGCCCGGGACAGCCGGGGGCTGGAGTGGAAAAACCATTTGCGGCGACAATGCCGCTCCTTTCGTTTTTTCATCCCCTGTTTTCGTCCCGTTTTTTCCATGTCCAGTATCCAGGTCCGTCCCGCCACGCTTCGCGATGCCAAAGCCATTGCACAGATCCATACCGTCTCCGCAGCCGAGGTATACCGTGGCTTGTTGCCTGACGACCAATTGAAATCCCTGTCTTCGGTCGAGAAGCGCCAAGCCTACTGGCGCGAGGCCATCGAGTATTGCGAGCCCCAGGTCCAGGTGGCCGTGGACGGCGACAAGATCGTCGGCTTCGTCGGCTTCGACCGTTCGCGCGATGAAAAATCCCGTCCCACCACCGGCGAAATCTGGGCCATCTACGCCGCCCCGACCCACTGGAGCCAGGGCGTGGGCGTTGCTCTTTGGGACGCCGCACGCGACGGCCTGCAGGAAGAGGGCTGCACCAACGTCACTGCCTGGGTGCCGCTGCGCAATGAGCGCGCGCTGCGCTTTCATGAACTGGCCGGCTTCAAGCGCGAAATGTCCACGGCCAAGACCGCTGTCGTCGGCGGTGTGAAGATCGAGGAAGTGCGCCTCAAGCGCCCCTTGAACTGATCCGCCGCCTCCCCTGACTTTCCTTTTCGCACACCCTTCATGATCCACTGGACCGAGCACGGCGAGGAGCGCTCAGCGCCCTGGCGCAGCGAGAGCAACGCTGCGGCGCCCCGGCGCGTGGTGCTGGCCGACGACACGCTCGCGGCCGACACCGCCTACCGGCTGGCGTGCGAGGGCACGGGCCTGTTGTGGCGCGGCGATTTCCAGAACGCGCGGCACCTGCTGCAGGCGCTCATGCGCCGCGCGGACAAGAAGCCCAAGGCCAAAGGGGCCAAGGCCGGCCGCAAGGCGCAGGCCGCAAGCCCTGCCGCCGAGAGCACGATCCCTGCCCAGGCCTTCCATCTGCACCGGCAGGCCCAGGCGCAACGTGCGCGCACGCTGGGCATGCTGCTCGTGCCCGTGGAGGGGGACCGCACCATCGCGTTGCGCCGTGCGCCCGATTGGCGAGAGGCATTCGCCGAGGCCTGGGGCCCGGCCGACGGCACCGCCTGCGTGGTGTCGCTGCGCGAAATGCTGGGGCTGGTGGGTGCGCACGAGTGGCGCAAGAAGGGCGTGGAGATTCCTGCCCTGGGCACGCCCCAGGCACCGCGCCGCATCCATCCGCATTACGGCGTGTTCTCGCCAGTGCGCGGGGAGTATGTGGACCTGGTGGCCCAGGCGCCGCTGCCGGCCAAGGAGCTGGCCTTCGACATCGGCACCGGAACTGGCGTGCTCGCGGCGGTGCTGGCCCGGCGCGGCGTGCACCGCGTCGTGGCCACCGACCAGGACCCCCGCGCTTTGGCCTGCGCCCGCGACAACGTCCATCGGCTGGGCCTGTCGGCCCAGGTCGAGGTGGTGCAGGCCGATCTCTTTCCCGCGGGCCAGGCGCCGCTCGTGGTGTGCAACCCGCCCTGGCTGCCGGGGCGTGCCAGCTCGTCCATCGAGCATGCGGTGTATGACGAAGATAGCCGCATGCTGCGCGGCTTTCTGTCGGGCCTCAAGGCGCACCTGACGCCGGCCGGCGAAGGGTGGCTGATCCTGTCCGATCTGGCGGAGCACCTGGGCTTGCGCTCGCGTGACCAACTGCTCGAATGGGTGGCCGGCGCAGGCCTGCGGGTGGTCGACCGGCACGAGGTGCAGCCCCGCCATGCCAAAGCCGCGGACGCTACCGATCCGCTGCATGCCGCGCGCTCGGCCGAGCGCACCTCGCTCTGGCGGCTGGCTGCGCTGTAGGCACTGCGCCAAGCGCCACCCGTTTTCCAGGTCACGCCGGCAGCAACTGCTCCATGCGCTCGCGCACGGCGGCAGCGCGTTCGGGGCCGGCCAGCAAGGTGATTTCGTCCAGCAATGCCTCGCTCACGTCCAGCATGCTGTCGCGGTCGCGCGCACCGCGCAGCGCTTCATGGAAATTACGGGCCAGGTCGGCATTGCGCCGTGCGAACATGCGCTCGCAAATGTCGAACAGGTACATGCGCGCACCGGCCAGCGAACGCAGGGCGTTCGAGGGTGCCGGGGCTTCGTTCGTGGCGGCCGGCGCAGTGGAAGGCGCGGGCGCTGTGCTGGGGCTGGCCAGGTAACCCTGGCGCATCAGTTGCTCGACGATCTGGGCGCCGATGCCGTTGTACATGGCCTGCAGGTCCTTCATCGGCCTGCCATCGGCCAGCAGCAGCAGGGAGCGTTCTCGCAGGCTCAGTGTTCGCACGCCGGGGGACAGTTCCAGGCGGGCCTTGTCGGTTCTCAGGAGCAGCATGGAAAGGGCAAAGATCAGGCGGGAGCCTGATTGCAGCGCATTCCCGTGACGTGGCGATGACGCCAGCAGGGCCGCGCGGCTGCGTGCGGCCAATGCACCACGGTTCGTGCGCCGGATGCAGACCTTGAGGCGAAGGCCGGTGGTATTCTCGCGGGCTTCGCCCAGGGGGGAGAAGCATGCTGACGGAACACCCAATGAACAAGAAAACAATGGCAGGCGCCGCCGTGGCGCTGGTTGTCGTGGCCTATGGTGGCGCGACCTGGTATCTGGGCCAACGGGCCCAGTCGAGCTACGAGGAGGCGCTGGTCGATCTGCGCCAGGCCCTGGGCCCGGAGGCCATCGTTTCCGAAAAATACCACAAGGGCTTCTTTTCATCGCAGGCCAAGCTGGTGCTGCAGTGGACCCCGCCCCGCACGGCCGAGCAGGTGGAGGCCAATGTGCCGCCATCCCCGCCGTTGCGCCTGGCCGTGAACAGCACCGTGCACCATGGCCCGCTGGCGGGCCGCCGCCTGGCGGCCGCCGTGGTGGATTCGCGCTTTGCGCTGGAGGGGCTGGACGCGCAGGCCACCAAGGACCTGGCCAAGGTGACCGCTCCCACCCTGACCACCGTGCACCACCTGACGGGCCGGCACGACCTCCATTTCCAGTTGCCCGCGGGTGAAGTCGGCAACGAGGAGATGACGTTGCGTTGGCAAGCCATGGTCACTGACATGACCCTCAGCGGGGACCGCAAACGCGTCAAAGGCAGCTTCCAGTGGCCCGAATTCGCGATGGTCGGAGTGCCCGGCGGTACCCCGGACGAGGACGACGAAGAGGCCAAGCCGGCGGCCCGCATCACCATGGCCATGAAGGGCATGGACGGCACGTTCGAGAACGAAGTGATCGAAGGCATGTGGCTCTTCGGGCCCGGCACCGGCACGGTGCGGCTCGCGGAGATGGACGCCAGCAGCACCCCGGCCGCAGGCGGTGCGGCGACGTCCCTGTTCTCTCTGAAAGAAGTGGCCGGGTCGTCCACGATCGAAAGCAATGGCGCCACGATCAGCATCGCCACTGCGCTCAACGGCAAGGGCAGCATGGGCCCGCTGAATTTCGAATCGGTAGGCTTTGAAGAAAAGTTCCAGCGCATCGATCTGGAAACGATCAAGCGCTTTCAGCAGGCACTGATCGAGACCTACCGCACACAGGGCCTGGCGAGCGCGGCCTCCCAAACGGAAGAGCGCATTCTGGCTTTGCTGGAAGAGAGCGCTCCCCGCCTGGTGGCAGCCCTTCCGGCTTACTCGATGAAACTCATGGCCACCTACCAAGGCCAGCAGGGACAGATCGAATACGGTGGCGAAGTGCAGCGCGCTCCCTCGGCCGAAGAGGTTGCGCAGACGGGCTGGAAGGCCGCGTTGATCAAGGGCTCGATGCTGAATGCCAGCGCGCGTTTGCCCAAGGCGTGGATTGCGCCCATTGCCGAGGCCGCGGGCAAGAAAGACATGAAGAGCGAAGACATGGACGCCATGATCGGCATGGCCCAGGCCGCCGGGTTCCTGCGGCAGGAGGGCGACAATCTCACCAGCGTGGTGAAAATGGAAGCCGGCCAGGTCAAGCTCAACGGCAAGAGCATCGACCTGCCAAAGGGGACTTTCTAAAATAGCGTGCTTCGGTGGCTTCGGCCATCGGTCTGCTGCTCGCCAGGGCCCTTCGGGCCCTTTTTGTTTTTCCGGGCGCCGGGCCGTTCGTGGGGCTGCAGGCAGTCCTTTTCCTTGTCGTTACCTTCATCGGAAATTCCGGATTCACGGCCATGGGCGCTCTGCGCCGGTGGCGCAAAGGCCCATTCACGCTGTCATGACCTTGTTGCTCGCGCCCATGGAAGGGCTACTCGACTTCGTGCTGCGCGACGTGCTCACCCGCGTGGGTGGGGTGGACCGCTGCGTGTCGGAGTTCATTCGCATCACCGGCACCTTGCTGCCCGACAAGGTGTTTCTTCGCTACCTCCCGGAACTGCGCCATGGCGGCAGGACGCTGGCGGGCGTGCCGGTGCGGGCGCAGTTGCTGGGCTCCGATCCCGTCAGCATGGCCGAGAACGCGGCGCGCCTGGCGGCACTGGGACCCGAGGGGATCGATCTGAACTTCGGCTGCCCGGCCAACGTGGTCAACCGCCATGGGGGCGGTGCGGCGCTGCTCAAGGAGCCGGAGCGCATCGCTGCCGTGGTCGAGGCGGTGCGCCGCGCCGTGCCGCCGCACCTGCCGGTGTCCGCCAAGATGCGGCTGGGCTACCACGATGCCTCCCTGGCCCGCGAATGCGCACAGGCCATGCAGGCCGGCGGCGCGTGCGAATTGGTGGTGCATGCGCGAACCAAAGCCGACGGCTACCGGCCACCGGCCTATTGGGAGCAGATCCCCGCTGTGCGCGATGCCGTCTCCATCCCGGTGGTAGCCAATGGCGAGATCTGGACCGTGGCCGATGCGCAGCGCTGCCGTGAGGTTTCGGGATGCAGCGCCCTGATGCTTGGACGGGGCATGGTGGCCGATCCCGGCCTGGCCCTTGCGATCCGCTCGGCGGACGCTGGTGACGCCGACGCGCCTGCATTGCCTTGGTCGGCGCTGCAGCCGCATCTGTCCGATTTCTGGCGTCTGGTCTGCGAAGACCTGGAGCCCCGGCAGCGCGCGGGCCGGCTCAAGCAATGGCTCAACTTGCTGCGCCGGCGGTTTCCGGAAGGCGAGGTGGCGTACCAACAGGTGCGCACCATGACGGATCAACAAGACATCACGCAATGGCTGCAACGGCAGCCGATGCCCGATCCGGCTTGAAACCGAAATGCCCCGGAGGATAGGGCGGACCTGCCTCGGCTGAGTGCGGACAAGACGGTTCCGTCAGGTCGCACCCGGATAAACGGGCCTGCGAAGCAGGCCGCCTGTTTCGCGCTACAACAGGTGATCCGGTGCCAATGGACCCAGGAGCTTCAGCAGCAAACGCAGTCCCAGACCGGTATCGGGGTCCGTCGTGGCGTCTTCGAGGCCGCTGCCCTGGGGGGCTCGCCAAACCAATCCCTGTTCGGTCTTCTCCAGTCGCCAGGCGCCTTCGCGCATGGCGGTTTCGATCTGCTCTGACGCCATGCGGGAGAGGGCCCGGCTTTGGATCAGCAGGGCAATCTCGGTGTTCTGCAACTGGGAGCGCAGATCCAGGTTCATCGAACCCACCACCAGCAGCCGGCCGTCCAGCACCAGCACCTTGGAATGCAGCATCGAACGGGACTCGCCCGTGGCGGCGGCCCCCGATGAACCGAACGTCGCCTTGAGGCCTGCCTGCTCGCTGCGCAGTTCATACAGCTGCACGCCCATGGCCAGCAATTCATCGCGGTGCCGTGCGTAGCCCACATGGGCAACCGGCGCATCGTTGGAGGCCAGCGAATTGGTGAGCACCCGCACTCGGACTCCCCGTGCCACGGCATCGGCAAACGCCTTCTTCATGTCCTCGCCGGGCACGAAGTAAGGCGAAATGATGAGCAGGTCCTGCCGTGCCTGGGCCAGCAACTGCAGAAGGCCGTCCACCACGGTTTCTCCTTGCGCTGCATGTTCTGCAGAGGCCTGGAGCGCCTGCGTCCGCGGTGTCGTGGAAGAGGGCGCGTTGTTGTCGGAATGGGAACCGGATGCGCTCACCTCGACGGCTGCTCCTGGCTTCATGTCGCCCACGGGAATGCCGCGCTCGCCTTCGGCGGGAATCTTCGCGGGTTGGTCCGCCAGCATGGCGGCCGGCGCCCAGACGAAGGCTGCTGAACCGAGGTCCATGGCTTGTTCGTTCCAGACGCGCTCACGTTGCGCCTGCGTGGGTCCATCGCTGGATGGGCGGGGCTCGCCGTCCGGCGGCTTTGGCCCATCCCGCCGGTCGGAGGCCGCAGTGCGCGTCCCTGAAGGGGGGGCGTTGCTGTTGTCACCATCACCCTGTCGCTGCTGTTCGGACGCTGGCGCCTTCGAGGTCTGTTCGCGCAACCTTGCCAGTTCCTGCTGGGTGATGAGCGACTGCACGGGGTAGGCGCGCTGGTTGTTCCAGTAGCTGTCGAAGCTGCGAGACAGATCCTGGACGATGGGGCCCACGGCGAGCACGTCCAGATCCACGAAATTACCCGAATCGGCATTGCCGAAATAGGCATCGCCCAGATTGCGCCCGCCCGTTACGCCCATCACGTTGTCCGCGATGAACAGCTTGTTGTGCATGCGTTGCTGCACCCGGGAAAAATCGGTGACAGAGCCCCACAAGCGCCCCAGCATCGAACCACGCGGCCCAGCGACTGGGTTGAACATTCGCATCTCTACATTGGGCTGGAACGCCATCCCCATGACCAAGGCATTGCGCCCTGTGCTGTGAAAGTCATCCAGGAGAATGCGCACACGCACCCCCCGCCGCGCTGCCGCCGCAATGCGGCGCAGCAACCGCTCGCTGCTGGCATCCGCATGGATGGCGTAGTACTGCAGGTCCAGTGTTTTCTGTGCGTTCTCTACCAGGGCGAGGCGGCTGCCATAGGCTTCCTGGGGGCCGCTGAGCAGGAGAAAGCCGGAGTCGTGTTTTGCATGGGCGGCTTGGCGACGGTCGTCCATGATCCTGGACAAAGACGTGTTGCTGGAAGGTTGCTCCGCTTGCGAGACAGAGCGTTCAACTCTTTCAGGCAGGCCGACACAACCTGAAATGAAGAGCAAAGTGACGAATGCTGAAATACCGCGATGTTTGTACAAACTGGGATGTCTCACTCATTAATATCTTGTGAATGACTCAGATCGATGGCAATTATTATTTAATTTGAAGCCGTGGCGGTACAGTTCAAGTCGCTGGATGGTTTGCAGGATCGTGCTCTTCCAGTCTTTCCAATAATTATTCTACGCATTTCTTCATTTTGCGTGGCGCTGGATACATCATTTCTTTTGATGGTAAGGGTGAGATTGAGGGGAGGCGACCCATCTTTTTTTCTGGAAAATCCAGAGCTATCAAATGCAAGATAAGGGGCAGTGCCGGAAGAAGTACCATTTCCAGAAACGCTGAAATAGCTCGCCAAGGCATCTTGCTTCATCACGGTCACATCTCCGCTTTCGCTATAGAGTTGGTCGCGATCCTTGTCTACAAATACGATCCACCCACTGCCCCAATCGGCACCGCTGGCGGGAATGACATATGCACTGGCATTTTGCTTCATGGCTTCTGCTTTTGCGGTATTGATGGCCACCAACAGAGAATTGGTCAGTGAAGAAAGCTGAGAATTTCGTTGGAAGGACTGGAAACCTGGCACAGCCACCAAAAGCAATATGGCAGCAATCGCCATCGTTATCACCAGTTCAATCAGCGTAAAACCGGACTGTAGTTTTAGTTTTTCACTCATGGCCAGCACAGTCTAGGGTTGCTTGTGTTGCCCGTGCACCTCTTCGTGCCATTGCTCATCAACTCTAAATTACCCACGACTGGGTCTGATTTCACAGGAGTTGCGATCACTCTGACACACTGAGAAATCGGCAAGGTCCCACTGCCTGTAGCGGGGCACGTATTGGCTGACAGCAGATAAGCCGCAGCAGATAGTCCCCCATCGCCAGAAAAGGTTTTAAAGGGAACCGTTGAAGCCGTGACCCCCCCGCACGCTGTAGATGGCGAGGGTGCGAGGGCAGTGACAGTGCCACTGCTATTGCTGAATGCCAAGTAGCAGTTATTTTGGGTCATGTATCGCTCCTGTTGCTGCAGAAGCTCTGCCAAGGCGGCTCGCCCCTGCGCTCGCCGCCCTTTCAGAATGGAGTCGTTGTAAGCAGGATAAGCAACTGCTGCCAGAATGCCTATCACCGCCACCACAATCATGAGTTCTATCAGAGTGAAACCCCGGTTTGCTTGAGCTTTCATGGCGTGACTCAATTGTTTTTCATGTCTTGGTAGTTATTGATCTGGCGCCAGCTTAGTCGGCCGACGGCCTCCGTGATACTGACGACTTGCGTGCTTGTACTGACACCGGATTGCCCGATGGTCGTGCTCCTCAAGGTGGTTGTTCTCCAGCCCCGACCGGTGCTGTCGAGTGGAGCTGGCGGGGTTTCGGATTCATTCACAAAGAACATGCTCGGTCCCAGCAGACCTACGGTCGATAGGTTGTATTTTCCTGACCCATCGCCAATATTGACCACATAGGCATTGCTAGTTCCAAGCGTGGGGGAACAACTTCCAGTAACTCCAGCGGAGCCAGGAATGATTGTATTGAAAGTTGCAAAAAGATTGCCTTGGTCACCAATCGCGCTGATCAATTTTTCTCCAGTAACCGGCATATCAAAATACCAACCGGAACGTTGTGTCGCATCGGTATCCGACATGGCCCGGCCCCATTTGAATGCACCAACCGTGATGACCCTCGTGCCGGTATTGATGGCGCCTTGTTTCAGCCGCGCCCGCCCACTGATGACACTTGCTGCGGCAGGAGAGTTGTCTGCAGTCGTAGTCCCGTTGTCGTAAACGGCATAGAAGCTGTTGGTTGCGGTCGATGTATTGTCCGCGGTTTCTATATATTTCCCTGTGCCGAAGGTCACATAGAAGGTTTCCAGGCCGGATACCGCCGGTCCCGAGAATATGGCCGGTGCTGCAGTAATGGGTTGGATGGTATTGCTCGAATCTTTGGCAATATACAAGGGGTAGGGTACAGGCGACCCTGCAGTGCCCTTGTTGAATGCCGTCAATTTATTTATATTCCAATCACTGGTAGGCTGGTTTTTCGAAAAATCCAGTTTCCAGAGGTTGCCGTGAAAGTCGCCCATGTAGATTTGCGTGACTTCTCCAGCACTGCCCCAGAGCGGTTGAAAATTGGCAAGTCCGGTTGCTTTCCCTGCACTCAGCGTACTATCAATGGGCAAAGAGATCTTGAAATAGTTGGTTCCCAAGGTCCAGGAGGTCCCAGGCTGCTTGTCCAGTGCCAGCAAAAACAGGGCAGGCTGTCCAGTCGCGCTGAACACCCCATTGACGTCTGGCACATAGTTGTTAGCTCCGCTCGCCACCACTGCAAACCACCGATAGGTGCTGGTGCTGGAGCTTCCACTGGTTTTCAGTTTTAGTATCTGCGGCTTTCCAATCACCTGGCCCATGTCGGCGTCATCGGAACGCTTGAATTCCCACATGACGTTGGAGGCGGCAAAGGTGGAGGGGTCAGACACGTCCAATGCAAAAACCCCGGATCCTCCACCCCCTGTTCCCGAAACCAGAACGGTTTTCCAGTCGGATGCTGTGCCATTGAACGCCACTTGCGCCTCTCCCACGACTGGGGGGGCATCGACATAGCTTTGATGGTTGGTCACATAGCTGGTGTTTGTCAATGCCGAGAGCTTGGGACCCATCCAGCTGGGAATATAGGCAAACAATTCGTCGCCAGTGCCCGCATTGAATGAATGTAGCATGCCGTCATTTGCCCCCGCAAAAACGGCCGGCGTGCGATTGATATAGTTATTACGGAAGGCGACATACCCAGCGCCGGAATAGGCTGCAGTAGGCGCACCTGAGTAAACGACGCTGGAATTGACGATGTCTCCAAGCAATGAGCTGCGCACCCGGAAAGGGTTTCCTTCCTTGGTTCGATCCCCTCTTAAAAAGCTGACACGTGCCGAACCTTGCCCATCTGAAGATGCGGTAGGTTCTGCTTTATTGAGATAGCCTTGTAAGGCGCTTTCAATCGTTGCCCAAGTAAATGACGTCGCCACTGGATTGGCGTTTCCAGCAGTATTGCCTACAAAAATCTTGCGATTAGCAGCAGGTGAAGCCATCACCGACAGGCGATCCGAAGCGCTCCAGTTTCGGGAGCTCAAGTTGAGGCTCGTTCCAGAAGCAGTTAGAGGTTCGGCAACCACATCCCCGCTCCAGTTGCTGGTATCAAACTTGGCAGAGTACACCACGCTTCCCGATGAACTGCTGATGGTTGTGGAAGAGGCCGAACTGCCTGCAATGCTTCTGGCCTCGCTTGCAGCCCTGCTGAAAATATCGTCAAAGGCTGAAAGCACACCACGTGCACTACTTTGAAGATAGTAAGTGCCAGCCTCGCCAGGATCATTTTGCTTTTGCCAAACATTGTTGTCGTTGGTACCGTCTTGGCGTTTGAAAGGATTGCCATAGGTGTTGTACGGCCTGGCTGCAGCGTTGCTGGGATCCGATTCGAAGCCGCCATACTTGGAGGCCATGAAAAACTGATTGGCAAAACGGCGTGTCGAGACGTTATTTTGGTCCCCGTACTCGTTGACGTCGAAAAGGAACGTTTTGACTCGGAGTCCTGGGCGCTGTTTTGCGGGTTTTGCGGTCCAATCGGATCCACGGATGTCGTGTGTGTGAGACCAATATGCCGACCCCATGATCTGGCTGGTTTGGGTGCCACCCGGCACGCTACCGTTGGCTCCATTGGGGTTGCCAGTGGTTCGGTTCACATTTTGACCATCTTGATATGTAGTCGCTTGATTTCGCTCAAAAGCTTGAACCGTGCTACGCCATGCATTGATGTTCGGAATATTGTTTGCCAAATCAGGCGTTGGCAGTCTATTTCCATCATGGGTATTCACATCTCCAATGACGACCACATTGCTTTTCAAGCAAGAATAATTCGATGCATTGCTTCTGTTGTCATATGGGTCGGTCCAGGTTGCGTAAACCGGATAGCCGTCGTACATATCATTTGAAATATTGCTCGTTGCAGCGTCGCTTGGCTGCAAGCCTTGCAGGTATCTGATCGTCTCGTAATGGAGTTCACCGACGGGGTCATATATTTTGTAGCGACCCGGCACAGGTCCGGTTCTGCCAAATTTGTTCAGATAATTAATGACACCGCTGATGTTCGGAGTTTGACTGGTATCATTGTCTGGGTTGGAGAGGAATACTCCATTGTTGGCATTCCATTCTGCATTCGGGTTCCCGCCGCTTGGAGTATTGTCCTGTCCCGTGGTGCTGAAGGTTTTGCTGCCGACATATTTCATCGGTGCACGAAGTACCCCACCATAGCGGCCGTTGTTGTAGCTTGCTGTCTGGTCCATAAGATAACCAAAGGCAGCCAATCGCATCTGGTCACTGTACTTCTGAATAACACCGGTTGGTTTGTAATTGCCGTTAGGATACTGCCTACACAAATTGTATGCAGCACGCACATCCTGCAAAACGCCAGAGGTGGTATTGCAGACTTGGACGCGGGCATAGAAAAAGCCATCGCTGTTCAAGTTTGCATTCACAGGCGGTGTCCACGATCCGCTATAGTTTCTGTAGTAACACTGCTTAGCAGTGCCGCTCTTCGGGTCGCCAAAGATGTCATTGGTACAAGCGACGCCATTCGATGCGGGCGCCACCTTCCAGTAATTCACACCATTCACCTTGACTCCGTACCAAACTTCTTTGGTGCCCGTAAAACTGCATGTGTTGTTTTCAGTAGCGCACTGCGTGGTACCGCTGGGTAGAGCGGCCGATGAGTCGCTAACTGGTCCCACGGATGAGTTGGCTGTTGGTGCTCCCAATTTATATGACGCAGGCCCATTAGAGCAATTACCGGTATTGGAGGTGCCAAAGTAGACCCGATTTAAAGTATTCGCGACCCAGATATCGTTGCCGTTAGCCGCCGAGATCATTGCCGCAGGAACGGCTCCCCAATATGAACCCGCTCCCCCGCCATCTTTTTGCAGTTGTTTGGCAGGAAAATTACTGGTATTCCACATGCAGACCGGATCCCCATTGGGTATAACGGCACGCTGGAGTATGGTGAGTGAAGAGTTTGTAGTAGCCGTATCAATGTATCTGTCGCCGCCCGATAATGCCAAACGGAGCATATCAATGGCTGAACTGCTGGCCCAGTTCAAAAAGTTGCCGCTGAATGCGTTAGTACATTTTCTTGCAGTTGCCGCACCACTGCGATCGAAGCGCTTGTAGTCTGCCGTTGTCAAGCCGCTTGCAGGTGTTTCCGATGGAGAATCATTGTATACATAGCAACTTTCCGCGTCATAATATCCCAAATACTCATTTAAATTAGAATAAGTATTGTCTGTGGTGCCCCCTGATGGGTATTGTGAGCCCACCGTTGGGTATTCAACGGATAAAGCCAGAGCCAAAGTGGGCTTATCCACTGCCGCCGCTGCGTACAAAGGATCTGCGGAAATATTGATTGCGGGTATGGAAGGCGGAGTGCCTGCGCTGAATGCAACGAATGAAATGGTTGCCATAATAGGTACGGCTGCTAATGCAATCCATTTTGCAGAAGACGAGTTTTTAATGATTTCTTTGAATTCTGTAATTATTTTCACTGCCGTTGCAGGTCTGGTGGAAACAGAGTTATTCATATAGGCCTCATCAATTTCTGAAAATAACTTGTGATACGGTCTGGGTGTCCGCATTCGGGCCAAATCCCATTGCAGTTATTCTGTATATATATTTGACGTCTTTTGGGTCTTTGGTGCGGGACATGGAGGGATCTGGGATGGGCTCTATGACATAGCGGGGAGGCTGTGCGGGTTGAATTCCTGCATTGCCTGAGGGAAATGTCCGTCCTGTATAAGTCCCGAATACAGTCGTCGGGGCGTTGTTTGCTGTAATCGTGAAGTCCACGGATAACCAAGCAGGCTTGCCTGTGGCGTTGAGAGCGCACAGACCGATTGTGTTTCCAGATGTTCCGCAGTCCTGCGTAAATTGCGAGATATTTGTGCTGCCCCGTTTGAATATGCTGTTTCTTTTGGTGGAAGAACTGGCTGGCTGTCCCAGAATGTCGAATTCTGCGTCCATCAAGGCAGCTTCGGTGGATTGCCAGGCGATTTGAGTATCCCGATCATTTCGAGTGCCACGCTCCGCCATCATCGATATCTGCACTCCTGATATTCCCAATATGGAGACAATCACCAACAACAGCATCACTACAATTAATGACGCTCCTCGTTCTTTTGAAGATCGAGGTAACACTGTTAATTTCACAGATAAATCTTGGAATTTCAGCATGCTAATTGTCCTGTTGATAGTTGCGCAGGTGTACCGTGAAGGTAACGGTTTGCCGCAATCTTCCATCGGATGACGTGAAAACGGTGCCTGGATCATTGCTTGCGTCTGCCAGGCCGCTGCCTATTGCGCCAGAACTGGAGCCTTTGGCGATACCCAGCGGATAGAGGGTTTGAGAGCTCTTGTCAATAGCCGAGCCGCTAGGGCCTCTGATTACCATGCCGATGCGCAGGCTCCTGACGCGCCTCCAGTTGGAATAGCTGACGGCCGCATTTGACGTGTTGGTGATCTGGTCGGCCCTTAAATAACGCTCAGGCCCATTTTCTGGCGAACTTGCTGCACTGGCCGGCAAAGTGGCATTGTTTGGACCGATGCCATCAACCCCGTAAAGCACTTGAAAGTTTTCCACGCCCCTGATCAAAGGCTCCGCTTCCAGAGAACCGGTTGAACCGATATGGGTGCACATGAGAGACGGTTCACCGTCTTGTCCAACACCAACGTGCAAAATGCTCAATATGCGGTCGTATCTGTCAATGGGTACCGCTGACGGTGCCACACCCATGCAATCAATCATGGTTTGATCAGAAGTGGTCGCTGTTGGCACGAGCTGACTGGTTTGATTTCTCAGCACCAAAATGTCGCTGCCGGCCCCCACCGCAGAACCCCAGTTGGAGCTTTCATCCCACGCGTTGGTTTCGCTGCGTTTTTGATTATTAATCCCGTAAACATTCGGTGGTGGATTTGATTCGATTCCGGCCGTACTGTTGGGTACAGGGGTCGCAGCATCTCTCACGTCCTTGTATCCCGCCTGTACCCCTAAGCGCTGAATAAGATCGACGGCAAATCTACCGTTATCCCGGAGTTGTGAGGCTGCATCGACGCTGCTGAAGCCCTGCCTGGATACCACCAATGCGGCCACCGCCGCCAGTACAATCAGCAGGCTGATGACCATTGCTACCATCAGTTCGATAAGGGTCAAGCCCTTTTGTCGATGTTTGGCAGCTAAATAATTCTGCATGAAATCATTCTTTTTCATATCGAACTGGCGTTGCCACTGGTCACTGGAAAAATAATATAGGGAACGCTTGTTGAACTGCTCGCCTGCTCAAGCAAGTCGCTCCCAGTTTTGCTTCTATCAGTAGAGTTACGGGTCCATCCAATCTTTATGACGGCAATCTCATTTGCATTTGTTCCAGCAGTAGGACATGTCCATCGAGGAATACCGTTGCTGTCGTATGGAGCACTGTCAAAACAGATAACCACACGGGCTCCAGGCAGGGTGTTGTCTACCCTGGCGAGCCAATCCGTCATTTCTGCGTTGGCAATATCAGTTGCGGACGAGCAACCTGTGGCCGCATTGCCCACGCTCAGGCAATACGATGGAGTGGCTGGGACCATGGAGCCGCTAGAGAGAGATACCAGATACGGGTTGTCAGCAGTTGCCGTCTTGACGCCGACTTCTTTGTTGCCCCGCATCATTTCGGCCAGTTCCCTCGCCAACATCGCAGCTTGTGCTTGCAATCGAGCCTCTCTGTTCGACTGCAGTGCAAAAGCCTGCATGCCAACCAAGCCCAGCATGCCGAAAGACAGCACCATGATCGCGACCAGGACTTCAACCAAGGTAAAGCCTAGAGATTGCCTGATGGGTCGTGGACGGAAAGGGGTTTTGGCGGCCAGCCTGGGCGTCGGTAACAGGGCAGGGAATGTCATGTGCGAATGTTACGGAGGTCTCCTCCAGTTCACCCACCCATCCTGTGCCGTTGGCGCCATAAGGCTGACCGTTTGGCGGCAGAATGGGCGGCTGCCCGCCAAACCGTGGCATCCAAGACTGGAGTTTCCTCAAGCCGTATGAACAAGTTAGCAGAGCCAAACTTCATGGGGAGGGCATTGGAGTTGGCGCAGCAAGGCCTCTTTCGTACCTCGCCCAATCCACGCGTCGGCTGCGTGATCGTGGATGCTTCTGGCACGGTGCTAGGCGAAGGATCTACGCAGCCGGCAGGGCAGGCGCACGCGGAAATCACGGCGCTGCGCGATGCCCGTGAGCGTGGCTTGTCGGTAGAAGGGGCCACTGCCTATGTCACTTTGGAGCCCTGTTCGCATCATGGGAGAACCGGCCCATGCTGCGATGCTTTGGCTGACGCGGGATTGAGCAAGGTGTTTGCCTCCATCACCGATCCCAATCCCATGGTGGCGGGGCGGGGGGTGAGCAAATTGCGCGAGCGTGGCGTGGAAGTAGACGTGGGCCTTGAAGCGAAAGCATCCCGCGAGTTAAACCTTGGCTTTTTCAGCCGCATGATCCGCCGACGCCCCTGGGTTCGCATGAAGGCGGCTGCCTCTCTGGATGGCTTGACGGCCTTGCATGGAGGTGAAAGCCAATGGATCACGTCGCCCTTGGCGCGCTCCGATGGCCATGCCTGGCGTGCGCGGGCGTGTGCGGTGTTGACTGGCATCGGCACCGTTCTGGCGGATGATCCACGGCTGGATGTCCGGGAGGTCGAGACTCCTCGCCAACCTGACCTGATTTTGTTGGACAGTCAGTTGAGGGTGCCACTGCACGCGGCCATTTTCAAAGCCGAGCGCCGAGTTTTTATTTACACGGCCATTCAGAACCCTGAAAAAGAAGCGCTGCTGGCCTCACTCGGGGTCACCGTGTTGCATTTGCCCAATGCCGAGGGTCACATCGACCTTGCTGCCCTGATGTTGGATCTGGGTCGCCTGCAAATGAATGAAGTGCATGTAGAAGCGGGCAGCCAGTTGAATGGCGCGTTGCTGCAATCGGGGTTGGTGGACGAGGTGCTGCTTTATCTGGCACCCAAATTGTTGGGCCCTGGATTGGGCATTGCCCAGCGGACTGCACTGTCCAGGCTATCCGATGGAACCGATATGACATTTCAATCGGTCGATATGGTTGGCCCGGACCTGCGCGTGGTCGCGCGGCTGTCCGGCCACGCTGATTTTTAAGATCCGATTTTCGCCTCGGCTTCTTGAAAGCTCATGGCTTGGCATATCCAAGACACGCCCCGGCGTTCGGTCGCCCTTTGCATTCTCTGTACAGCCTGCGATCGCGTTCGGCAGTCGACTCTTCGGAGGCGCTGCGCGGGGTGGACGTTTTCAGCTTGACCGTGTTCTTTCTTTTGTTGCCCTGCGCTGAATTCGAAGCATGGGTTGTTGTCGCTGCATGGGCCTCAAGCGTATTCATGCCGAGTGAGACTCCGGCGCAAAGCAGGAAGGCAAATCCTGCAAGGTGTTTGGCGGTTCGAGTGGGCATGGGTTCCTCCCTGGGATTTTGATTTCAGGATATTGTGGCGCAAGAGCATGGTGGAAGCCGCTACGATGCCCGCTGATCTTTTGCTCTGGAAGTTTCGATGCGCGCTACCGTCATCCACCTTGAAGAATCCAAAATCCGTGAAGTGGCCAACGCGGGAATGGGCCGCAGCGATGTGCTTGCTTTCTGGTTCGGCGAAAGCGATGAGGTCACCCCCGAGCCTGTGCGGCGGGCGGCCATGGAATCTCTTGGGCGGGGAGAAACCTTCTACTCACATAACCTGGGGCTACCCGAGCTGCGCAGTGCGATCGCCTCGTACACGAGTGCATTGCATGGGCCGATCGCTGCAGAGCGGGTGGCCGTGACCTCGGGCGGGGTGAACGGGCTGATGCTGTCCATGCAGGCGTTGCTCGACCCTGGCGACGAGGTGGTGGCGGTGACGCCGGTGTGGCCCAACCTGACGGCGCAGCCACAAATCATGGGCGCGCGGCTGCGATGCATTCCGTTGCGGCCTCAGCCGGGGGGCGCATGGGTGTTGGGCATGGATGCGCTGCTGGCTGCCATCACCCCCTCCACGCGTTTGCTGATCGTGAATGCACCCAACAATCCCACGGGCTGGACGCTCACGCGCGACGAGCAGCGTCAAATCGTTCAGCACTGCCGTACGACGGGCACGTGGATACTGGCCGACGAGGTGTACGAGCGGCTTTATTACGACGATCCATCCAACTCGGTGTGTGCGCCCAGCTTTCTGGATCTGGCAGAGGCTGAGGACCGATTGGTCGTGGTGCAGAGCTTTTCCAAAAGCTTCCTCATGACGGGCTGGCGTCTGGGTTGGCTGGTCATGCCGGCGGAAATGACCCATCACATGGGCAAGCTCATCGAATTCAATACCTCGTGCACCAGTGTCTTCACCCAGCGGGCGGGAATTGCGGCTTTGCAGCATGCGTCAGAAATCACGCCCCGTGTCGTCTCTCATCTTCAGGTGTGCAGGGATGCGTTGGTTCCCTTGCTGCAGGCGCTGCCGGGCATTGAGGTCGCCAGTCCGCGTGGCGGCATGTATGCGTTCTTTCGGCTCACCGGCCAGGGCGACTCTCTGGATTTGGCCAAGCGGTTGGTGCGGGAAGCCGGTTTGGGGTTGGCACCGGGCAACGCGTTCGGTCTGGAGGCGCAAGGATTGTTGCGTTGGTGCTTTGCCTCCCGCGATCCTGAGCGGTTGGTGCAAGGGGTGCAACGGCTCAAAACATGGCTCGGGGTATAATCGCTAGGTTTTGCATGGTGCAAGACGCACGCTTGTGGCCATTCCAGCCGCTTGCGCAAGTAAGACAGGGGCAGGGCAGCCATGCGCTGCAATCACCGGCCCCGCAATTCAAGGAAAACCAATGATCGCATCCTCTATCAAGGCCGAAGTCGTCAAGGCCAACGCCCGTGCTGCCAACGATACCGGTAGCCCGGAAGTTCAAGTGGCCCTTCTGACGGCCCGTATCAACGAACTGACCCCTCACTTCAAGACCCATGCCAAGGATCACCACGGTCGCCGTGGCCTGCTGCGCATGGTGAGCCGCCGCCGCAAGCTGCTGGACTACCTGAAGGCGAAGGACGCTGAGCGTTATACGGCATTGATCGCCAAGCTGGGTCTGCGCAAGTAAGCGCATTCGCATGCCGAAACGCCTGGGTTAGCACGCTAGCTCAGGCGTTTTTTACTTCGGAGCCGCAAAACAGAGCGAAGCTGTGTCATTCCAATGGCCTTGTTCCATCGAGTAAAAGGGCAGGGCCACTGGAATGGCATCGTGTTCTGAATTGCACTCCTTTGCAGGCTGGTTCTGTGTAGCCAGCGATTAAAAATGGAGCAAACATGAGCATTTTCAATAAAGTTACCAAGTCCTTCCAATGGGGCGACAAGACCGTCGTCATGGAAACGGGCGAAATCGCCCGCCAGGCGTCCGGCGCCGTGCTGGTCAACATCGATGACACCGTCGTTCTGGCCACGGTGGTGGGCTCCAAGACCGCCAAGCCCGGGCAGGACTTTTTCCCCTTGACGGTGGATTACATCGAGAAGACGTACGCTGCCGGCAAGATCCCTGGCAGCTTCTTCAAGCGCGAAGCCAAGCCCAGCGAGCATGAAACGCTCACGAGCCGCCTGATCGACCGCCCGATCCGCCCTCTGTTCCCCGAAGGCTTCTTCAACGAAGTGCACGTGGTCATCCATACGGTGTCGCTGAATCCTGAAGTGGATGCGGACATCGCCGCCATGATCGCCGTGAGCGCTGCGCTCTCCATCTCCGGCATCCCGTTCAACGGCCCGATCGGTGCGGCTCGCGTGGGCTACATCAATGGCGAATATGTGCTGAACCCCGGCCAGGCGGCCCGCAAGAATTCCCAGATGGACCTCGTGGTGGCGGGCACCGAAGCTGCCGTGCTGATGGTCGAGTCGGAAGCGCAACAGCTGTCCGAAGAGATCATGCTGGGCGCCGTGGTGTTCGGCCATGAGCAGGGCAACATCGCGATCAACGCAATCCACGAATTGGTGCGCGACGCTGGCAAGGCCGTCTGGGACTGGCAGCCGCCAGCCAAGGACGAGCCCTTCATCGGCAAGGTCAACGCCCTGGCGGAAGAAAAGCTGCGCGCGGCTTATCAGATCCGCAGCAAACAGGCCCGCACGCAGGCCTTGCGCGAAGCCACGGCTTCGGTGCTGTCGGCTTTGAAGGCAGAAGGCGCCGAGTTTGACGCCGTCAAGGTCGAAGGCCTGTTGTTCGACATCGAAGCCAAGATCGTTCGCAGCCAGATCCTGGCGGGCGAGCCCCGCATCGACGGCCGCGATACCCGCACGGTCCGTCCCATCGAAATCCGCAATGGTGTGCTTCCCCGCACCCACGGTTCCGCCCTGTTCACGCGCGGCGAAACCCAGGCACTGGTGGTTTCCACGCTGGGTACCGAGCGGGACGCCCAGCGCATCGATGCGCTGGCCGGCGAGTACGAAGACCGCTTCATGATGCACTACAACATGCCTCCCTTCGCCACGGGTGAAGTGGGTCGCATGGGGTCGACCAAGCGCCGCGAAATCGGCCACGGCCGTCTGGCCAAGCGCGCGCTGGTGGCGGTGCTGCCGACCAAGGAAGAGTTTCCTTACACGATGCGCGTCGTGTCTGAGATCACCGAGTCGAACGGCTCTTCCTCGATGGCTTCGGTGTGCGGCGGCTGCCTGTCGCTGATGGATGCCGGCGTGCCGATGAAGGCGCACGTGGCGGGTATCGCCATGGGTCTGATCAAGGAAGACAATCGTTTTGCCGTGCTGACCGACATCCTGGGCGACGAGGATCATCTGGGCGACATGGACTTCAAGGTGGCCGGCACCACGGGTGGCATCACCGCGCTGCAGATGGACATCAAGATCCAGGGCATCACCAAGGAAATCATGCAGGTCGCACTGGCGCAAGCCAAGGAAGCGCGCCTGCACATCCTGGGCAAGATGCAGGAAGCCATGGGCGAGGCCAAGACCGAGGTCAGCAACTTCGCACCGAAGCTGTTCACGATGAAGATCAACCCCGAGAAGATCCGTGACGTGATCGGCAAGGGCGGTGCGGTGATCCGTGCCCTGACGGAAGAAACCGGCACGCAGATCAACATCGACGAAGACGGCACCATCACGATCGCATCCACCGACAGTGCCAAGGCAGACGAGGCCAAGCGCCGCATCGAGCAGATCACGGCGGAAGTCGAGATCGGCAAGATCTACGAAGGCCCCATCGTCAAGATCCTGGACTTCGGAGCATTGATCAACCTGCTGCCCGGCAAGGACGGCCTGTTGCACATCAGCCAGATCGCTCATGAGCGTGTCGAGAAGGTGACCGACTATCTGACCGAGGGTCAGATCGTCAAGGTCAAGGTGCTGGAGACGGACGAGAAGGGTCGCGTCAAGCTGTCGATGAAGGCTTTGGCCGATCGCCCCATGGGCGACAGCGGCGGCCGTCCTGCACCTGCCGAGCGAGGTGAGCGCTCGGACCGTGGCGAGCGCCGTGAGCGCCGCGACGGTGCCGATCAGCAGCAACAGCAACAGTCCCTGGCTTCCGGCGAGTCGTCGGGTCAGATGGACGCCTGAGCCCCAACGCGATTGAAATGAGCGCTGCCGGCGCGGGCTTTGTCTGCGCCGGCGCGGTATTCATCTCGACTTTTGTAGCAAGGTGATGGCTATGCGTGTGGTGGAAATCGAAAGCCCGGGCGGTCCCGAGGTTCTGCGTCTGGCAGAGCGCCCGGTGCCCGAGCCGACCCAGGGTGAGTTGCTCATTCGGGTCGCTGCCAGTGGCATCAACCGGCCCGACGTTCTGCAGCGCAAGGGGCACTATGCCCCGCCGCCGGGCGCGTCGGATTTGGCGGGGCTCGAGGTGGCAGGGGTGATCGAGCGGGGCGATCAGGCTGCGATGGACAAGGCGGGCCTCAAGGTGGGCGACCGCGTCTGTGCGCTGGTCGCTGGCGGCGGTTACGCCGAGTACTGCGTGGCCCCCGTCGAGCAATGTTTGCCCGTGCCCGACGGGTTCAGCGACGTCGAGGCGGCCTCGCTGCCGGAAACGCTTTTCACGGTGTGGAGCAACGTGTTCGATCGCGGCCGCCTGCAATCCGGTGAAACGCTGTTGGTGCAGGGCGGAAGCAGTGGCATCGGCGTGACGGCCATTCAATTGGGGCGTGCATTCGGCGCCACGGTCATCGTCACGGCCGGCAGCGATGAAAAATGCGCGGCCTGCCTGGAAATCGGTGCCCATCACGCCATCAACTACAAGACCCAGGACTTCGTCGCGGAGGTGCAGCGCATCACCGGTGGCAAGGGCGCGGATGTGGTGCTGGACATGGTGGCAGGCGATTACGTTGCCCGCGAGATCGAGTGTCTGGCGGAGGACGGGCGCCTGGTGATCATTGCCGTTCAGGGAGGCATCAAGGCAGAGTTGAATGCGGGCCTCGTGCTTCGCCGCCGTCTTACCGTCACCGGCTCCACGCTGCGGCCCCGGTCCGTGGCGTTCAAAGGCGCGATTGCCCGTGCCCTGCGCGAGCAGGTGTGGCCGCTGCTGGCATCCCGGAAGGTTCGACCGATCGTGCACAGCACGTTTGCCGCGGCGGAGGCTTCCAAGGCGCATGCGCTGATGGAGTCCAGCCAGCATGCAGGGAAAATTGTTTTGACGTGGACCGCATGAAAAAGAAATTGATTGCCGGCAACTGGAAGATGAATGGCAGCCTGGCTTCCAATCAGGTATTGGTGAACGCGTTGCGCCAAGGCATGGGGCAACCCGGCTGCGACGTGGTGGTGGCAGTGCCTGCGCCTTACCTGGCGCAAGTGCAGGCCCTGGCCGAGGGTTCCGCTGTCGCAGTCGCCGCGCAGGATGTATCGGCGCACGAGTCCGGTGCCTACACTGGCGAGGCCTCTGCCGCCATGCTGCTGGAGTTCGGAGTGCGCTACGTACTGGTGGGGCATTCCGAGCGGCGCCAGTACCACGGAGAAACCGACGAGGTGGTCGCGGCCAAGGCGCAGCGTGCGCTGGTGGCGGGCATCACGCCCATCGTCTGCGTCGGAGAAACGCTGGCAGAGCGCGAAGCGGGGCAGACGCAGGCCGTCGTCAAGCGCCAGTTAGCGGCCGTGGTGCACGCGAACGGGCACTGCATCAGCGAGATCGTGGTGGCCTATGAGCCCGTTTGGGCGATCGGTACGGGCCGCACCGCCACGCCCGAGCAGGCGCAGGAGGTTCATGCGGTGCTGCGCGCCCAATTGGCGGCGGCAAGCCCTCAGGCGGATCGCATCCGTTTGCTGTACGGCGGAAGCATGAACGCGGCAAATGCCGCCCAGTTGCTGGCCCAGCCCGATATTGACGGCGGTCTGGTGGGTGGGGCGTCGCTCAAGGCCCAGGACTTTTTGCAAATCATCGCTTCGGCGCAATAAAGACGCCGGCATACAGCTATCAAATTAGGAGTAAATAGAGAATGAACGCGCTTGTGAATGTGATTTTGGCAGTGCAGATTCTGGCTGCACTGGGCATGATCGGTTTGATCCTGATCCAGCATGGCAAGGGTGCCGACATGGGGGCGGCCTTCGGCAGCGGAAGCTCCGGCAGCCTGTTCGGTGCCAGCGGCAGTGCCAATTTCCTGTCGCGCAGCACCGCGGTGCTGGCGGGGGTGTTTTTCGTGGCGACGCTGGCGCTGGCATATTTTGGCAACGTCCGTCCTGCGGGTGTTGGCAGCGTGCTGGAAGTGCCAGGGGTCGTGGCGCCCGCTCAGCCGGCTTCCGGTGCGGCGTCCGAGGTGCCTGCGGCACCCGTGGTGCCGGCCTCCGGTGCTGGGCAGATTCCCACCAAGTAAGAAGAAAAGCGCAAAATTTGATCCTGCTCCTCGGAGCAGGGTTTTTCCGGAGTAGAATCCCGGATTGTCTGGAAAGCCAAAAACCCAACGGGTTCCTCATGCCATCCAGATGCATAAATCAGCCGTCGTGGTGAAATTGGTAGACACGCTATCTTGAGGGGGTAGTGGCGAAAGCTGTGCGAGTTCGAGTCTCGCCGACGGCACCAAAACAAAAGCCCATCCAACACGCCCATCCTGGGGCGTCTGGGTGCAGCTTCAGCGGTGAGCACATCCTCCAGATGAACCTCGATCAGTACCTCCCCGTTCTTTTGTTCATCTTGGTCGGCATCGGTGTCGGCGTCGTGCCGCTGGTGCTGGGCTATGTCCTCGGCCCCAATCGCCCGGATGCGGCCAAAAACTCCCCCTACGAATGCGGTTTCGAGGCCTTCGAAGACGCGCGCATGAAGTTCGATGTGCGCTACTACCTCGTCGCCATCCTCTTCATTCTTTTTGATCTGGAAATCGCTTTCCTGTTTCCGTGGGCGGTTTCGCTCCACGAAGTGGGGCTGACGGGTTTCATTGCCGTTGTCATCTTCCTGGCCATCCTAGTCGTGGGCTTCGCCTACGAGTGGAAAAAGGGTGCCCTGGATTGGGAATGACCGGTCTTCATAAGGAATGACACGATGATTGAAGGCGTGATGAAGGAAGGCTTCATCACCACCAGTTACGACTCGGTGGTGAATTGGGCCAAGACCGGCTCGCTGTGGCCCATGACCTTTGGTCTGGCCTGCTGCGCGGTGGAGATGATGCACGCCGCGGCGGCGCGTTACGACATCGGCCGTTTCGGTGCCGAGGTGTTCCGCGCCAGTCCGCGCCAGTCCGATCTGATGATCGTGGCCGGAACGCTGTGCAACAAGATGGCGCCGGCCCTGCGCAAGGTGTACGACCAGATGTCCGAGCCGCGCTGGGTGCTGTCCATGGGTTCGTGCGCCAACGGTGGCGGCTACTACCACTACAGCTATTCGGTGGTTCGCGGCTGCGATCGCATCGTTCCGGTGGATGTGTACGTGCCGGGTTGCCCGCCCACGGCCGAGGCGCTGATCTACGGGATCATCCAGCTGCAGCAGAAGATCCGCCGCACCAACACCATCGCTCGCGTCTGAAGGGTTGACGATGACTGCCTTTGCTATTCGACCCGAAGCACTTCGGGACGCGATTGCCGCTGCGCTCGGCGACAAGGTGCGCCAGCTTTCGGTGGCGCTGGATGAGGTGACCCTGGTGGTCTCTGCCGCGGACTATCTGGTGGCCATGCAGTTGCTGCGCGATGCGCCGGGCTGCCGCTTCGAGCAGCTGGTCGACCTGTGCGGCGTGGACTACTCCTCATATGGCGACGTCGGCGTGGAGGGGCCGCGCTACTGCGTGGTCTCGCACCTGCTGTCGGTCAGCATGAACCAGCGCGTGCGGGTGAAGGTGTTCTGCCCGGATGACGATTTTCCGGTCGTGCCGTCGGTCTCGGACCTCTGGAACTCTGCCAACTGGTACGAGCGCGAGGCGTTCGACCTGTACGGCATCGTGTTCGACGGGCACAGCGACCTGCGCCGCATCCTGACCGACTACGGCTTCATCGGCCACCCCTTTCGCAAGGATTTCCCGTTGTCCGGACACGTGGAAATGCGCTACGACGCCGAGCAGCGCCGCGTCGTCTACGAACCGGTCACGATCGAGCCTCGCGAGATCACGCCCCGCATCATCCGCGAAGAAAAGTACGGAGGCCTGCACTGAGGCGATCGCGCCGAAAAGTGATCCACCATGGCTGAAATCAAGAACTATTCCCTGAACTTCGGGCCGCAGCATCCGGCCGCACACGGTGTGCTGCGCCTCGTGCTTGAGCTGGACGGCGAAGTCGTGCAGCGTGCCGACCCGCACATCGGCCTGCTGCATCGCGCCACCGAAAAGCTGGCCGAGCACAAGACCTTCATCCAGTCGCTGCCCTACATGGACCGCCTGGACTACGTCTCGATGATGTGCAACGAGCACGCCTACTGCCTGGCCATCGAGAAGCTGCTGGGCCTGGATGTGCCCGTGCGTGCGCAGTACATCCGCGTGATGTTCTCCGAGATCACGCGCCTGCTGAACCACCTGATGTGGCTGGGTTCGCACGGCAACGACTGCGGTAGCTCCACGATCCTGATCTATACCTTCCGCGAGCGCGAAGACCTGTTCGACATGTACGAAGCGGTCTCCGGCGCGCGCATGCACGCGGCGTACTTCCGTCCGGGTGGTGTGTACCGCGACCTGCCCGATTCGATGCCGCAGTACAAGGTCAACAAGATCCGCAATGCCAAGGCCATCGAGGCGCTGAACCAGAACCGCAGCGGCTCCCTGCTGGACTTCATCGACGACTTCACGCAACGGTTTCCGAAGTGCGTGGATGAATACGAAACACTGCTCACCGACAACCGCATCTGGAAGCAGCGCACGGTCGGCATCGGTGTCGTGACGCCGGAGCGCGCCCTCAATCTGGGCATGACCGGCCCGATGATCCGCGGCTCGGGCATCGCATGGGATCTGCGCAAGACTCAGCCCTATGACGTCTATGACCGCATGGACTTCGACGTGCCGGTGGGCAAGACGGGCGACTGCTACGACCGCTATCTGGTGCGCGTGCAGGAGATGCGCCAATCCAACCGCATCATCAAGCAGTGCGTGGACTGGCTGCGTGCCAACCCCGGCCCGGTGATCACGGACAACCACAAGGTGGCCCCCCCTTCGCGTGAATCCATGAAGTCGAACATGGAGGAGTTGATCCACCATTTCAAGCTCTTCACCGAAGGTTTCCGCGTGCCCGAAGGCGAAGCGTATGCAGCCGTGGAGCACCCCAAGGGCGAGTTCGGCATCTACTTGGTGAGCGATGGCGCCAACAAGCCCTACCGCCTGAAGATCCGCGCGCCCGGCTTTGCCCACCTGGCCACCTTGGACGAAATGGCCCGTGGCCACATGATTGCCGATGCCGTGGCCATCATTGGCACGATGGATATCGTGTTCGGGGAGATTGACCGATGAATACCGAAACGAAGGCGGTGGTGCCCGCCGCGTCCCAGATCACCGACGCGACGCTGGCGCGCTTTGCGCGCGAAGTGGCGAAGTACCCCGCAGAACAGAAGCAGTCGGCCGTCATGGCCTGCCTGGCCATCGTCCAGCAGGAACTGGGCTGGGTCAGCACCGAGAACGAGGCCGTGATCGCGAGCTACCTGGGCATGCCCCAGATCGCCGTGCACGAAGTCACCACGTTCTACAACATGTACAACCAGCAGCCGATGGGCAAGTACAAGCTCAACGTCTGTACCAACCTGCCGTGCCAGCTGCGCGATGGCCAGAAGGCGCTGCACCACTTGGAAAAGAAACTGGGCGTGGCGATGGGCGAGACCACGGCCGATGGCCTGTTCACGCTGCAGCAGTGCGAATGCCTCGGCGCCTGCGCCGATGCGCCCGTGATGCTGGTCAACGACCGCACCATGTGCAGTTTTATGGACAACGACAAGCTCGATCAGCTCGTGGATGGCCTGCGCCAAGCCGAAGGCGTGGCATCCCCGGCCCGGGCGGAAGGGCAAGCATGACGACCGCTGCGCAGAAGATCCTGTCGCAATTCCAGGCGACGGGCGTTCAAACCTGCTTCCACGACCGCCACATCGATCCGCAGATCTATGCAGGTCTGGATGGCACCAACTGGAGCCTCAAGGACTACGAAGCGCGCGGTGGCTATGCCGCCTTGCGCAAGATCCTGGAGCAGGGCGAAGGCGTGGGCCTCACCCAGGATCAGGTCATTGCGACCGTCAAGGAGTCGGGCCTGCGTGGCCGTGGCGGTGCGGGCTTTCCCACCGGCCTCAAGTGGAGCTTCATGCCCCGCTCGTTCCCTGGCCAGAAGTACCTTGTCTGCAATTCCGACGAAGGCGAACCGGGCACCTGCAAGGACCGCGACATCCTGCAGTTCAACCCGCACATCGTCATCGAAGGCATGATCATCGCGGCTTACGCGATGGGTATTTCCGTGGGCTACAACTACATTCACGGCGAAATCTTCCAGACCTACGACCGCTTCGAAGAGGCGCTTGAAGAAGCACGCGCTGCGGGCTACCTGGGCGACAAGATCCTGGGTAGCGCCTTCAGCTTCCAGCTGCATGCCGCCCATGGTTTCGGCGCCTACATCTGCGGCGAGGAAACCGCACTGCTGGAGTCGCTCGAAGGCAAGAAGGGCCAGCCGCGCTTCAAGCCGCCATTCCCTGCGAGCTTCGGCCTCTACGGCAAGCCCACCACGATCAACAACACCGAGACGTTTGCCGCGGTGCCCTGGATCATCCGCAACGGTGGCGCAGCCTACCTGGCCTGCGGCAAACCCAACAACGGCGGCACCAAGATCTTCTCGGTCTCCGGCGACGTCGAAAAGCCCGGTAACTACGAGGTGCCCATGGGCACTCCGTTCGCCAAGCTGCTGGAACTGGCGGGTGGCGTGCGCAAGGGCCGCCAACTCAAGGCCGTGATTCCCGGTGGGTCGTCCGCTCCGGTGCTGCCGGCGTCCGTCATCATGGAATGCACGATGGACTACGACTCCATCGCCAAGGCCGGCTCCATGCTGGGTTCGGGCGCCGTGATCGTGATGGACGATTCGCGCAGCATGGTGGAGAGCCTGTTGCGCCTGTCGTATTTCTATTCGCATGAATCGTGCGGACAGTGCACGCCGTGTCGCGAAGGCACCGGCTGGATGTGGCGCGTGATCGATCGCATCCAGCACGGTGAAGGCCGCGACGGCGATCTGGAGCTGCTCAATTCGGTGGCCGACAACATCCAGGGTCGCACCATTTGCGCCCTGGGCGATGCCGCCGCCATGCCGGTGCGCGCCATGATCAAGCACTTCCGCCCGGAATTCGAAGCGCTGATCCGCAACAAGACCCCTCAGGCGTCTGCCTCTGCCTGATCGCGAGAAAAGCATATGGTTGAAATCGAACTGGACGGGCAGAAGGTAGAAGTCGCCGAGGGCTGCATGGTGATGCATGCGGCCGAGAAGGCGGGCACTTACATTCCCCATTTCTGCTATCACAAGAAGCTTTCCATCGCCGCCAATTGCCGCATGTGCCTGGTGGACGTGGAGAAGGCGCCCAAGCCGATGCCGGCCTGCGCTACGCCCGTGACGCAAGGCATGATCGTGCGCACCAAGAGCGACAAGGCCATCAAGGCCCAGCAGTCGGTCATGGAGTTCCTGCTGATCAATCACCCGCTGGACTGCCCGATCTGCGATCAGGGCGGCGAGTGCCAGCTGCAGGATCTGGCGGTGGGCTACGGCGGCTCTTCTTCGCGTTACGAAGAGGAAAAGCGCGTGGTGTTCCACAAGGACGTGGGCCCCCTGATCTCCATGGAGGAGATGACCCGCTGCATCCATTGCACCCGCTGCGTGCGCTTCGGCCAGGAAGTGGCCGGCGTGATGGAGTTGGGCATGATCCATCGCGGCGAGCACTCCGAGATCACCACGGTGCTGGGCGATACGGTCGATTCCGAGCTGTCGGGCAACATGATCGACATCTGCCCCGTGGGCGCGCTGACCAGCAAGCCTTTCCGCTACAGCGCCCGGACCTGGGAGCTGTCGCGCCGCAAGTCGGTGAGCCCGCACGATTCCACCGGTGCCAATCTCATCGTCCAGGTGAAGAACCACAAGGTGATGCGCGTCGTTCCCTTCGAGAACGAAGACGTCAACGAGTGCTGGATCGCCGACCGTGACCGCTTCTCCTACGAAGCCCTCAACGGAGACGAGCGCCTGACGCGCCCGATGCTCAAGCAGGGCGGCCAGTGGAAGGAAGTCGACTGGCAGACCGCGCTGGAATACGTGGCCAATGGCCTGCAGGGCATCCGCACCGACCATGGTGCCCAGAGCATCGGCGCGCTGGTGAGCCCGCACAGCACGCTGGAAGAGCTGTTCCTGGCTGGCGCGCTCGTGCGCGGCATCGGCAGCGACAACATCGACCACCGCCTGCGCCACGCTGAGTTCACCCAGGCCGATGGCATCCATTGGCTGGGCACGAGCATCGCCTCGCTGTCCTCGCTGCAGTCGGTGCTGGTCGTGGGCTCGAACCTGCGCAAGGACCACCCGCTGTTCGCCCAGCGCATCCGCCAGGCTGCGCGCAAGGGCTGTACCGTCAGCGCCCTCGACGCCGCGGCCTACGACTGGGCCATGCCCGTGGCGCAGTCCATTGTGGCGCCGGCCCAGGACTGGGCTGCCGTCCTGGCCGACGTGGCCGCCGCCGTGGCGCAGGAACGCGGTGTGGCTGCCCCCGTGGCCACCGGCCGTGTGACCGACGCCTCTGCCGGCATGGCCCGTGCATTGGCTTCGGGCGAAGGCCGGGCCATCCTGCTGGGCAACGCCGCTGCGCACCATGCCCAGGCCTCGAGCCTGCTGGCGCTGGCCCAGTGGATCGGTGCCCAGACGGGCGCGGTGGTGGGCTACCTCACCGAAGCCGCCAATACGGTGGGCGCGCAGTTCGTCGGCGCACAGCCGCAGAAGGGTGGCCTGAACGCCGGCCAGATGCTGGCGGGTGGCCTCAAGGCGGCGCTGCTGCTGAACACGGAACCCGTCCACGACTCCGCCGCAGGTACACAGGCAGCGGCTGCGCTGTCAGGTGCCGAGATGGTCGTCACGCTGAGCCCTTTCAAGGCCAACATGGAATTCAGCGATGTGCTGCTGCCCATCGCGCCGTTCACCGAAACCTCGGGCACCTTCGTCAATGCCGAAGGCCGCCTGCAAAGCTTCCATGCCGTGGTCAAGCCGCTGGGCGATGCCCGTCCCGCGTGGAAGGTGCTGCGGGTGCTGGGCAACCTGCTGGGTGTGCAGGGCCTCGACTTCGAGACCTCGCAGGACGTGCTGGCGAAAGCCACGGGTGCGACGGTGGCCGCTCCGCTGGCCCAACTGCCTGCCGACCGCCTGAGCAACAGCACGCGCGCTGCCATCGCCGAGCCCGCCGGTGCGGCTGCCGCTCCGGTCGTGGCCAGCATCTACCAGCTCGACGGGCTGGTTCGCCGTGCGCCGTCGCTGCAGTTGACGGCCGATGCACGCCGCGCCGCTGAAGGAGTTGCCGCATGATCGACGCGCTGTACAACGGCGGCCTGCACCTGTTCGCCCAGTCCTGGTGGACAGCGGCGGTGTGGCCGGTGATCTGGAACCTGATCAAGATCGTGGCCATCGTGGCCCCCCTGATGGGCGCCGTGGCCTACCTCACGCTGTGGGAGCGCAAGCTGCTCGGCTTCATGCAGGTGCGCCATGGTCCCAACCGGGTCGGCCCGTTCGGGCTGCTGCAGCCGCTGGCCGACGGCCTCAAGCTGCTGACCAAGGAAATCATTCAGCCAACGGCGGCCAGTAAGGGTCTGTTCGTGCTCGGCCCCGTCATGGCCATCATGCCTGCGCTGGCGGCCTGGGTGGCGATTCCGTTCGGTCCGGATGTGGCCCTGGCCAACGTGAATGCCGGCCTGCTGCTGGTGATGGCCATCACCTCCATCGAGGTGTACGGCGTGATCATCGCTGGCTGGGCTTCCAACTCCAAGTACGCCTTCCTGGGGGCGCTGCGCGCTTCCGCGCAGATGGTGAGCTATGAAATCGCAATGGGCTTCTGTTTCCTCGTCGTCATCATGGTGTCGGGCAGCATGAACCTGACCGAAGTCGTGATGGGGCAGGGCGCCGGCATGGCCGCCGCGAAGGGTTTTGGATTCCTGTCGTGGAACTGGCTGCCGCTGCTGCCGATCTTCATCGTTTACCTCATCTCGGGCGTGGCCGAAACCAACCGCCACCCTTTCGACGTGGTCGAAGGCGAGGCCGAGATCGTGGCCGGCCACATGGTCGAGTACTCGGGCATGGGCTTCGCCATCTTCTTCCTGGCCGAATACGCCAGCATGTGGCTCGTGTCCATCCTGGCCGTGCTCATGTTCCTGGGCGGCTGGCTGTCGCCGGTGGCGGCGCTGGACTTCATCCCCGGATGGATCTGGCTGGGCCTCAAGACCTTCCTCGTGGTGTCCATGTTCATCTGGATCCGCGCGACCTTCCCGCGCTTTCGCTATGACCAGATCATGCGGCTGGGCTGGAAGATCTTCATTCCGGTCACGCTGGTGTGGCTGCTTATCGTTGGCGCGTGGCTGCACTCGCCATGGAACATCTGGAATTGAGCGGGGACACCGATGACTGCTGTTGCTGCTACTGCATCCTTTTCGATCAAGGATTTTTTCAAGAGCTTCATGCTGGTGGAGCTGGTCAAGGGCATGGCCCTGACGGGTCGCTACGCGTTTCGGCGCAAGGTGACCGTTCAGTTCCCTGAAGAGAAGACGCCCCTGTCGCCCCGGTTCCGCGGCCTGCACGCGCTGCGCCGCTACGACAACGGCGAAGAGCGCTGCATCGCCTGCAAGCTGTGCGAAGCCGTGTGCCCGGCACTGGCGATCACCATCGAGTCCGATGTGCGTGCTGACGGTTCGCGCCGCACCACGCGCTATGACATCGACCTGACCAAGTGCATCTTCTGCGGCTTTTGCGAAGAGAGCTGCCCGGTCGACTCCATCGTCGAGACGCAGATCCTGGAATACCACGGCGAAAAGCGCGGTGACCTGTACTTCACCAAGGACATGCTCCTGGCCGTGGGGGACCTCTACGAGGCCGAGATCGCTGCAGCCAAGGCGGCCGACGCCAAGTACCGCTGAGCGCGGCTCCTGAACCCCTACAAAGACCCGATTCATGGACGCCAAGACTGGTTTCTTCTATCTGTTCTCGGTCGTGCTGCTCTTTGCAGCCTTCCGGGTCATCACCGCGCGCAACCCTGTGCATGCGGTGCTGTATCTCATCCTCGCGTTTTCGCAGGCGGCCGCCATCTGGCTGCTGCTGAAGGCGGAGTTCCTGGCCATCGCCCTGGTGCTGGTGTACCTTGGCGCGGTGATGGTGCTCTTCCTCTTCGTGGTGATGATGCTGGACATCCACATCGACACCATCCGAGAGGGCTTCTGGCGGCACTTTCCTCTGGCGGCCATCATCGGGGCGTTGTTTGCTTTGGAGATGGCGGCTGTGGCGATTGGTGGCTTCCGCGGCATGGACGAGCCCAAGGCAGTAACTACTGTGATCGACGCAGCAGGGCAGGGGCTGCCGTACTCGAACACCAAGGCGCTGGGCAAGCTGCTCTACACCGAGTACCTGTACCCCGTCGAGATCGCAGCGGTCATCCTGCTGGTGGCGATGATCGCGGCCATCGCGCTCACCCTGCGCCAGCGCAAGGACAGCAAGGCAATCAACCCATCGCAGCAGATCCGTGTGCGCGCCAGCGACCGCGTGGAACTGGTGAAAGTCGCCGCGACGCAAAAGCCTGCAGAGGAAGCAGCGGCAACGCCCGCTGCCGAGGAGAAGAAGGCATGACATTGACCCTGGGCCATTTCCTGTCGCTGGGCGCGATGCTGTTCGCGCTCGCCGTCATCGGCATCTTCCTGAACCGCAAGAACCTGATCGTGCTGCTGATGGCGATCGAGTTGATGCTGTTGGCCGTGAACATGAACTTCGTCGCGTTCTCGCACTACCTGGGCGACATGCACGGCCAGGTGTTCGTGTTCTTCATCCTGACGGTCGCCGCGGCAGAGTCGGCCATCGGCCTCGCGATCCTGGTGCTGCTGTTCCGCAACAAATCCAGCATCAACGCGGAAGACCTCAACACCCTCAAGGGTTGAGTCGCCGGTACTAGCCAAGGTCTTCAAGAATGAGCCAAACCCTTTCTGCTTCGACACTGCTGGCGGTGCCCATGGCACCGCTGGTGGGATCCGCCCTGGCGGGTATCTTCGGCACCGCCTTCGGCGGCAACCGGATCGGCCGGCGGCTGAGCCACACGCTGACCATTCTCGGCGTGCTGGCGGCCTTCGTCCTGTCCGCCATGACGCTCAAGAGCGTGGCCATGGACGGCGCGCGCTTCAACGAAACGCTCTACACCTGGATGGTGGTCGGCGGCCTCAAGATGGAGGTCGGCTTCCTCGTGGACAGCCTCACGGCCATGATGATGTGCGTGGTGACCTTCGTGTCGCTGATGGTGCACATCTACACGATCGGCTACATGGAAGAAGACGACGGCTACAACCGTTTCTTCGCCTACATCTCGCTGTTCACCTTCTCGATGCTGATGCTCGTCATGAGCAACAACCTGCTGCAGCTGTTCTTCGGCTGGGAAGCGGTGGGCCTGGTGTCGTACCTGCTGATCGGCTTCTGGTTCAACAAGCCGACCGCCATCTTCGCCAACATGAAGGCGTTCCTGGTGAACCGCGTGGGTGACTTCGGCTTCATCCTGGGCATCGGCCTGATCGCGGCGTACACCAACACGCTGAACTACAGCGAGATCTTCGGCAAGGCGGGCGAGCTGGGCGCACTGTCGTTCCCGGGTACCAGTTGGATGCTGATCACGGTCATCTGCATCTGCCTGTTCATCGGTGCGATGGGCAAGAGCGCGCAGTTTCCGCTGCACGTCTGGCTGCCGGACTCGATGGAAGGCCCGACGCCCATCTCCGCGCTGATCCACGCCGCCACCATGGTGACGGCCGGCATCTTCATGGTGTCGCGGATGTCGCCGCTGTTCGAGCTGTCGGACACCGCGCTCAACTTCATCCTCGTGATCGGTGCGATCACGGCGCTGTTCATGGGCTTTCTGGGCATCATCCAGAACGACATCAAGCGCGTGGTGGCCTATTCCACGCTGTCGCAGCTGGGCTACATGACGGTGGCGCTCGGTGCCTCCGCCTATTCGGTGGCGGTGTTCCACCTGATGACGCACGCGTTCTTCAAGGCGCTGCTGTTCCTCGGAGCGGGCTCGGTCATCATGGGCATGCACCACAACCAGGACATCCGCTGGATGGGCGCCGTGCGCAAGTACATGCCCATCACCTGGATCACGTCGCTGCTGGGTTCGCTGGCACTGATCGGCACGCCGCTGTTCTCGGGCTTCTATTCCAAGGACAGCATCATCGAAGCCGTGCATGCCAGCACGCTGCCGGCCGCGGGCTTCGCCCACTTCGCCGTGCTGGCGGGCGTGTTCGTCACCGCGTTCTATTCGTTTCGCATGTACTTCCTGGTCTTCCACGGCAAGGAACGCTACGACCAGAACCCGGATGCGCACCACGACGACCACCATGCCCATGACGACCACCACGGCCATGGCCACGATGCCAAGCCGCACGAGTCGCCCTGGGTCGTCACCGTGCCGCTGATCCTGCTGGCCATTCCTTCGGTGGTCATCGGCTTCCTGTTCATCCAGCCCATGCTGTTCGGCGACTTCTTCAAGGACGTGATCTTCGTTGACGCCGCCAAGCACCCCGCGATGGCGGAACTGGCGGAAATCTTCCACGGCCCCGTGGGCATGGCGCTGCACGGCCTGCAGACCGCACCGTTCTGGCTGGCCCTGGCGGGCGTGGCGGCGTCCTACTACATGTACATGGTCAACCCGGCCCTGCCGGCCGCGATCAAGCGCATCTTCCATCCGATCTACGTGCTGTTCGAGAACAAGTACTACCTCGACTGGATCAACGAAAACATCATCGCCCGGGGTGCCCGCGCGCTGGGCACCGGCCTGTGGAAGGGCGGCGACCAGGCCGTGATCGACGGCGCGCTGGTCAACGGCTCGTGGAAGCTGGTGGGCCGCGTGGCGGGGGTGGTGCGCTGGTTCCAGACGGGCTACATCTACCACTACGCGCTGGTCATGATCCTGGGCATCTTCGCGCTCATGACGTACTTCGTGTGGCTCAACAAGTAGAGGGAAAACAAAAATGGGTTTGTTGAGTCTTGCCATCTGGGTGCCGATCGCGTTTGGCGCCCTGCTGCTGGCCTTTGGCCGCGATGAGCACGCACGCGCCGTGCGCTGGCTGGCCCTGATCGGGTCGCTGGTGGGTCTGGCCGTCACGCTGCCGCTGTACGGCGGCTTCGAGGCCACGTCCGCCGCAGCGCAGTTCGTCGAGAAAGCGCAGTGGATCGAGCGCTTCAACGTCCACTACCACCTGGGTGTGGACGGCATCTCGTTCTGGTTCGTGCCGCTCACGGCGTTCATCACGGTGATCGTGGTGATCGCGTCGTGGGAGTCAATCACCGAGCGCGTGAACCAGTACATGGGCGCGTTCCTGATCCTCTCGGGCCTGATGATCGGCGTGTTCAGCGCGCTCGACGGCCTGCTGTTCTACGTGTTCTTCGAGGCCACGCTGATCCCGATGTACCTGATCATCGGCATCTGGGGTGGCCCCAACAAGATCTACGCGGCGTTCAAGTTCTTCCTGTACACGCTGCTCGGCTCGCTGCTGATGCTGATCGCGCTGATCTACCTGTACAACCAGTCCGGTGGCAGCTTCGACATCGCCACGTGGCACCAGCTGCCGCTGTCCGCCCGTGCGCAGACCCTGCTGTTCTTCGCCTTCTTCGCCGCGTTCGCGGTGAAGGTGCCGATGTGGCCGGTGCACACCTGGCTGCCCGACGTGCACGTGGAGGCCCCCACCGGCGGCTCCGCCGTGCTGGCCGCCATCATGCTGAAGCTGGGTGCCTATGGTTTCCTGCGCTTTTCCATGCCCATCGCCCCCGACGCCGCGCGCGAATGGGCCTGGCTGATGATCGCGCTGTCGCTGGTGGCCGTGATCTACGTGGGCCTCGTGGCGATGGTGCAAAAGGACATGAAGAAGCTGGTGGCGTATTCGTCGGTGGCGCACATGGGCTTCGTGACGCTGGGCTTCTTCATCTTCAACGACCTCGGCGTGTCGGGCGGGCTGGTGCAAATGATCGCCCACGGCTTCGTGTCGGGCGCCATGTTCCTGTCGATCGGCGTGCTGTACGACCGGGTGCATTCCCGTGAGATCGCGGCCTATGGCGGCGTGGTCAACACCATGCCCAAGTTCGCGGCCTTCGCCCTGCTGTTCGCCATGGCCAACTGCGGCCTGCCGGGCACGGCCGGTTTCGTGGGCGAGTGGATGGTGATCCTGGGCGCCGTCAAGGCCAACTTCTGGATTGGCCTGGCCGCGGCCACGGCGCTGATCTTCGGCGCGGCCTACACGCTGTGGATGTACAAGCGCGTCTACCTCGGCCCCGTGGCCAACGACCACGTGAGGGACCTCAAGGACATCGGCGCCCGCGAGTTCCTGGTGATGGCCGTGCTCGCGATTGCCGTGCTGTACATGGGGCTGTACCCCCGTCCCTTCACCGACGTGATGGATGCTTCGGTGGCGCAGCTGCTCAAGCACGTGGCACTGTCCAAGCTCAACTGACCAGACTGAAACGAGAGACTCGAGATGATTGACAACATCAGCTGGCTGGCGGTGTATCCGGAGATCGTGCTCCTGGTCATGGCCTGCGTGATCGCGCTCGTGGACCTGGGCGTGACCAGCCCACGGCGCACGGGCACCTATGTGCTCACCATGCTCACCTTGACCGTGGTGGCCGTGCTGCAGGCCCTGTATGCCAACACCGGCAACACGTTCTACGGCTTCGGCAACATGGTGGTGAGCGATGCCATGGGCAACTGGCTCAAGTGCTTCGCCACTGTGGCCATGATGGTCACGCTCGTTTATGGCCGCCCCTATGCCGGCGACCGCGACATGCTGCGCGGCGGCGAGTTCTTCACGCTGTCGATGTTCGCGCTGCTGGGCATGTTCATCATGATCTCGGGCAACAACTTCCTGGTGATCTACCTGGGCCTGGAATTGCTCACGCTGTCCAGCTATGCGCTGGTGGCCCTGCGCCGCGACCATGCAACCTCGACCGAGGCCGCGATGAAGTATTTCGTGCTGGGCGCGATGGCGAGTGGCTTCCTGCTGTACGGCCTGTCGATGATCTACGGCGCGACCGGTTCGCTCGACATCGGCCAGGTGTTCAAGGCGGTCAACTCCGGCCAGATTCGCCACCAGGTGCTGGTGTTCGGCCTGGTGTTCGTGGTGGCAGGCCTGGCCTTCAAGCTGGGCGTGGTGCCGTTCCACATGTGGATTCCCGATGTGTACCATGGCGCTCCCACGGCCGTGACGCTGATCATCGGCGGCGCGCCCAAGCTGGCGGCCTTCGCCATCACCATCCGCCTGCTGGTGGACGGGCTGCTGCCGCTGGCCATCGACTGGCAGCAGATGCTCGCGGTGCTGGCCATCGGCTCGTTGCTGGTCGGCAATCTGGCGGCCATCGCCCAGACCAACCTCAAGCGCATGCTGGCGTACTCCACGATCTCGCAGATGGGCTTCGTGCTGCTGGGCCTGCTGTCGGGCGTGGTCAACGGCAACGTGGATGCCAACGCGGTCGAGAACGCCTACAGCTCTTCCATGTTCTACGTGGTGAGCTATGTGCTGACCACGCTGGCGAGCTTCGGCGTGATCCTGCTGCTGGCCCGCGAAGGCTTCGAGAGCGAAGAGATTTCCGACCTGGCGGGCCTGAACCAGCGCAGCCCGCTGTATGCCGGCGTGATGGCGGTGTGCCTGTTCTCGCTGGCCGGTCTGCCGCCGCTGGTGGGCTTCTACGCCAAGCTGTCGGTGCTGCAGGCCCTGGTGGCTTCGGGCCAGACGCTGTACATCGCCCTGGCCGTCTTCGCGGTGGTGATGTCGCTGATCGGCGCTTTCTACTACCTGCGCGTCGTGAAGGTGATGTACTTCGATGCGCCGCTCACCGCCGCGAACGTGTCGGCCCCGCTGGACGTGCGCATGGTGCTCACGCTCAATGGCGCGCTGGTGCTGGTGCTGGGCCTCCTGCCCGGCGGCCTGATGGCGCTGTGCGCCGACGCCGTCGTGCGCGCGCTGGCGACCTGAGCGCTCCCGGGTTTCTCTCTTCAAGACCGTTGCCCCTCCTGTGTCCGCCACCGCGTCCATCTGGCTGGTGATCGTGCTGGCGGCCATCGGGGCCAACCTGCCGTTCTTCAGCCAGCGCTGGCTGCTGGTGGGCCCGAAGGCGGCGCCCACCAAGCCCATGGCGATGCGCCTGGGCGAGATGGCACTGCTGTACTTTCTGGTCGGTGGCGTCGCGCTGCTGCTGGAGCGCCGCGTGGGGCAGATCGCACCCCAGCAGTGGGAGTTCTACGCGATCACCGCCACGCTGTTCATCACGCTGGCGTTTCCCGGGTTCATCTACCGCTACCTGCTGCGGCGCAACAAGGGCTGAGGCCTTGCGCATCGCCGGCTGGCTGCCTTCGTTGCCTGCTCCATTCCCATTGCCATGAAAGTGCTCGATCTCCATTGCGCACAGGGCCATGCCTTCGAGGGCTGGTTCGGGTCCGAGGCCGATTTCCAGAGCCAGCTGGCGCGCGATCTCGTTCAATGCCCCCTGTGCGGCAGCATCGAGATCCGCAAGGGCCTGAGCGCCCCGCGCCTCAACCTGGGCGCAACGCCCAACCCGGCTGCCCCGCGCGCCCCCGAGGACGGTGCTGGCAGCACTGCGGTGGCCCACCCATCCCCTTCCATGCCCCCGGGCGATTCCGCCCTGCAGGCCGCGTGGCTGCGGGTGGCCCGGCACATCGTGGCCCACACCGAGGACGTGGGGCCGCGCTTCGCGCAGGAAGCGCGCCGCATGCACCACGGCGAAACCGAAGAGCGCGGTATCCGCGGCCAGGCCAGCGCCCAGGAAGCGGCCGAACTGCTGGAAGAGGGGATCGCCGTGCTGCCCCTGGTGCTTCCGGACGCGGCCAAAGAAACCTTGCAGTAGCCGCCTGCCGGTGCGTCCGTCGGCATCGCCGACCGGATGGCAGGCCTCGGCCCGCCGGCCTTCACTGCGTGAACTGCAGGGCCGCCAGCCGTGCGTACACGCCGCCCTGCCGGACCAGGTCCGCATGGCGCCCTTCCTCCACGATCTGCCCCTGGTCCATCACTACGATGCGGTCGGCGTTCTGCACCGTAGCCAGCCGGTGCGCGATGACCAGCGTGGTGCGCTGGCCGCTGTGGCGATGCATGGCGGCGTCCAGCGCGGCCTGCACCATGCGCTCGCTTTCCGCATCGAGCGCGCTCGTGGCCTCGTCCAGCAACAGCAGCGGTGGGTTCTTGAGCAAGGCGCGGGCGATGGCGATGCGCTGGCGCTGCCCGCCGGACAGGCGCACGCCGCGCTCGCCCAGGAAGGTGCCGTAGCCTTCGGGCAAGGCCGCGATGAATTCGTGTGCGAAGGCGGCCGCGCGCGGCCTCCTGCACTTCCTGCTCGGTGGCACCGGGGCGGCCGTAGCGGATGTTGTCCAGGGCCGAGGCGGAGAAGATCACAGCGTCCTGCGGCACGATGCCCACGTGGGCGCGCAGGTCGCCGAGCGCCAGGCGGCGGATGTCCACGCCGTTCAGCGCGATGCCGCCGCCTGCGGCATCCACGTCGTAGAAGCGCTGCAGCAACTGGAACACCGTGGTCTTGCCCGCGCCGCTGGCGCCCACCAGCGCGACGGTTTCGCCGGCCGACAGGTGCAGGTCGAAGCCGCGCAGCGCGGGTGACTGCGGTCGCGAGGGGTAGTGGAAAGCCACCCGGTCGAAGTCCACGCGCAGCCCGCCGCCCGTGTCCGGCAGCGCCGCGGGCTGCGCGGGGCTGGCGATGGGCGATCGGCTGGCGAGCAGTTCCATGAGCCGTTCGGTGGCCCCGGCGGCGCGCAGCAGGTCGCCGTACACCTCGCCGAGCACGGCCACGGCGCCCGCAAGGAACATGACGTAGATGACCGTCTGCCCCAGGTGGCCGGCCGACATCTCGCCCGCCAGCACCGCCTGCGTGCCCCGGTACAGGCCCCACAGCAGCAGCGCCGCGTTGGCGATCACGATGAAGGCCACCAGCGCCGCGCGGGCCCGGCTGCGGCGCACGGCGGTCTGGAAGGCGTTCTCGGTGGAGGCTTCGAACCGGCGGGCTTCGCGCGATTCCGCCGTGTAGCTTTGCACGGCGGGCACGGCATTGAGCACCTCGGCCGCGATGGCGCTGGAATCGGCCACCCGGTCCTGGCTGGCCCGGGAAAGGCGGCGCACCCAGCGGCCGATCCACAGCGTGGGCAGCACCACGACCACGATGGCGGCGAACACCACCGACATGATGTACGGGTTGGTCCACACGAGCATCCCCAGCGCCCCCACGCCCATCACCGCGTTGCGCAGGCCCATCGACAGCGACGAGCCCACCACGGTCTGCACCAGCGTGGTGTCCACGGTCAGGCGCGACAGCACTTCGCCGGTCTGCGTGGTTTCGTAGAACTGCGGGCTTTGTTCCAGCACGTGCGCATAGACGGCGTTGCGCAGGTCGGCCGTCACCCGCTCGCCCAGCCAGCTCACGGTGTAGAAACGCGCGGCGGAGAACAGCCCCAGGGCCACGGCCACGGCGAACAGCAGCCCGAAATGCTCGCGCAGCGCCATGGCCTGCTCGCCGCGCGTGGCGCCCACCAGCCCGCCGTCGATGAGTTCGCGCAGTGCCAGGGGAAACGCAAGCGTGGCCAGCGCCGCCAGCACCAGGAAGACCAGCGCGAGCGCAATGCGACCGGCATAGGGCCGGAGGAAGGGCAGCAGGCCGCCGAGCGAGCGCGGGGCGCCGGGGGTGGGGGAGGAGGAGGGCATGGTCGCAGTGTAGGAGTCCGCGCCCGGATCGGCATGCGCCTTGCCATGAAGCCTGCCGCCAAACAGGTTTGCTATTAATTTGATAGCTTTCGGGGCAATTGGATCTAAGGCATGGAGCGGCTTTTATCCAAAGCCATGCCTAGGGCGGAAGGCGTGCGCCGGACCGCGCCCGGGCGTCCCCGAGGGGGCGGTGCCGGCCGGCCGGCCGGGTAGGCGTTTATACATAGGCATTTGTCCCAGTATCTGCGCAGCGGGCGCGCGCCTTAGGATGCGGTGCAACCTAACGCAGGCCAGGGTGCCTCGCTCCCCCGGGCGAAGCGCCCCGCCCAGCACCACCACGGAGCGGCCAAGGCGCAATGAGCGACGTCATTCTCGAAACCCACAGCCTGACCAAAGAGTTCAGAGGCTTTACCGCGGTCAGCGATGTCAATCTCGCGGTCCGCCGGGGCTCCATCCATGCGCTGATCGGTCCCAACGGCGCTGGCAAGACCACCTGCTTCAACCTGCTGACCAAGTTCCTGGAGCCCACCTCCGGCGTGATCCGCTTCAACGGCGAGGACATCACGCGCGAGCGGCCCGCGCTGATCGCGCGGCGCGGCGTGATCCGCTCGTTCCAGATCTCCGCCGTGTTCCCGCACCTCACGCTGCTGGAGAACGTGCGCATCGGCCTGCAGCGCAAGCTGGGCACGGCGTTCCACTTCTGGCGCAGCGAACGCAGCCTGCAGCAGCTCGACGGCCGCGCGATGGAGCTGCTGGCCGAAGTGGGCCTGCAGGACCTGGCCGACGAGACCACCGTGAACCTGCCCTACGGCCGCAAGCGCGCGCTGGAGATCGCCACCACGCTGGCCATGGAGCCCGAGCTGATGCTGCTGGACGAGCCCACGCAGGGCATGGGCCACGAGGACGTGGACCGCGTCACGCAGCTCATCAAGAAGGTCTCGGCCGGCCGCACCATCCTCATGGTGGAACACAACATGAAGGTGATCTCCACGATCGCCGACCGCATCACCGTGCTGCAGCGCGGCGCCGTGCTGGCCGAGGGGCCGTACGAAGAGGTCTCGCGCAACCCGCAGGTGATGGAGGCCTACATGGGCACCACTGATGGCCAGCTGCAAGGGGCCCACGCATGAGCGCGCCGGCCCTCGAAATCAGTGGCCTGCAGGCCTGGTACGGCGAGTCGCACGTGCTGCACGGTGTGGACATCACGGTGCAGCCCGGCGAGGTGGTGACCCTGCTGGGCCGCAACGGCGCGGGCCGCACGTCCACCATGCGTGCCGTGATGGGGCTGACGGGCGCCCGCAAGGGCTCCGTGCGCATCCATGGTCAGGAAACGATCCAGATGCCCACTCACCGCATCGCCCACCTGGGCGTGGGCTATTGCCCGGAAGAGCGCGGCATTTTCGCGAGCCTGTCGTGCGAAGAGAACCTGCTGCTGCCCCCGGTGCTCAAGACCGGCACGCAGGGCATGTCGGTCGACGAGATCTACGCCATGTTCCCCAACCTGGCCGAGCGCCGCCACAGCCAGGGCACGCGCCTGTCGGGCGGCGAGCAGCAGATGCTGGCGGTGGCGCGCATCCTGCGCACCGGTGCCAAGCTGCTGCTGCTCGACGAAATCTCCGAAGGCCTGGCGCCGGTGATCGTGCAGGCCCTGGCCCGCATGATCACCACGCTGCGCCAGAAGGGCTACACCGTGGTGATGGTGGAACAGAACTTCCACTTCGCCGCGCCGCTGGCCGACCGCTTCTACGTGATGGAGCACGGCCGCATCGTGGAGCAGTTCGGCGCCGCCGAGCTGCAGGCCAAGATGCCCGTGCTCAACGAACTGCTGGGCGTCTGACCCGGCGCGGGACGGCTTCGACCACCGCCTTTGCCCAGAGCACCCCGATCCCCCTTTCCATCGAAGACCCAAGGAGACAACGACATGAAAAAGATGAACCTCAAGGCGCTCGCCGTGCTGCTCGGGGCCGCGGGCCTCGCGACGTTCTCCGCGCAGGCGCAGGACAAGGTGAAGATCGGCTTCATCACCGACATGTCGAGCCTGTACGCCGACGTGGAAGGCAAGAACGGCGCGGTGGCGATCCAGATGGCCATCGACGACTTCGGCGGCAAGGTGCTGGGCCAGCCCATCGAGCTGCTGAGCGCGGACCACCAGAACAAGGCCGACATCGCCGCATCGAAGGCGCGCGAGTGGATCGACACGCAGGGCCTGACCATGCTGTTCGGCGGCACCAATTCGGGCACGGGCCTGGCGATGGCGAAGGTGGCGCAGGAGAAGAAGCGCGTGTTCATCGTCAACGGCGCGGGCTCCTCCGCGCTCACCAACGAGCAGTGCAGCCCCTACACCGTGCACTACGCCTACGACACCGTGGCGCTGGCCAAGGGCACGGGCGGCGCGATCGTGGGGCAGGGCGGCAAGGACTGGTTCTTCCTCACGGCCGACTATGCGTTCGGCGCCGCGCTGGAGGCCGATACGGCCAAGGTGGTCAAGGAAAAGGGCGGCAAGGTGGTGGGCAGCGTGAAGCACCCGATCAACGCGTCGGACTTCTCGTCCTTCCTGCTGCAGGCGCAGAACTCCAAGGCGCAGATCCTGGGCCTGGCCAATGCCGGCGGCGACACCATCAACGCCATCAAGGCCGCGCGCGAGTTCGGCATCAACAAGACCATGAAGATGGCGGGCCTGCTGGTCTTCGTGACCGACATCCACAGCCTGGGCCTGAAGAACACCGAAGGCCTGCTGCTCACCACCAGCTGGGACTGGAACCTGGACGACAAGACCCGCGCCTTCGGCCGCAAGTTCTTCGCCAAGACCAAGCGCATGCCGACCGACATCCAGGCCGCCGACTACTCGGCCACCATGAACTACCTGAAGGCCGTGGAAGCCGCCAAGACGCTCGATGCCGACAAGGTGATGGAAAAGCTCAAGTCCACGCCCATCGACGACTTCTACGGCAAGGGCGTGATCCGCCCGGACGGCCGCTTCGCGCACGACATGTACCTGGTGCAGGTGAAGGCCCCCGCCGAATCCAAGGAGCCCTGGGACTACTACAAGGTCGTGAGCAAGCTGCCCGCCGACCAGGTGTGGACCACCAAGGCCGAGAGCAAATGCGCGCTGTGGAAATGAGCTGACGCGCACGATCGAAAAAAACACATCCGAGATCAGGAGACAAAGCCATGAAAAACAGACAACTCACCCGACTGGCCCTGGTGCTGGGCGCCCTGGGCCTGGCCGCATCGGCCGTGCACGCCCAGGACAAGGTCAAGATCGGCTTCATCACCGACATGTCCAGCCTGTACGCCGACGTGGAAGGCAAGAACGGCGCGGTGGCGATCCAGATGGCCATCGACGACTTCGGCGGCAAGGTGCTGGGCATGCCCATCGAACTGATGAGCGCGGACCACCAGAACAAGGCCGACATCGCCGCATCGAAGGCGCGCGAATGGATCGACACGCAGGGCCTGACCCTGGTGTTCGGCGGCACCAACTCGGGCACGGCCCTGGCCATGGCCAAGGTGGCGCAGGAGAAAAAGCGCGTGTTCATCAACAACGGCGCGGCCACCTCGGCACTCACCAACGAGCAGTGCAGCCCCTACACCGTGCACTACGCCTACGACACCGTGGCGCTGGCCAAGGGCACGGGCGCCACCATCGTCGATGGCGGGGGCAAGAGCTGGTTCTTCCTCACGGCGGACTACGCGTTCGGCCACGCGCTGGAGGCCGATGCGAGCACGGTGGTCAAGGCCAAGGGCGGCACGGTGGTGGGCAGCGTCAAGCACCCGCTCAACGCCTCGGACTTCTCGTCCTTCCTGCTGCAGGCGCAGAACTCCAAGGCCCAGGTGCTGGGCCTGGCGAACGCGGGCGGCGACACCATCAACTCCATCAAGGCCGCCAAGGAGTTCGGCATCGGCAAGAGCATGAAGCTCGCCGGCCTGCTGATCTTCTTCAGCGACATCCACAGCCTGGGCCTCAAGACCACCGAGGGCCTGCAGTTCACGACGAGCTGGTATTGGGACCTGAACGACGACACGCGCAAGTTCGCCGACAAGTTCATGGAAAAGACCAAGCGCCGTCCGACGGAGATCCAGGCGGCCGACTACTCGGCCACCATGAACTACCTGAAGGCCGTCGAAGCCGCCAAGAGCACCGATGCCGACAAGGTGATGCAGGCCTGGCGCGGCATGAAGATGAACGACTTCTTCGGCTCCGGCACGCTGCGCCCCGATGGCCGCTACGTGCACGACATGTACCTGATGCAGGTGAAGTCGCCGGCCGAATCCAAGGGCGCATGGGACTACTACAAGCTCGTCAAGAAGCTGCCCGGCGAGGAAGTGTTCGCCACCCAGGCCGAGAGCAAGTGCGCGGCCTGGAAATGACACCCATGACGCGCAGCCCGTTCCGCTGACCCTCTTTTTTCACCGCTTCACCGCCACTCGCGCCCTCCCATGCAAATCTTCGGTGTCTCACTGCCGGGCCTGTTGAGCCAGCTTCTGCTGGGGCTGGTCAACGGGTCGTTCTACGCCATCCTCAGCCTGGGGCTGGCGGTGATCTTCGGCCTGCTCAACGTGATCAACTTCGCGCACGGCGCGCTGTTCATGCTGGGCGCGATGCTCACCTGGATGGGCATGACCTACCTGGGCATCAACTACTGGGTGATGCTGCTGGCCGCGCCAGTGGTGGTGGGCATCCTGGGGGTGCTGATCGAGCGGCTGCTGCTGCGCTGGATCTACAAGCTCGACCACCTCTACGGCCTGCTGCTGACCCTCGGGCTCACGCTGCTGATCGAGGGGGTGTTCCGCTCCATCTACGGCGTCTCGGGGCTGGGGTACGACACGCCGGAACTGCTGGAAGGCGCGACCAACCTCGGCTTCATGATCCTGCCCAACTACCGCGCCTGGGTGGTGGTGGCCTCGCTCGTGGTGTGCGTGGGCACCTGGTACGTGATCGAAAAGACCAAGCTCGGCGCCTACCTGCGCGCCGGCACCGAGAACCCGCGCCTGGTGGAGGCCTTCGGCGTGAACGTGCCGGTGATGATCACGCTCACCTACGCGTTCGGTGCGGCGCTGGCCGCGTTCGCCGGCGTGCTGGCCGCACCGGTCTATCAGGTCACGCCGCTCATGGGGCAGAACCTCATCATCGTGGTGTTCGCCGTGGTGGTGATCGGCGGCATGGGCTCGATCATGGGCTCGATCCTGACCGGGCTGGGCCTGGGCGTGATCGAAGGGTTCACCAAGGTGTTCTATCCCGAGGCCTCTTCCACCGTGGTGTTCGTCATCATGGTGATCGTTCTCCTCATCCGCCCCGCCGGCCTGTTCGGCAAAGAGAGATAAGCAGGGGCCGCACGCATGAACTCCCAAAAACTCGCCCCCATCGGCTACGGCCTGCTGCTCGCCGCCCTGCTGGCGGCGCCCTTCCTGGGCGCCTACCCTGTCTTCGTGATGAAGCTCATGTGCTTCGCGCTTTTCGCCTCGGCATTCAACCTGCTGCTGGGCTACACCGGTTTGCTGTCGTTCGGCCATGCGGCCTTTTTGGGCGGCGCGGCCTACGTGGCCGGCCACGCCATCAAGGTCTGGGGCCTCACGCCCGAGCTGGGCCTGCTGGCCGGCACCGCCGGCGGCGCGCTGCTGGGGCTGCTGTTCGGCTGGCTGGCCATCCGGCGCCAGGGCATCTATTTCTCGATGATCACGCTGGCGCTGGCGCAGATGCTGTTCTTCGCCTGCCTGCAGGCGCCGTTCACGGGCGGGGAGGACGGCCTGCAGGGCGTGCCGCGCGGCAAGCTGTTCGGGCTCATCGACCTGTCCAGCGACCTCACCATGTACTACGTGGCACTGGTGGTGGTGGTGCTGGCCTTCCTGCTGATCGTGCGCACCATCCACTCGCCGTTCGGCCAGGTGCTCAAGAGCATCAAGGAAAACGAGCCGCGCGCCATTTCACTGGGCTACGACACGCACCGCTTCAAGTTGCTGGCCTTCGTGATCTCGGCCGCGCTCGCCGGGCTGGCGGGCTCGCTCAAGACCCTGGTGCTGGGCTTCGCCACGCTGTCCGACGTGCATTGGACGGCCTCGGGCCAGGTCATCTTGATGACGCTGGTGGGTGGCCTGGGCACGCTGTCGGGCCCGCTGGTCGGGTCGGCCGTGGTCGTGCTGCTGGAAAACAAGATCGGCGAGTTCGGGCACCTGGTCGCTTCGATCACGGGCGTGGACTGGTTCAACACCCTGGGCGAGTCGGTCACCATGGTCACCGGCCTCATCTTCGTGGTGTGCGTGCTGGCCTTCCGCCGCGGGATCATGGGCGAGATCATCGCGCGCCTGCCGCGGCGCGCCGGGCGCAAGGCCTGAGCCGAAGGGGGCGTAAAGCGCGCGGGCTGCGCGGCTGACTCCGAGGTGGTGCGCATCGGCCTGTTGCGGCTACAGCCGCAACGGCCGGGCGTAGCCGGTCATCTCCAGGTAGCCGCGCCCCACCGCGCGGCCGGCCCCGTCCCGCAGTTCGCTCAGGCCCTCCCAGTAGATGGCGCCCGTCGAGGCCTGGCTGTCCAGCTCCTGCGCGTCCAGCAGCGCATGCACTTCGAACGATCCGGCCGGCGTGTCCACGCGCCACTGCACCGGGTAGCGTGCCTGGCTGGCGGGGCTGGTCCAGTGGCGCTGCGGGGTGAACGCCACGGCCTGCGGCCCGAACACCTGCGTGGTGCCCCCGGCCGCGCGCAGCGAGCCGCCGGCCCAGAGCGCCGAACCGTCGCCGCGCCGCAGGCGAAACGCCGTGAGCGCGCTGCCGTCCTGCAGGTTCATGCCGATCCAGTCCCAGCCCACGGCATCGGGGTGCACCAGCGCGTCGCTCCATTCGTGGTCCAGCCAGGCGCGGTTGTCGAGGCTGCCCGGTGCCGCGGCCTCCAAGGCCATGCGCCGGCCCGCGAGTTGCAAGTCCCCGGTCACTGACATTTGGGGCTGGCTGTAGTAGTAGCTGGCCTGGGTGGCGTCCGGCCCCTTGCGCGACAGGCCCTGTGCGCCCTGAAGAAGCACGGGCTGCGTGGTGTCGAACTGCAGTTCCAGCGCGAAGTCGGCCGCGCGAACCTGGGCCGCATAGCGGCTCCCCGCACCGCGGAGCGTGCGAGCCAGCGTCCAGTCGCCCAGGCGGATGTCGGTGTCGGCTTCGCTGGCTCCGGCGATGCCGAAGCCGGCGCGCGCGATGCGCTGGTCATGGTGCAGCGCGGCGCCGCCCAGGTCGGTCAGCGCGGCATGCGCGAACACCAGTTGTTTGGCGGCGAAGGCCGACTGCAGCGACTGGGCGGCCTCGACCCGCGAGCGAAAGAACGTCACCTGAAACCCCCACAGCCGCCCCGCCGCGCGCGCCTGGCCGGTGATGTACCACCACTCGGTGCGCAGCGCCGGATGGCTGCCGTGGTCCTGCGGGAACACCAGCGTGCGGGGCGCGAGGGCGTGGGCGGGCAGCCAGGGCGCGCCGCCGGCCAGGGCCGTGGCCGCGAACCAGGCGCGGCGTGTCCAGCCGGCGGGCGGGGCGGGGGGCGCTGGCGGTTTCATGGGGTGCATGGCGGGTGGCCTTGCGCGCGCAGGGTGCGGCGGGCGGTGAGGCGGACGACGAAAGCAGGCAGGCGCATCCAGCCATTGTCACCGCGCGAAAAAAAGCGCTTGGCGCAGACCGATCGGGGCCTGCACAGGGCCGGCCCCATGGCGCAGTGGCTGAGGTCGGCAGACCGTCTCGTGGTGGGTGGCCGGCGGGGTGCGCCGCAATGCCTGTGACCGTCCCTCAGCGGCTCATCACAGCCCGTAGAACGTGCGATTGGCTTGCATGCGCGCGGACTCCGATGCCGGAAAGCGCTGGTCGCGCAGCAGTTGGCGCAAGGCGTCCCGGCCCTGGTCCTGCGCGCCGGGGGCGTAGAAGGAACTGACGGCCAGTTCATCCAGCGCGCGCCAGGCGTACACCGCGCCGTCCACGAACAGGATGTCCGCCGGCCTCGGGATGCGCGCGGCCTGCTGGGCATACAGGTGCGCCAGCGCGAACTCCGACCGCAGGCGGTGGTAGCGCGCCAGTTCGCACAAGGGTTCGGCGCGCTGGGGCCGCTGTGCGTAGGCGGCGAGGTAGGCGTCGCGCACCGCGCTGTCGGGCATCTGCAGGCGCTCGGTCAGTACCGCCACCTGGAACAGCGCGTACCAGGATTCCTCTTCCCAGCCGCCCATGCCAGCGCGGCGGCGGTACCACTCCAGGCTGTCCTGCAGGCGGCCCGCGTCGCGGTAGCTTTGCGCCAGATAGAACACATTGCGGGTGTTGTCCGGGTGCTCGCGCAGGTCCTGCTCCAGCACCGCGATGTCGCGCAGGTAGGTGTCGGGATCGCGCCCGCGCGCGCCGTCATGGGCCACCTCTATGACCGGGCCCGCCAGCGTCTGCCAGGGCCCGTGCGCGGGCGCGGCCAGGTATTCGTGCAGCACGCCTTCCCAGCGCCAGTCCACGCGCGTGGCCACCATGCTGTTGCGCTGGTATTCCCAGCCGTTCATGTCGCACAGGAAGAGGTAGCCGTCCGCGTCGAGCGCAGGCCACCGGTACTGCGCCGGCATGCGCAGCTGCTCATCGGCGTCGATGAACAGCAGGTAGTCGGCGTGCGGCCGGGCCAGTTCCAGTGCCTCGTTGCGGTTGTGCGCGAAGTTCTTCCACGGGCGCTCGTGCAGGGTGCCGGGAAGGTCCTGCATGAAGCGGCGAACGATGTCCTGCGTACCATCCGTGGAGCCCGTGTCCACGATGACCCAATGGTCGATGAACGGCCGCACCGAAGCGAGGCACCGGGTGATCACCGGTGCCTCGTTCTTCACGATCATGTTGAGGCAGATGCGAGGGCGCATGTTGCAGCGCAAGTCAGTGGCTGCGCCGCTGCAGTCCAGCAGACCGGGTCAATGGCTCATTCGCAGTAGACTGTGGCAGACAACACGCCTTCGATAGCGGCCGGGGCCGAGGTCTGAAATCCACCACTATTGGTCGTGCTGACCTGCAATGCTACGGTGTCCGCGCTGCTGTCCAGCACAACGGCCGAGCTGCTGGTGCAGGTTGCGGCCCGAGTCGCCGCGACGGTGCAAGCAAGCGCCGTGGCCGTGCCGCTGCGGAACAGAGTCACTGTCATTGCCAACGGCGTGCCTGACTGATTGGTGTAGTTGCGCACATACAGCGACTTGGTCGTGCAGGTCTTGTACACCGGCGATGAGGCATTGGCGTAGACCGTCGGATTGATTGGGCATCCACTGGCCGGCCCGCCGGTACAGGCAGAAAAGTCATAACCACCTCCCGCGAGTCCGCTCACGCCCATGGGCAGGAAGATCGTCGCGTCCGACGTGGAGGGCAAGGCGGCTGCGGTATTCCACATCAGGCCTCCTCCAGAGCCCGTGGCACCGGTCGCGCCCGTGGCACCAGTGGCGCCCGTGGTTCCAGTCGCGCCGGTGGCACCCGTCGGCCCCGTAACGCCCTGGATGCCCTGAACCCCTTGATTGCCTTGAGTACCCTGAGGCCCGGTCGGCCCCGTCGGCCCCGTCGGCCCCGTCGGCCCCGTCGTGCCGGTGGGGCCCGTCGCACCGGTCACGCCCGTGGCGCCCGTGACACCGGTCGGACCTGTCGCCCCCGTCACGCCCGTGGCGCCGGTCGTGCCCGTGGCCCCGGTCGTCCCTGTCGCGCCGGTGGCTCCCGTCACGCCGGTCGCACCCGTGACGCCAGTGGCACCGGTGACCCCCGTGGCGCCTGTCGCACCCGCGCCGGTGGCACCCGTCACCCCGGTAGCTCCCACCGGGCCCGTCGCGCCGGTGGGGCCGGTGGCCCCCGTGGCTCCGGTGGCGCCCGTCGCGCCGGTGCCCACACCTGGGGCGCATTGCGTCAGCTGGCCCGTGGCGGCGTTGTAGCAAGTCAGGCTGGCGTTGGTGGGCGAGGCGGACAGGCCGGGCACATAGACCTCACCCGTGCCTTGCACGCGCAGGCGTTCCTGGCCGCCCTGGCCTTTGACGACGAACCCTCCGCCGGCAGGGGGCGTGACGGTGATGTCCGCGGCCAGCACACCGGCGGCATGCAGGGCCAGGACGGAACTCAGTGCGGGAACGGCCCAGTAGCGGTGCGGGCGACTCTTGGACATGGTGAAACCCTCTCTTGTCTAGCAGTGTGTTGAATGTCTTTTTTCCAGCGGTTGGATCCGCTGGCGATGCCCGTCAGCTGATCCGGCGAGCATGCGCCTCAATGTCGCGCCGCTTCCAGAACATGGCCATGCCGATCAGCAGCGAAAGCAGCATCAGACCGTACTCGCTGAGGGTGGGAATGGCGGCCAGATTGGGCAATGCACCCAACTGAACGGTGCCGGTCACCGTGGCGAAGTTGCGCACCACGGTGGCGTTGGGGCCCAGGTTGACCACGGCCGTCGTGCCGTTGGACGACACGAGCTACACGTTCTGTCCCGGAGCGCCCTGCACGGTGAGCGTGCCCAGCACGGTGATGTTGGTGCCGGCGGGCAGCACGAAGGTGCGGCCGGTGGTGCTGGACAGCGTCAGATTCTGGAACACGAAGTTGCCGCTGATCTGGCTGGTGTTGCCGGGATCGCAGCCGTCGCGCAGCACCACGGTGTTGTTGCCGGTATTGATGTTGCCGCCGGAGATGAGGTTGCCGCCCACCGAGATCACACCATTGCTGCCCGTGACGTTGGAGCCCGAGCTGAAGGTGGCGTCGGTGTCCACGGTCACCGTGCCGCCATTGAGGTTCAGCGTGCCTTGCATGTCGAGCGCGGAGCAGCCCAGATCCGTCTGGCCTCCCGCGGGAACGTCGAGCGACGAGCCGGGTGGAAAGACCCATTGCGCGGCAGCGGGGCTGCACAGGACCAAAGCGGTCGTCAACCCAACCAGGAGCCGCCCGAATGCTTGTTTCATACCGAATTCCTTGATTTGACCGGACAGGCTCGACGACCGGGTCACTCCTGCCCGGTCAACCATGTCCGTGAGAGTCCGCATTGCGGTTTTCTAATTGACTATCGACACCGAATCATCGCTAAATAAATACTGTCTTGCAAACAAAATTTAACGCCTGTGACGATGGTGCATCACTCGGGAAAACGCCCATGGTGAAGGCAGATCACGCTTTCGTTGATGCAGGTCAGTCCCGCCTACCAGTCTTCCTTCACCGCCAGCACCGCCTGCCGTCCCCCGGCCGCGCGCCCTGCCAGCCAGGCGGTCACCGTGCCGGTGGCCAGCACGGCGGCGCAAAGGGCCAGCAACCGCAGCCAGGGCACCCGCAGGTCCATGGTCCAGTGAAAGCTCTGGGGGTTGACGACGTGCACCAGCACCACCGACACGGCCAGGCCCAGCACCGTGCCCGCCACGGCGCCGATGGCGGTCCACGCGGCGCCTTCCCCGGCCACCACGGCCAGCACCTGCCGGCGCGTCAGGCCCAGGTGCGCGAGCAGCCCGAATTCCTTGCGCCGCGCCAGCACCTGGGCGCTGAAGCTGGCGGCCACGCCGAACAGGCCGATGCCGATCGCCACCGCCTGCAGCCAGTAGGTGACGGCAAAGCTGCGGTCGAAGATGCGCAGCGAGCGCTCGCGGATGCCCGCCGCCGAGGCGAATTCCAGCGCCCCCCCCGTCGGGATCGCCGTGCCGCCCGCTGCCGCTGCGTCCGATGAGGCACTGGCCAGCCGCTCGATCGACTGGCGCAGCGCCACCTCGTCCGCACCCGGTCGTGGCCACAGCGCCAGGTCGTTCGTGAGCGTGTCGCCGGTCAGGCGCACGAAGTCCGCACGGTCCAGCGTCACCGCGCCGAACTGGCGCACATAGTCGCGCCAGACACCTGCTATGAAAAACGGAGCAACCTGCCGGGAACTTTCTTGTGCCAGCGGCCGAAAAGACTGCGAAAGCGCCGGCCAGTCCATGCCGGGCTGCACGCCGTACAGGTCGAGCACTGCCTCGCTCACGTACACGCCGATGCGCCCCGGCGGCACGGGCAGCGGCGTGCCCACCAGCGGCAGCGCCTGGGCCGGGTCGCCGTCCAGCGGACGGGCCAGCAGTGCGATGGCGGGGCGGGCGGGGTCCAGCAAGAGGCTGCTGGTGCGCAGGGCCTGCACGCGCGCCACGCCCGGCAGCCGGGCCACCGCGGTGTCGAAGCCGGGGGGAAAGGCCGCGGCATCGTCCACCCCGGCGGTGGCTCCCGCCGTGCTGGCCAGGCGCAGGTAGAGCGGCGCGGGCAGCACCGCATCCAGCCACTGGCCGACCGATCCGCGAAAGCTGCTCACCATCACCGTGAGCGCCACGGCCAGGCTCAGGCTGGCCACCACGCCGCCCACCGCCACGGCGGCGGTGCCACGCGTGCGGCGCGCGCGCTCCAGCGCCAGCAAGGGCAGCAGGTGCCGCCCGGCCAGGGGGGCCAGCCCGCGCAGCAGCCCGCCCACGATCCACGGCAGCAGGGCAATGCCGCCCACCAGCAAAAGGCCCACCGAGGCATAGGCGGCCAGCGGAATGCCGAAGACGGGCGGCGCGCCGGCCAACAGTGCGCCGCCCGCCATCAGCAGCAACGCCAGCCCACCGCGCTGCGGTCCGCCCAGTGCTGCGCCCAGGCCCTTGAGCGTCTGCGCGGGCGGCAACTGCTGGGCCGCGCGGGCAGGCCACCAGCCGCCCACGAGCGCTGCGGCCAGGCCCAGCAGGCCATACAGCAGCGCGGCCGGCGCGCTCCATTGCAGGGCCGGCTGCACGCCGGCGAAGTAGCCGCCGCCCAGATCGCCGCCGAGCCAGCGCAGCGCCAGGGCCGCCAGCGCGGTGCCCAGCGCGATGCCCGCGGCGCTGCCTGCCGCGCCCAGCGCCGCCGACTCGGCCAGCACCAGGGCCAGTCGCTGTCGGGGCGTGGCGCCCAGCACGGCCAGCAGGGCGAACTGCGGCGCGCGTTGCGCCACGCTCAGGGCCAGCACCGAGAACACGAGGAAGGCCCCGGTGAACAGCGCCACCAGCGCCAGCACGGTCAGGTTGACGCGGTAGGCGCGCGACAGATTGCTGGTGCGCGCGGTGGCATCCCCGGGCTGCAGCACGGCCACGCCGGCTGATGCGCCGGGCAGGGCCTGCAGCGCCTGGCGGAAGGCGTCGGCACTGGCGCCGGGGCGCAGCTGCACGTCGATGCGGCTCAGTTGCCCGCCGCGCTGGAACAGGTCCTGCGCCGCGCCGATGTCCATCACGGCCAGCGGCGCGCCGCCCGCAGCCACCGTGCCCGCCACGCGAACCGTGTGCACCTGCAGGCCCGTGCGCAGCTGCAGTGCCGGCACCACGGCATCGCCGCGCAGCCCGAGTGCCTGCAGGGCCGCGCCGTTCAGAAACACCGTGGCCGGCGCCAGCAGCGCCAGCCGGTCGGCGCCTTCGAAGGCCCTGGGCACCAGGGCGGGGGCCATCGCCGGCAGCAGCAACGCGTCGGCGCCCAGCACGCGCAAGGCCACCGCCGCGGACCCCGCCGTTCCGGGCAGGCTGGCCTGGGCGGACGTTTCCAGCACCGGCCCGGCGCGTGCCACCAGCGGATGCTTGGCGACCGGGCCATACAGCGCGTCGGGCAGGTTGCCCTGCGTGGCGCGCAGTTCCAGGTCGGGCTGGCCGTTGATGCTGCGCACGGCCTGCGCGAACTCGGACAGGGCCGATGCATTGATCACATGCACCGCGAAGGCCAACGCCACGCCCAGCATGACGGCGGCCACGGCGGCTGCGGCGCGCCAGGGGTGGTGGCGCAGTTCCTGCCAGGAGAAGGTGCGCAGCAGGCGGAGCATGGGAATGGGGGGCAGTGCCGGTCAGGTCGTGGGCGGCACAACCGGACCGGGTTGGCCGGCGGAAGGTGCCATGCCGCTGGCGGTGAGGCGCAGCCGCCGGTCCGCCCGGGCCGCGGCGGCGTCCGAATGGGTGACCAGGACCAGCGCCGTGCCGTGTTCGCGCGTCTGGGCCAGCAGCAGGTCCATCACGCGGGCGGCCGTGGCGGGATCGAGGTTGCCCGTGGGCTCGTCGGCCAGCAGCAGGGCGGGGCGGTGCACCAGCGCGCGGGCGATGGCCACGCGCTGCAGTTGTCCGCCGCTCAGTTGCTGGGGCAGGCGATCGCCCAGGCCCTCCAGGCCCACGGCGGCCAGCATGTGTGCCACCCGTGCCGGATCGGCACGGCCCAGCAGCATGAGCGGCAGCGCCACGTTCTGCGCCACGTCCAGGTGCGGCAGCACGTGGAAGGCCTGGAACACGAAGCCCACGTGCGCGCGCCGCCAAAGGGCGCGCTGCGTGTCGTCCAGCGTGGACAGGTCGATGCCGCCGTGCACGATGCGGCCCGTGTCCCAGGTATCGAGGCCCGCGAGGCAGTTGAGCAGCGTGGACTTGCCTACGCCCGATTCGCCCACGATGGCCACGAACTCGCCCGGGTGCACGGCCAGGTCCACCTGCGCGAACACATCGGCCTCGCCGTAGCGCTTGCCCAGCTGTTCGACGCGCAGCACGGCGGTCGCCGGGCCTGCGGTGCCGTGCGGTGCGGCGCTCATGCCGCGGCCTGGTCGGCCAGCCGACGGTGCACGGCCTGCACCAGCCGCTCGGTGGCGCCGGGGGCATCGCAGGGGATGGCGTGGCGTGCCGGCATGCTGCGCAGCCAGGTCACCTGGCGCTTGGCCAGTTGGCGGGTGGCGGCCATGCCGCGTTCGCGCAGGCCTGCCACATCGAGCGTGCCGGTGGCCGCCTCGGCATCCAGCACCTCCCAGGCCTGGCGGTAGCCCACGCAGCGCATGGAGGGCAGGTCGGGGTGCAGGTCGCCGCGCGCCCGAAGCCGGCGCACCTCATCGACGAAGCCCGAGTCCAGCATGGCGTCGAAGCGCTGGGCGATGCGCCCGTGCAGCCAGGCGCGGTCTTCGGGTTCCAGAGAGAAAAGGGCATCCACCGCCGTATTGGCGCTGTCTTCTGCTCCTTTTTTAATCGTATGAAAGCTCGACAGCGGCTGCCCTGCGATGCGCCACACCTCCAGCGCGCGCTGGATGCGCTGGCTGTCCGCCGGTGCCAGGCGCGCGGCGGTGATCGGGTCCACGCGGGCCAGTTCGGCGTGCATGCCGGGCCAGCCGATGGCGGCGGCCTGGGCCTCCAGTTCGGCGCGCACGGCGGGGTCGGCGGGCGGCATGTCGTCGATGCCGTCCAGCAGGGCCTTGAAGTACAGCATGGTGCCGCCCACCAGCAGCGGCAGCGCGCCGCGGGCGCGGATCTGCACGATGAGGCGGGTCGCATCGGCCACGAACTCGGCCGCGCTGTACGCGTGCAACGGGTCGCGGATGTCGATCAGGTGGTGCGGCACCGCGGCCAGTTCGGCGGGCGTCGGCTTGGCCGTGCCGATGTCCATGCCGCGGTACACCAGCGCCGAATCGACGCTCACGATCTCCACCGGGCAATGCGGCGCCAGCGATGCGGCCAGCGCCAGGGCGCCCGCCGTCTTGCCCGAGGCGGTGGGGCCGGCCAGCGCGATGCAGGGCAGCGTTTCAGGCAGGCGCATGGGGCTCTCCGTGTCGTTGCACCAGCGTCCAGGCGGTCAGCGCCAGCGCGGCCGAGCAGGCCCACACGCCGTGCACCAGCGGCCACACGGTGCCGTCCAGCCGCGCGCCGACCCATCGGCCCACGGCAAAGGCCACCAGCATCATCATGAAGCCGTTCAGGGCCGAGGCCACGCCGGCCGCCTGTGGAAACGGGCCCACCGCACCGCTTTGCCCGCAGGGCTGGTGGATGCCATGCGCCACCATGAACACGCACATCGGCAGCAGCAGTGCCAGCGGCGCATGCCAGCCGGCGAAGGCCGCCGCGGCCATCAGCGTGCCGCCGAGCAGGCTGACGGCGCCGGCCACCGCCACGGTGCGCCGCACGCCCAGGCGCGCGAGCAGCTGCCGGCAGAGCACCGTGCCCACCAGGTACGCCAGCGCGGTCGACAGCAGCACGGCGCCGTATTGCGGGCGCGACAGTCCCAGGGCCTCGATGAAGACGAACGACGATGCCGCCAGGAACGTGAACAGCCCGCCGTAGCTGGCCGTGGTCAGCAGCGAATAGGCCCAGAACGTGCGGTGCCGCAGCACCGTGGCCCAGGTGCGTGCCAGCGTGGCCGGTCGCAGGGCGTGTGGGTTGCGCTGCGCCAGCGTCTCGGGCAGGCCCAGGGCGACCACGGCCAGCGTGGCCACACCGTAGGCGGTGAGTGCCGAGAGCGCCGCGCGCCAGCCCAGCCACTCCGTCAGCAGCCCGCCCACCGGTGCGCACAGGCTGGCCGCGACGCCCAGCCCGGTGAGGGCCCGCGACATCGCCCGCGCGCCCAGCGCCGGCGTGTAGAGGTCGCGCACGATGGCGCGGGCGCACATCACCACCGCGCCCATGGCCGCGCCCTGCGCCACGCGCCAGCCGATCAGCCATTGCATCGACGGGGCGAGCACGCTCAGGATGGATGCCAGGGTGTAGATGGAAAGACCTGCCAGCAGCACCGGCCGTCGGCCGAAGCGGTCCGACAGCGGCCCCCAGACGAGCTGCGAGCACCCGAAGGCCAGCAGCAGCGCGCTGAGCGTGAGCTGGGCGGACGCCACGGGCGCGTCCAGGCTGCGCGTGAGGGAGGGCAGCGCAGGCAGGTAGAGATCGGTGGTGACGGGCTGCAGGCTCAGCAGCAGCGCGAGCACGGTGATGGCCAGACCCGGCGCGACGGCGACGGCCGGCGGCTCCTGGCCCGCCGCGGCGAAGGGGGGAACGGACATGCGGGCGAGCCTACCAGATGGGCATCGCCCAACCCGGTGCGCAGGCGGCCTTTGCCTGCGCACGCCGGCCGGATCAGTACACCTGGAACAGGTCCGCCAGGGCTGCGCGGTACTGCGGCTCGCCCACCGTGTTCGTGCTGTGGTGCGTGCCGCCTTCCACCAGCACGAAGCGCTTGGGTTCCTGCGCGGCGTCGTACAGCTTGCGGCCGAGGGTGGGCGGGATCAAGCTGTCGTCGCTGCCGTGCACCACCAGCAGGGGCGAGCCGATGTGGGCCACCTTGCGCGCCGACTCGAAGCGCTGCGTGATGAGGCCCGACACCGGCAGCCAACCCCATTTGAACGTGGCCACGACCTCGGGGATGTTGGTGAAGGTGCCTTCCACGATGGTGCCCTTCTCGTCGTTCACCATCGTCGCCAGGTCGATGGCGATGGCGCCGCCGAGCGAGTGGCCGAAGATGTAGCGCGGCTGGTCGGGTGCGCGCTGCGCGAGCCAGTCCCACGCGGCGCGGGCGTCCTCCAGGGCCGTGGTTTCCGACGGCAGGGCCGCGCTGCTGCGCCCGAAGCCGCGGTAGTCGACTGCCAGCACCGAGAACCCCATGCTCTGCATGCGCCGCATGCGGCCCGCAGATCCCGACACGTTCCAGCGCGCGCCGTGCAGGTATAGCAGCACGGGCGCATCGGCCTTGGCGGCCGGCAGCCACAGGCCGTGCAGCTTCTCGGCCTTGCCGGTGGCTTGCGAGTCGAATGCGATCCAGACGTCTTCCATGTCGTCGGTGGACTGGGCACCGCCCCAGGCGCGGTCGCTGGGCTGGAAGATCCACTCGCGCTGCTTGGCGTCGAGGGTGGCGCAACCTGCCGTGACGGCCATGGCGAGGGCGATGGATGAAAGGAGGGGCCAGCGTTTCATGGGTAGGACTGAGTGCCGCGGTGTCGGGAAAGTTCTATGGCAGTGTTTCAGCGGGTATGCCGGCGTTTTGATTGCCTTGGTTGCTCACTTTTCAATAGCAAATCGGGAAATCCCCGGCTTTTCCGGCTTTTGCAAGAAACGCGCCCGTCGATGCGCTTTGTTACATCCGGATTGTGCTGTAGATATGGCCTGATTTCGGCACTGCTGCCCAGGGCCGTAGCCCGGAAAAGCGCCGATTGACGCTGCAGCGCAGCATCGATAGGCCGTGACGGCCGGACGGGGTGGCCCGTAGGATGCGCACTCCGGGGGCAAAGGAGGGCAACAACGCACAACAACGGTGCGTTCGGCGCCGAGATACCACTGCGGCGACAAAGTTCCCCGAGTCACCGTCCTGTCATGTGACGCCTCCACAGTGGCGCACTTCAACGATCAACGAGGTAGAGCAATGCACCTGTCTGGTTTCAAAGGGGCCGCGCTGGCCCTGGCCGCCGCTGCCGCCCTGGCCGCCTGTGGCGGCAACGACGATGATTTCCCCACGCTGAACGGCGCCAAGCCCCTGGTGATCGGCCACCGCGGTGCCGCCGGCTACCTGCCGGACCACACGCTGGAAGGCTACAAGAAGGGCATCGAACTGGGCGCGGACTTCATCGAACCGGACCTCGTGGCCACCAAGGACGGCGTGCTGATCGCACGGCACGAACCCAACATCACCGGCACCACCGACGTGTCGCAGCGCCCGGAATTCGCCAGCCGCAAGACCAAGAAGATGGTCGATGGCGTTCAGGAAGAAGGCTGGTTCGCCTCCGACTTCACCCTGGCCGAGATCAAGACCCTGCGCGCCATCCAGCCCCTGGCCGAGCGCGACCAGTCGTTCAACGGCAAGTACCAGATCCCGACGCTGGCCGAGGTGCTGGACCTTGCCCGGTCCGAAGGCACGCGCGTGGGCCGCACCGTGGGCGTGTACATCGAAACCAAGCACCCCACCTACCACGCCAACCTGAACCTCAAGCTCGAGGATCGGCTGCTCACCACGCTCTCGCAGTACGGCTACACCACCGCGGCGTCCCCGGTCATCCTGCAGTCGTTCGAAGTGTCCAACCTCAAGTACCTGCGCACCAAGACCCAGGTGCGCCTGGTGCAACTGGTGGACGCCAACGACATCAAGGCCGACGGCAGCATGGACCTGACCGCGCCCTACGACAAGCCCTACGACTTCGCCGTGGCCGGCGACCAGCGCACCTTCGCCAGCCTGCTGACCCCTGCGGGCTTGAAGGAGGTCAAGACCTATGCGGATGGCATCGGCCCCTGGAAGCCGTACCTGATCCCCTCCAAGCTGTTGGATGACAACAAGGACGGCCAGCCCGACGACCTGAACGGCGACGGCAAGATCGACGAGCGCGACCGCGTGATGATGCCCGCGACCTCCGTCGTGTCCGACGCGCATGCGGCCGGCCTCTTCGTGCATCCGTACACCTTCCGCAGCGAGGCGCGCCGCCTGGCTTCCGACTTCAAGGGCGACCCGAAGGCGGAATACCGCATGTTCTACCGCCTGGGCGTGGACGGCGTGTTCGCGGACTTCCCCGACCACGCCAAGGCGGCGCGGGACGACTGATCCCTCGGTCGACGGCCTGCCGGCGGCAGCGCCGCCGGCGGGCCATCGTTTCGGAGTGCGTCAGAAGCTGTGCTTGACGCCGATGCTCAGCAGGGTCCTGCCCTGCCGGCGCCCGAGGACCCCGTCCAGTTGCCAGCCCGGTGTCCATTCCCACAGCGCGCCGGTCTGGAACGTGGGCGGACCGCCGCGCTGGCCGAACGCCTCGATGTGCGCCGTGACCGCACCCCAGGTGGATTCGACCGCGGCACCCCAGGTGGGCAGCCAGCGGTGGTCGGGTGTGTGCAGCGTGCCGGCATTGGCGTGCACGGCCCCCCAGCTGGCGATGCAGGTGCCCAGCAGGTTGAAGGCCCGCGTGCTGCGCGGCTCCCGGTGGGTGTGCCACAGGCCCACGCTGCTGGCCGCGTGGCAGCCTTGCTCGGGCGGCGGCGTCCATTGCCATTTGGCCACCACGCTTTGCACCGTGGCGCGGCCGTCCAGATCGCGCGCCAGCAGGGCGCCCAACTCCAGGCCCGGCAGCGCCGCCGGGGCATAGGCCGGCGCCACGTAGAAGGCGCCGCGGTCGCGGTGCACGCCTTCCCACCACACTTCCACGTGCCCTTCGCCGGGGGCATTCACTCCCGCGTCGTCGACCGTGAGGGGCCGCCCCGCGTGGGCCGGCAGCGTGAGGGCGGCGATGGTCGCCAGGGCTGCCACGCCATAGCCCTGGCACGCGGAGCGAAGGTGATGGGGCTGGTGGCGGCGCAGTGGCATGGGTGGAATCCGTATGGCCTGCGGCGCCGGGGGGTCAGCGTCCGCGCAGGAAGAGGGCGTCCAGCTCGCGCATGGACAGTTGCCGCCAGGTGGGGCGGCCGTGATTGCACTGGTCGGACCGGTCGGTGACTTCCATCTGGCGCAGCAGGGCGTTCATTTCGTCGAGGGTGAGCCGGCGGTTGGCGCGGACGGCGCCGTGGCAGGCCATCGTACCCAGAATTTCATTGCGGGCGCGCTGCACCACGGTGCTGGCGTCGTGTGCTGACAACTCCGCGAGCACGCTGCGTGCCAGTTCCACCGCATTGCACTGGGCCAGCGAGGTGGGTACGGCGCGCACGGCCAGCGTCTTCGGGGAGAAGGGGGCGATCTCCAGCCCCAGCATCGACAGCGTGTCGGCCTGGGCCTCGGCCGTGGCCACTTCCTGCGGCGTGGCGGCGAAGGTCGCCGGGATCAGCAGCGGCTGGCTGGCGATGCGTTCGCTGCCGTCCACCTGCGCCTTGAGCCGCTCGTACACGATGCGTTCGTGCGCAGCATGCATGTCCACGATCACCAGACCGTGGGCGTTCTCCGCCAGGATGTAGACGCCCTGGATCTGCGCCACGGCGCGGCCCAGGGGCCAGGCCGGCGCGTCGTCGTCCGGCGCGGGCGGCGCAGGCGTCACGTCGGCCGCTGAAGAAGGGATGGTTTGCAGGGAGGGGGGCGGAGTCCAGGCAACGGTGCTGGCCGCTGCGGCGCCGGCTGCGCCGGCATGGCCCCATTCGGCGCGCGGCTCCTGCACGCTGGCCGGGAAGGCGCCGTCTTGTGCGCCGGCGCCGGGACCCTTCGGCGATCCCCACAGCGCCTGCAGGTCGGTCACCCGGTGGCCGACCACAGGCTCATCGAACCGGATCGCCGCCTGCGCCTTCCAGCTGGGCGCCATCCCGGGAGCGGGGGCCGGGGCGGCCGCCTCTGGCGCCGTCTCGGTGGCGCCGCTCGCGGCGAGTGCCTGGGCACGGGGCACGGCCAGGGCGTTCTCCACCGCATGGCGCACGGCCTGGTGGACCTCACGGCTGTCTCGAAAGCGCACCTCGATCTTGGTGGGGTGCACGTTCACATCCACCCGCAGCGGGTCGATGGCCACGTACAGCGCATACACGGGCTGCTTCTGCCCGTGCAGCACGTCCTCGTAGGCGGCGCGCGCGGCGTGCGTGAGCACCTTGTCGCGCACGAAGCGGCCGTTCACGTAGCAGAACTGCTGGTCGGCGCGCGAGCGGGCCGCATCCGGCAGGCCGGCGCGGCCGGTCACCGTGATGGCGCCGTGGCGGTGGCGCACGGCGACCGATTCCGCGAGGAAGTCCTCTCCCAGCACGTCGGCCAGCCGCCGGTCGAGTGCCTGCTGCAGCGCGCCATCGGACTCGTCGCCAGCGGCCAGGGTGGCGCGCCACTGCTCGACCAGCTTGCCTTCGTGCCAGATGGCGAAGCCCACATCGGGCCGGGCGAGCGCATGGCGGCGCACGGCCTCGATGCAGTGGGCCAGCTCGGTCGCGTCGGTCTTGAGGAATTTGCGCCGCGCCGGCGTGGCGAAGAACAGTTCCTTCACTTCCACCGTCGTGCCCTGGCTGCGTGCGGCAGGCCGCAGTTCGCCGCTGCGCGCATCCAGCAGGAAAGCGCTGGCCTGCTCCGCGGTGCGCGACAGCAGGGCCATTTCCGACACCGAAGCGATGGCGGCGAGCGCCTCGCCGCGAAAGCCCATGGTGGCCACGGATTCGAGGTCGTGCAGGTTGGTGATCTTGCTGGTGGCGTGCCGCCGCAGGGCGATCGGCAGTTCTTCCTGAGGGATGCCGCTGCCGTCGTCTTCCACCGAAATCAGCCGCACGCCGCCGGCCAGCAGGCGCACGGCGATCTGGGTCGCGCCGGAGTCGAGCGCGTTGTCCACCAGCTCGCGCACGGCGGAGGCGGGCCGTTCGACCACCTCGCCGGCCGCGATCTGGCTGATGAGTTCGTCGGGCAGGTCGCGGATCGGTCGGCGCAGGGTGGGCTCTGTGGTCATTGCCCGGCATTCTAGGCAGTGCGGTTAGAGTACGCGCCGCATTGGCAATCCCGCCATCCCACTTTCCTCAGAAGGTCCGCCCTTGGAAATCATCCAGTTCCTGATCGACTTCATCCTGCACGTGGACAAGCACCTGGCGGCTTTCGTCAGCGCCTACGGCGCGTGGGTGTATGCGTTGCTGTTCCTCATCGTCTTCGTCGAGACGGGGGTGGTGGTGATGCCGTTCCTGCCCGGCGATTCGCTGCTGTTCATCGTCGGTGCGCTGTGCGGTGCGGGGCTCATGAACTTTCCGCTGGCCTGCGCCGTGCTGATCGCGGCGGCCATCCTCGGAGACCAGTGCAACTACACCATCGGGCGCTATTTCGGGCCCAAGGTGTTCCAGTGGCCCGATTCGCGCTGGTTCAACCGGCGCGCGTTCCAGCAGGCGCACGACTTCTACGAACGCTACGGCGGCGTCACTATCGTGCTGGCGCGCTTCATGCCCTTCATCCGCACCTTCGCGCCCTTCGTGGCCGGCGTGGCCGAGATGGGCCGGGCGAAGTTCACGGCGTTCAACGTGGGCGGCGCGCTGCTGTGGGTGCTGGGCATCTGCACGGCGGGCTACTTCTTCGGCAACTTCCCGTGGGTGCAGGCCAATCTGGACAAGATCATCTGGGCGCTGATCCTGGTGCCGGGCCTGATCGCGCTCTACGGCGGCTGGCGCGCCGGCCGCCAGAAAACGGCCTGAGCGGGAGCCGGGGGCACCGCGCCCCCCGTCCCCGGCTGCCCGAATGCGCTGTCAGCGCATCGTGCGGTCCAGCCACTGCAGCAGCTGGCGGGTGACGAACTCCGGGTTGTCCAGGTTCGAGATGTGGCCGGCCTCGGGGATCACCACGGCATCGCAGCCGATCACCTCGGCCATGGCGTGCATCTCGTGCGGCGGGCGGGGAATGTCCTCGTCGCCGCACATGAGCAGCGTGGTCTGGGGGCGGAGCGCCGCCAGCCGGTCCATCGCATCGGCGCGGCCGAAGATGATGCGGCCCAGCGGCACCACCGATTGGCGCAATCGATCGGGCGCCATCGCCGCCAGGCTGCGGCCGAACGCGGCGGGGCGGGGGCTCGAGGGATCGGTGCCGGGCCGAAAAAAGATCGGCACGATGGCATCCACCAGCGGCTGGGTGATCTGCCCGCCGGCCTCGATCGCATCGAGCAGGCCGAAGTAGCGCAGGCGCGTGGCCTCGGGCTCGGCCCCGAGGTAGGTGTCCATCATCACGAGGCTGCGAACCCGCTCCGGCGCCTTCAGCGCCAACTCCGCCCCCCACATGCCGCCGACCGAGAGGCCGACCACGGCACATTCGCGGACATGCAGGGCGTCGAGCAGTTCCAGCATCTGCGCAGCCAGGCCTTTCAGGTCCTGCGTGTCGGCGGGCAGCGGCCCCGAGGCGCCGTGGCCCCAAAGGTCGGGGGCAATGACCCGGAAGTGGCGCGACAACGCCTGGATCTGGGGCGCCCACATCGAAGAATCCCACAGGTAGCTGTGCCCGAGCAGCACGACCGGGCCCCGGCCACGATCCTGGTAGTGCAGGTGGCAGCCTTGCGATGTGGTGAATCGCTTCTTGGCTGCAGCGCTCGCCACATCCGCTGTGCCGTTCGCCAGGGCACTGCCCGACGCGATGGCGGCGGGTATGGCCATCAGTTGCAGCGCGGCACGGCGGCGGCTCAGCGCAGGCTCGGGCGAAAGAAATTCGTTGGCGGGGGCCAGGGACGACGGGCGCATGGAGTGCATTCTGCAGAGTGGAACAAGCCAAGAATGTTAGCCGCACCCACGCGCTTTAAATGTACTAAACCGTATCGGTTAGTGGGGAGACGCTTTTTTATCGCTTTGCATCCGTGCTTTGAGAGGCGCTCCGCCTGGCATCCACGCAAAAACGCCCGCAGGGCACTGGGGCCCTGCAGGCGTTTTGTGATCGGAAGGATGGGAGTTAAACCATCCCCGTGCGATCAGCGGCGGCGTTGATCGCGGTCTTCGCCGAGTTCGTGGCCGACCAGCGCGCCGGCGCCGGCACCGATCACGGTTGCGGTGGTACCACCGACGGCACTGCCCAACACGCCACCGGCCACGGCGCCTACGCCGGTACCGATCTGTGCATTGGTGGGGTTGGAAGAGCAGCCGACGAGGCCGAGTGCGGCTGCGACAGCGGCGGCGGAAACGAGATGGCGGTAGTTCATGACTTGGCTCCTGGTATCTGTGAGGGCATGGGATCCGGACAGGGCGGCGATCCATTCAAACCGCTGCATTTGCCTGTCCCAACCCATGCCTGCACTATCGCCCCGGTGCCCCGCCTGCGGTGTAGGCAGGCGAGGCCGCGTGCTGTAGGAGGTGCCCCACCTGACCGCGGCTTGCGAGTCAGCCCGGGGCCAGGCAGATGGTCACGAGAAGCGAGGCATCGCTCACCGCGCGCAGCGAGTGCGCGGCGCGGGGCTGCAGGTGCACGAAGTCGCCCGGGCGCAGCAGGCGCGCCCCGCCGGCGGTGTGGAACTCCGCCTCGCCCTCCAGGCACTGCACGGTGATCTCGCCGGGCGTGTCGTGCTGGCGCAAATCCTTGCCGGCCGCCAGCACGACGCGGATCACTTCCAGCTGGGCGGCCTTGATGATGGCGGTGGTGGCGGCGCCCGCCAGCCGGTCGCCCAGCGGGCTCAGGCTGACGACTTCTCCGGAACGTGCGTGGTGCAGGGCCATGGGGTTCTCCTCGTGGTTTCAGGTCACGCGCTCAGGCCCGCCGAGCCGTCAGACGGACCGGCTGCGTGCCAGCGGCGGGTTCTTGGCAAAGTATCGCGTGATCCCTCGCATCAGCGCGTCGGCCAACTGCTGCTGGTAGGCGGCGGTGCGCAGCTTGGCCTCTTCTTCGGGGTTGCTGATGAAGGCGGTTTCCACGAGCACGCTGGGAATGTCCGGCGCCTTGAGCACGGCAAAGCCGGCCTGCTCCACGCGCGGCTTGTGCAGTTTGGCCATGCTGCCGATCTCGCCCAGCAGCACGCTGCCGAGCTTCAGGCTGTCGTTGATCTGCGCCGTGGTGCTCATGTCCAGCAGAGCGCTTTGCACGTGCCGGTCCTGCACACGGACATTCAGGCCGCCGATGAGGTCGGACTGGTTTTCCTTGTTGGCCAGCCAGCGCGCGGCCGAGCTGGAGGCGCCGCCCTGGCTCAGTGCGAACACGCTGGCGCCGCGCGCCGCGGGCGTGGTGAAGGCGTCGGCGTGGATGCTCACGAACAGGTCGGCCTGCACACGCCGGGCCTTGTCCACCCGCACGCCCAGCGGCACGAAATAGTCGGCGTCGCGGGTCAGGAAGGCCCGCATCGGATTGCCGCCGACCGTGGTGGCGTTGATGCGGTCGCGCAGCAGGTGCGCCACCTTGAGCACGATGTCCTTCTCGCGCGTGCCGCCGGGGCCGGTGGCGCCGGGGTCTTCGCCGCCATGGCCGGGGTCCAGCGCCACGATGATGAGCCGGTCGGTCGCCTTCGCGATGGCGGGCGCGGCCGGTGGTGGCGACGGCGCGTGCGGCGGGGTGGGGGCTGCAGCGGCCGCTGCCACGGCCGGTGGCGGCGCGGCGGGCGCGGCCGGGGCGGGCAGGCCCACCGGCGGGGGCGGCGCGCCGGGGCGCTGGATCTGCTGGGCGATCAGCTCACCCAGCGGATCGCCCGCGGTGCCGGGCTTGGCGGCGGCGATGTTGGGCAGGGGCGCGGTCGGCGGCGCTTCACGCAGGCGCTCGGCGATGAGGGCCTCCAGCGGGTCTTCGGGCTCGGCCGGGTACAGGTCGAACACCAGCCGGTGCTGGTAGGCTGCGATCGGCGGCAGCGTGAACACCTGGGGCAGGGCGGGCCGCTTGAGGTCCAGCACCAGCCGCACCACGTTGGGCGCGTTCTGGCCCACGCGGATGCCGGCGATGTTGGGGTCGTCCGCCTTCACCTTGGCGACCAGTTCGCGCAGCTCGGGGTTCAGGTCGATGCCTTCGATGTCCACTGCCAAACGGGGCGGCGTGGTCACGAAAAATTGCTTGGCCACCAGTTGGCGGTCGGATTCGATGGTGACGCGGGAGTAGTCCTGCGCCGGCCAGACGCGCACGGCCAGGATGCTGGCACCGCGCGCAATCTGCTGCGTGCCCAGCAGCAGCACCAGCGTGCCGGCCTGGAGCAGCGACCGCCGGCTGGGTGGATGGGGGGGGGGCGCTTCGCTCATGCCTTCGATCCTTGTGCAAGGGTGCGGCCCGATGCGGTGCGGGCCTGCAGGGTGACGTGCCGCTCGCCATCATCCCCTGCTTCAATGTGTATAGCAAGGTCTTCAACGGGGATGAGCGCGGCAGCCTTTTCGGGCCATTCCGCGATCTTGAGTCCCGGCCCCGCGAAGATGTCGCGAAAGCCCGCGTCCTCCCACTCGCGCGGGTCGTTGAAGCGGTAGAAGTCGAAGTGCCAGATGGCCAGCCCCGGTGCCTCGTGCGGCTCCACCACGGCATAGGTCGGGCTCTTGATGCGGCCCTGCACACCGAGCGCACGCAGCAGGTGGCGCACCAGCGTGGTCTTGCCGGCACCCAGGTCGCCGTGCAAGGTGATGAAGGCATTGGCGATCGGCGCTTGGGCGGCCAGCCGGGCGGCGAAGGCGGCGGTGTCTTCCTCGCTCTCCCAGTGCAGCGCGACGGGCGTGTCCGAGGGGGGGCTTTCTACAATCCGGGGGTGATGTTCAGCAGCAGTCAACTCGTTCCTCAAATGCAAGGCTGGGCCCGCGAATTGGGATTCTCCCAAATCGGCGTGGCCGGTGTGGATTTGTCGTCCGCAGAACCGGGGTTGATGCAGTGGCTGGCACAAGGGTTCCATGGCGAGATGCATTACATGCAAACCCACGGCCTGCGCCGCGCCCGGCCCGCCGAACTGGTGCCCGGCACCGTGAGCGTGATCACCGCGCGCATGGACTACCTGCCGCGCGACACGCCAGTCGGGCCCATGCACGGCACGCCGGGCGCCGGTCCCGGCTGGCAGGCCGTTGAGTTCGCCCGGCTGGAGCGCCCCTCCGAAGGCATCGTGTCGGTGTACGCCCGGGGGCGCGACTACCACAAGGTGCTGCGCCAGCGGCTGCAGAAGCTGGCCGACCGCATCGGCGAGGCCGTGGGGCCGGTCGGGCACCGGGTGTTCACCGATTCGGCGCCCGTGCTGGAGGCAGAACTGGCCAGCCGCAGCGGGCAGGGCTGGCGCGGCAAGCACACGCTGGTGCTCAACCGCGAGGCGGGCTCCATGTTCTTTCTGGGTGAGATCTATGTGGACATGCCGCTCGAGCCCAGCGCGCCCGTGACCGCGCATTGCGGCAGTTGCCAAGCGTGCATCGACGTGTGCCCCACGCAGGCCATCGTCGCGCCGCACCGCGTGGACGCCCGGCGTTGCATCTCTTACCTCACCATCGAACATGCGGGGCCGATTCCCGTCGAGCTGCGCCGCCTCATGGGCAACCGCATCTACGGCTGCGACGATTGCCAGCTCATCTGCCCCTGGAACAAGTTCGCGCAGGCCAGCGGGCTGCCCGATTTCGACGCGCGGCCCGGCCTGGGCGGGCAGCAGCTCGCGCACCTGTTTGCCTGGGACGAGCCCACCTTCCTGCGCATGACGGAAGGCGGCCCCATCCGCCGCATCGGCCACGAACGGTGGCTGCGCAACGTGGCCGTGGCGCTGGGCAATGCGCTGCATGCCACCGGCGATGCCGGTATCGAGGCCGCGCTGCGGTCCCGTGCCGCCGACGCCAGCGCCCTGGTGCGGGAGCACGTCGCCTGGGGGTTGGAGCAAAAACAGCCTCCAGCGCAATAAGTACTAGGGCATTGTGCTATCAAATAAATAGCATTCGCCTGTGGCAAAACGCCCGGGTGCGGGCGGGCTGCGGCTGGCCGACAATACCGGCCTGCCCATGATCCAAGCCCTGTGCCTTCTCATCGCCTTCCAGTTGCTCGGAGAGGCCACGGTGCGCCTGACGGGCTGGCCGTTGCCGGGCGCCCTGGTCGGCATGCTCTGGCTGCTGGCCTGGCTGGCCTGGCGGCGGCGCGTGCCCGAGGCGCTGGCCACCACCGCGTCCACCCTGCTGCAGCACATGATGCTGCTGTTCATCCCCACCGTCACCGGCGTGATGGTGCACTTCGGCCGGGTGGCGGACGAGTGGAAGCCCTTCCTCATCGCCTGCATCGTCGGTGCGGCGGTGACGATGGCCGTGACGGCGCTCACCCTGCATTGGCTGCTGGCGCGCAGCCGGCGCGCGGGTCCGCCGGCATGAAGGCGCCTGCATGACGGATCCCGCCACCGGCCTGGCCGCGCTGGGGGCGCTGGAGCGCTCCCCGCTGACCTGGCTCACGCTCACGCTGCTGGCCTACCTCGCGGCGCTGTGGCTGTACCGGCGCAGCGGCCACAACCCGTTCCTGCTGCCTGTGCTCACGGCCGTGGTGGGCATCGTGTGCGTGCTGCTGGCGCTCGGCGTGCCGTATCCGGTGTACTTCGAGGGCGTGCAGCTGATCCATTTCTTCATCGGCCCGGCCACGGTGGCGCTGGCGGTGCCGCTGTACGGGCAACTCGGCCGGATCCGGCAGATCTGGCGGCCGGTGGCGATCGCGCTGCTCGCCGGATCGGTGGCGGCCATCGGGTCGGCCGTGCTCGTGGCGTGGACGCTGGGCGGGTCGATGCAGACGCTGATGTCGCTTGCGCCCAAGTCGGCCACCATTCCCATCGCGACCGCCGTGGCCGAGCGGCTGGGCGGCATCGCATCGCTGGCGGCGGTGGCCGTGGCGGTCACCGGGATTGCCGGCGCGGTGATGGCCGGCCCGCTGCTGCGCGCGCTGCGGCTCGATGGCGACCCGGTGGTGCGCGGCTTCGCCGTGGGACTGACGGCGCATGCCATCGGCACGGCGCGCGAGTTGCAGACCCACGCCACCGCCGGCTCGTTCGCCGCGCTGGCCATGGCGCTCAACGGCATCGCCACGGCGCTGCTCATGCCAGCGATGGCGGCGCTCCTGCACTGGGCCGGCGTGTGGTGAGCGGCCCGTGGGCCGCATGGGTTTGTCAGCGCAGCACGGCGAGCGCGAAGGGCAGGCTGACCACCCCCAGCACGGTGGACAGCGTCACCAGCCCGGCCACGTAGGGCCCGTTGTAGCCCATGCGGGCCGCCAGCACGTAGCAGGTGGACGCGGTGGGCAGGGCGGAGAAGGCCATCAGCACCGTGGTCTGCACCCCGTCCAGCCGCAGCAGCCGCGCCATGCCGAACGCGATCACCGGCTGCACCAGGTGGCGGATCGCCAACACCGATGCCGACAGCAGCTTGCCGCGCGTGAGCAGGCCGAACTGCATGCCCGCGCCGGCCGCCATGAGCCCGAGCGCGAGCGACGCCGCGCTGATGCGGCTCACCGTGGGCTCCATCCACACGGGAATGTGAAAGCCCAGCAGGTTGGCGGCCAGCCCCGATCCGGTGGCCACGATCAATGGATTGCGCAGCAGCTCCTTGAAAAAACCGTGCTGGCCCGCGCGCGCCATGGGCCACACCGCGGCCACGTTGAACAGCGGCACGCACACGCCGATCAGCACGGCGATGAGCAGCAGGCCCTGCGGGCCCGCCAGCCGTTCCGCCAGCGCCAGGCCCATGAAGGAATTGAAGCGGAACGCCACCTGCGCGCTCGCCGCGTGGTCGCGCGGGTCGATGCGGCCACGCAGGCCGGGCAGCCGCGGCAGGCTGTAGGCCAGCGCGATGCCGACCAGGCCCGTCGCCACGCCGGCACCGATCAGCCCCGAGGCCTCGCCGATCTGGATCGGGCTTTTGACGATGGACTGGAACAGCAGGATGGGAAAGAGCAGGTAGTACACCAGGCTTTCCACCGGCTGCCACACGGCGCGGTTGAGGGCCGTGTAGCGGCAGACCAGGTAACCGCACAGGATGAGGGCAAAGTCGGGAAGGAGGAGCTGCGCGTAATTCACGGCCCGCAGGATACCGCGCGCCCCGCCCCGATGGCCGCCGGGGCCGGGCGCGGGTGACGCCTCAGGGACCGGGTCGCGCCGCGGACCTGCCGCCCTCGACGATGGCCTCGATCACCTTTTGCAGCCCCCGGTTCATGGGCTTGTCATGGCGGGTGATGAGGGCCTGGGTGCGGTACAGGGGCGGGTCCAGCGGCCGCAGTTCGAGGTCTTCATGGCGGCGGCTGTGGCCCGACAGCGCCATGCGCGGCAGGATGCCGCAGCCCAGGCCCGCTGCCACCATCGCCTTGATGGCCTCCACGCTGTCGAACTCCATGACGGGCGCGGGCGTGGGCAAGGTGCCGCCGGCGCTCAGCCAGTCGTCCACGATCCCGCGCGTGCTGCTGCCCGTCTCGAACTTCACCAGCGGGTGCTCGTTCATCATCTGCGCGGTGACCGCCCGCGGCCAGTGGCAGGTGCCGCGGCGGCAGATGGCCATGAGTTCGTCCTCCAGGATGGGGACCACGGCAACCGCGCGCGAGACGATGGGCAGCGTCACGATGGCGGCATCGATCGAGTTGTCCTCGATGCGGCGCACGTAATCCTCCGTGTTGCCCGTGCTCACGAGGATGCTCAGCGACGGAAAGCGCTTGCGCAGGTCCTGCAGGATGGGCGGCAGCAGGTACAGGCACGAGGTCAGGCCCGTGCCCAGCCGCACGCGCCCCGTCACCCCGGCCGAGTGGAAGGTGGCGGCGCTCACGGCATTGGCCACGGCGGCCGTTACATGCGGCACATGGGCCAGCAGATCCGCGCCGGCGGAGGTCGGGCCCACGCGGCGGCCCACCCGCTCGATGAGGCGCACCGACAGGCGGCGCTCCAGATTTCTCACCTGCAGGCTCACCGCGGGCTGGGTCACCCCCAGCCGTTGCGCCGCAGCAGAAAAACTCCCCAATTCCAGCACCAGCGCGAAGGTCCGTAATTGATCGAGATCCAAGGTACGTTCCATAGGCTTAGCTTATGTTTTGTATAAGACGGCAAATCTTCACTTATGGATTGAATGCCGTCAATATTCATTCTGTGCAAAAACTCCAGAGACTTGAATAAAAAGCCGGGAGGGGAGGAGCAAGCTGCTATCGGTGCGCATTGGCGCACCGATAGCGCCTTGTATTTTTCGGCTGCAATGATTGATGGCGCATGGCCTCAAAAAACCTGATATCCATCGAAGACCTTTCGCGCAGCGAAATCGAGTCGCTGTTTTCCGATACCGACGACATTCGGCGGTTTCCCGGAGAGTTCGGAAATGCGCTGGCCGGAAAGATCGTCTTCACCCTGTTTTGCCAGCCCAGCACGCGCACGCGGCTGAGTTTCGAATCCGCGGCCTACCGCCTCGGCGCACGCGTGCTGAGCGTTTGCGACATGCACAGCACTCGCCAACCCCTGGGCGAAAGCCTGCTCGATACCACCCGCATGGCGGGCTACTACTCCGACGCGCTGGTCGCGCGGCACGCCGACCATGGTGTGATGGAGCAGATCAAGGCCACCCTCGACGTGCCTTTGATCAATGCCGGCGAAGGGCTCGCGCGGCACCCTACCCAGACCCTGATCGACCTGTACACCGCCCGCGAGCATTTCGACACCCTCGATGGGCTGCGCGTGGGGCTGGTGGGCGGCCTGCGCTACTCGCGTGCGGTGAAGTCGCTGCTGGTGGGCCTCGGGCAGTTTCGCGACGTCGAACTCCATGCCGTCGATGCCGCCAGCGAAGCCGACGACGGCAGCCCTTTGCCGGCCGACCTCGCCGCTGCGGCGCGGCGCCCCATCCATCTGCACGATTCGGTGCAGGCCATGCTGGGCCATGTCGATCTGCTGTACGTCGTGCGCGTGCAGCGCGAGATGTTCAGCGACGCCGCGCTGTACCAGCGCCAGCTGGACAAATGCCGCGTGCACCGCGCGCTGCTGGCCAAGGCGCCACCGTGGCTGGCGGTCATGCATTGCCTGCCCCGCACGGACGAACTCGACACCGACGTGGATCCGACCCCGCAAAACAAATATTTCCTGCAGGCCGCGTACGGCGTGCCGCTGCGCATGGCCGTGCTGCGGCGCTACATGACGCAGCCCCATGGGGGCGGAAGCGGCGGCAGTGGCAGTGGTGGCGCCAGGGGACTGGCGGCGGATGCGCTGTCGCGCCGCGCGATCGACGTGCTCAGCAACGACGAGTTGTCCCTCGCATGGTGATGCTCTGCGCAATGGCCCTGATGGGGCTCGTTGTGGGTGGCGTGGCCGTGACGGTCGGAGGCGGCGTCACCATCGGTGTGCCGTTGCTGCTGCTGATGGGGCATTCCGCCGCCGCGGCCATCGCCACCGTGAAGTTCGCGCTCGTGGGCTCGTTCTTCACCGGTACGCTGGCCCACCGCCGGGCCGTGGCGGCCCCGGTGCGCATTCCCTGGGTGCTTTGGCCCCTGGCAGTGGCGGGGTCCGTGATGGGCTCGCTGATCGTCACCGGGGTCGATGACCGGGTGCTGCGCATCATCGTCGCCGCCATGATGGCCGTGGTGCTGTGGATCACCTACCGGACGGATTTTTCCGCACGCACCGCCACCTCGGCGCCGGCCGCACGTCTGCCGCTGGCCGGCATCGCCACGGTGTTCGCGCTGTGCGTGTATTCGGGCTTTTTCGGCGCGGGCTTCGGCACCTTTCTCATCTTTGCGCTGATGCATTTTTTCGGCCTGTCGTTTTCCGACAGCGCTTCGGTGATGACGCGCCTCAACCTGCTCGTGGTGGGCTCGTCCGTGACGACGTTCATCACCCACGGCGCGGTCGATTTCCAGTGGGGCATTCCGCTCTTCATCGGCTGCGCCCTGGGCGGTGTGATGGGCGCCTGGGTGGCCCGGGTGCTGTCGCCCGAGCGCATGAAAACCGTCTTCCTGGCAGGCACGATGCTGGTCGGCGTCAAGCTGATCTGGGACGCGATGGTGTGATGCCGGACCGTCTTCCATCCGCGGTCCGTCCGGTCCTTCCCCTTCACTTGCAAGGAGCAACGCCACTCCCTCAACGACGGCACTGAACCCTTCTCCTGCCAACGGGAACCGCCCTTGCGCGTGCGGGAAATCCCTCACTGTGGACTGCCATGCGGACCACGATCGGCGTGCGTCAGCGATTAGGATGCACACCATCGTTTTCATCGTGTTCAAGCAGTACAAGGAGACTTCTATGCAGCGCCGAAATTGGCTGGGTCTGGCCGTCCTCGTGGCCACGGGCAGTGCCATGGCCCAGAGCTATCCCACCAAACCGATCCGGCTGGTGGTGCCCTTTGCTCCGGGGGGAACGACCGACATCATCGCCCGCGTGATCTCGGATCCGCTGTCGCGCGCTCTGGGCCAGCCCGTGATCGTGGACAACCGCGCGGGTGGTGGTGGCGTGGTCGGCGCGGCCGAGACGGCCAAGGCGACGCCGGACGGCTATGCGCTGGGCATCGCCACCGTGTCCACCACGGCGGCCAATCCGGCGATCAACCCCAAGACGCCCTACAACCCGCTGACGGACTTCACGCCGATCATCAACATCGCCGCGACGCCCAACATCATCGCGGTGAACCCCAGCTTTCCAGCCAAGGACTACAAGAGCTTCGCCGCCGAGATCAAGAAGGTGCCGGGCAAGTATTCGTACTCGTCGTCCGGCACGGGCGGCATCGGCCATCTGCAGATGGAGCTGTACAAGAGCCTGACCGACACCTTCGTCACGCACATTCCCTACCGCGGCGCGGGCCCGGCCTTGAACGACACGGTGGCCGGCCAGGTGCCGATGATCTTCGACAACCTGCCTTCGGCGCTGGCCTTCATCAAGGATGGCCGCCTTGTGCCCATCGTGGTCGCCGCGCCCCAACGCGTGGCGGCACTGCCCAATGTGCCCACCTTCAAGGAAGTGGGCCTGGAGCCGGTGAACCGCATGGCGTACTACGGCATCCTGGGCCCCAAGAACCTGCCCAAGGACGTGGTGGACAAGATCAACGCCGGCGTGCGCAAGGCGCTGGAAGATCCGGCCGTGCGCAAGCGCATCGAGGACACCGGCTCGATCATCATCGGCAACACGCCCGAGCAGTTCGCCGAGCAGATCAAGGCCGAGTTCGAGGTCTACAAGACCGTGGTGCAAAAGCAGAAGCTGTCGCTCGACTGAGCCAGCGCTCCGCAGCGTTCTCTGACCAGGCCCGCCGGCACCGCCCGCGGGCCTTTTTTATCGTGCTATGGTTTTGCGATGCTGCCCGAAAGCCAGACCTCCATCGACACCTTCATCGACGCGCTGTGGCTGGAGGACGGCCTCTCACGCAACACCCTGGCGGCCTACCGGCGCGACATGACGCTGTATGCCCAGTGGCTGGCGGAGCAGCCGTCCGCGCTGGCCATCGACGGCACGCAGGAACACCACCTGCAGGGCTACTTCGCCGCGCGCCATGCGCAGACCCGGGCCACCTCGGCCAATCGGCGCCTGACCGTGCTGCGCCGCTATTTCCACTGGGCCCTGCGCGAGCGGCGCATCGTGGCCGACCCCACGGTCCGGCTGCAGGCCGCGCGCCAGCCGCTGCGCGTGCCGAAGACACTCTCGCAAGCCCATGTGGAGGCCCTGCTGCGCGCCCCGGACACCGGCCACCCGTTGGGGCTGCGGGACCGCGCCATGCTGGAGCTGATGTACGCCAGCGGGTTGCGCGTGACCGAGCTGGTCACGCTCAAGACCTTCCAGCTGGGCCTGCGCGAAGGCGTGCTGCGGGTGATGGGCAAGGGCGGCAAGGAGCGGCTGGTGCCCTTCGGCGACGAGGCGGCGGCATGGCTGGAGCGCTACCTGGGCGAGGCGCGCGCGGCCATCCTGGGCGGGCAGCAGACCGACGATCTTTTCGTGACGCAGCGCGGCGCGGGCATGACCCGGGCGATGTTCTGGGTCATCGTGAAAAAGCAGGCGCATGCGGCGGGCATCACCGTGCCGCTGTCGCCGCACACGCTGCGCCATGCCTTCGCCACGCACCTGCTCAACCACGGGGCCGACCTGCGCGTGGTGCAACTGCTGCTGGGGCATGCGGACATCTCCACCACCACCATCTACACCCACGTGGCGCGGGAGCGGCTCAAGGCCCTGCACGCGCAGCACCACCCCCGCGGATAGGCCGGCACCGGGAGCCGGTGGAGGCCCCGCGGGGCGCGGACAATCGCGGTTTCCTTTTGCGCACCCGGAGTCTTTGCATGACCGATCTTTCCCGCCGGCAATGGATGCTGGCTGCCAGCTGTTCCTGGCTCTCGACGCTGCCGTTCGCTGCCCACGCCCAGCAGGCAGCCGCCTGGCCGTCCCGCCCCATCCGCATCGTCGTGGCCTATCCCGCCGGCGGGGTGAGCGACGTGGTCGCCCGGGCCCTGGGCGACAAGCTGTCGGCCCAACTGGGCACTTCGGTGGTGGTGGACAACAAGGCAGGAGCGGGCGGCTCCATCGGCATGGATGCCGTGGCCAAGGCAGCGCCGGACGGCTACACGCTGGGCTTTTCGTCCATCAGCCCGCTGGTGCTGAATCCGCACCTGGGCAAATCGCCGTTCGATCCGGCCAAGGACATCGCGCCGGTGGCCAGCGTGATGGTCTCTCCCGTGCTGCTGCTGGGCACGCCCGCCAGCCAGGCCAAGGATTTTCGCCAGTTGCTTGCCACCGCGAAGGCGCAGCCAGGGGCGGTGCGCTGGGCCACCTCGGGGCTGGCGTCGCTCGGGCACATCATGCTGGAGCAGATCATGCAGTCCACCCAGGCGAAGATCACGCATGTGCCTTACAAGGGCGGCGGCCAGTAGCTCAACGATGCGCTCAGCGGGCAGTTCGAAGTGCTGTCCACCAATGCCGGGCCCGCGGTGATGCAGCACATCCAGGCCGGCAAGCTGCGCGCGCTGGCCGTGGGTTCACCCGCCCGGCTCGACACTTTGCCCGACGTGCCCACCCTGGCCGAACTGGGCATTCCGGCCGCCAACGTGAGTTCGCTGTTTGGCGTGTTCGCGCCGGCGCGCACGCCGGCGCCAATCCTGGAGCGTTTGAATGCCGAGATCAATCGCGCCCTGGCCCTGCCGGATTTGCGCGCCCGGCTCGAAGCCACCGACAACGTGCCCCAAGGGGGCAAGGCGGCTGACTTTGTGCGGCAGATTGCTGAGGAGTCGCAGAACAACGCCCGCATCATCCGCGCGGCGGGCATTCAGATGAACTGACCGAAGAGGGGGCGCGGCGCGCCTGGAAAAACGCCATGGCCCTGGCCGCGCCGGGGCGCTGCGCAGCCGGCCGGGCCGTTACTCGCCCAGGCTTTCCGCCCAGGTCAGCGCCTGCAAGTGGGCCCAGTTCACCTGCCGGTTGGACAGGTGCAGCGCATCGGCCGAGCGGGCGAACGCCACCTCGTCGCCGCTTTCGCAGGCCTTGGTGAGTTCGAGGAACGGCGCGAACACTCCGGTGTTGTGCAGCAGCGCATCGATCACGGGCTGGGGCAGGGCAACGGAGTCGAGCGCCTTTTCCAGCGGAACGCCCAGCATGGTGTCCAGCAGCGAGAACACGCCGACCACGAAGGCGTTGTCGCATTCCTCGGGCGGCAGCAGTTCGGCGGCGAGCAGCTCCATGAGGCGGCCGCGCACCACGGCGGTCTGGCCCACGGCGGGCGGAGAGCCGCCGGCACGCGAGGTGGTCATGAGCAGCGCCGCCCAACGGAACAGCTTCTTGAGCCCCAGGATCATGACGGCGTGCCGGAACGAGGTGACCTCGCACGACAGCCCGAAGCCCGACGAGTTGATGAAGCGCAGCAGGTTGAAGGACAGCGTGGGGTCCTTCTTGAGCAGTTCCTCGATCTCCGCCGTGCTGGCCTGCTTTCGCACCAGGTTGATGAGCTGGATGATCGTCGCCTGCGAAGGCCGGATGGTCTGGGCCTTCACCAGCGCGGGCTGGGCGAACCAGTAGCCCTGGAACAGCTTCACGCCCAGCGCGGACATGCGCTCGTGCTGCTCGGCAGTCTCCACCTTTTCGGCCACCAGCGTGGCCTTGGAATTGGCGCGCGCGAACTTCACCAGGGGCTCGGCCAGTTCGGCCCGGAACGCCTGCATGTCCAGCTTGACGAAGGCCGCCAGCGGCAGCCAGCTGGCATAGGTGCGGCGCAGCACGTTCTGGTTGAAGGCGAGGCGAAAGCCCCGCGTGCGCAGGCCTTCGAGCGTGGACACGCGCCCTTCGATCTCTTCGGCCGTGGCGCCGTCGGCCAAAGGCGGCACTTCCAGCACCACCTTTTCGGGGTGGATCAGTTCGAGGTGGCCGCCGGCCAGGCTTTCGTGCGTGCAGTTGATGAACACCGTCTTCTTGCCCACCAGGGCCTCGGTGCCCGCATACGACAGGGCATTGAAGAGCAGGGCGGCATCGCTGGCCGCAGTGTGGGCATCGGAGGCGGTGGAGCGGTCGAACAGCTCGTAGCCGAAAACGGCGCGCTGCTCATCCACGATCGCCTGGCGCGCAATGATCGCCAGGTTGCTCGAGTCCTCGTCTTCCCCTTGCGGGGCGGTGTTCTCGAAAGCCGGTACGTTGTCTGAGTTGCTCGACATGGAGGGTCTGCGTCAGTGAGTGGGATGAATTCGGTGACCTTACCACCAGAGCCGCACGCTGTCGCCCACTCTGGGGCTCATTCCGTCAACTGGTCTGCCCAGGCCAGGGCCTGCAAATGGGCCATGTTGATCTGCTGGCTGGACAGCTGCAGCGAACTGGCGGCCTGGTCGAAGGCGGCGTCGTCGCTGGATTCGCAGGCTTCGGCCAGCCGCAGCAGTTCGCCCAGCGTTCCGGCGCGGTGCAGCAGGGCCTCCGACACGGTGCCGGGCACGTGCAGCAGCCCTACGGCGGATTCCATCGGCATGCTCAGCATGCGGTCCAGCATCGAGAAGATGCCCACCACGAAGGCTTGGTCGGCGTCTTCCTGCGACATGGTCTCCAGGGCCAGCAGCTCCATCAGCCGCCCGCGCACCACGGCCGTGTGGCCGACGGCGGCGGAGATGCCGCCCGCGCGCGAGGCGGTGAGCAGCAGCGCGGCCCAGCGGAACAGCTTCTTGAGTCCCATGAGCATCACGGCCTGCCGGAACGAGGTGATCTCGCGGGAGAGCCCGAAGCCCGACGAATTGATGAGCCGCATCAGGTTGAAGGCCAGGCCCGCGTCCTTCTTCAGCACCTCCTCGATCTCGTCCGTGCTGGCCTGCTGGCGCACGAGGTTGATGAGCTGGATGATGCTGCTTTGCGCCGGGGTGAGCAGCTTGGCCTCCACCAGCGAGGGGCGGGAGAACCAATACCCCTGGAACAGCTGCACGCCCTTGCTGGAGGCCATGTCGTACTGCTTGGCTGTCTCCACCTTCTCGGCGATCAACTCGGCCTTGGAGTGCCGCCCGGCGTATTTGATGAGCACGGCCAATTGGTCGGGCGCCAGCACGGACAGGTCGAGCTTGATGTAGTCGGCCAGCGGCAGCCACGGCGCATAGGCCGATTCCAGCACCGTGTGGTTGAAGGCCAGGTGGAAGCCCCGATCGCGCAGGCCCGACAGGATCGGCAGCCGCGTGCTCACCTCTTCGGCCGCCGCGTGGCCCAGGGGCGGGATCTCCAGGACGACCTTGTCGGGATCGACCAGCTCGAGGTGGCCGCCGGACAGGCTCTCGTGCGTGCAGTTGACGAAGATGAGCTTCTTGCCCACCAGCTCCTCGCTACCGGCGTGCGACAGCGCGGTGAACACCAGGAACACGTCCGTCGCGGCCGTGTGGCCATGGCCGGAGCGTGAGCGGTTGAAGAGTTCATAGCCCACCACGGCCTGCTGCCCGTTCATGATCGCCTGGCGGGCGATCATGGCGCCGGCAGGGCTGCTCTCGGGGGCAATGGACGGAGAATTGCCGGCGACAGGCGTGTGGGGCATGGATGGCGAACTGAAAGCGATCGGTGGAGGGGCCGCGTCCCTTCGGCAAAGGGGCTGCGGGGCTTGGGCGCATTGTAGGAAAGAACGGCTGCCCACGCGGCCGGGTCAGCCATGCTGCAGCCACTCCATTTCGGCGTCGCTGAACCCCGCTGCGCGGCGCGCATCGGCGTTGAAGGGCGGTTTCAGGCGTGGCGCCTCGTAGCGCCGGACCAGCAGGGCGTAGTGCGCCAGCGGGTCCAACCCTTCCTGATCGCACAGGAAGCGATACCAATGGTTACCAATCGCCACATGCCCGACCTCCTCGCGCAGGATGATGTCCAGGATGTCCACGGCCGCCAGCGCGTCGGCGGTGCCCACCTGCCGCAGCTTGCGCTGGATGAGCGGAGTGGCGTCCAGGCCGCGGGCCTCGAGCGTGCGCGGCACCAGGGCCATGCGCGCGACGATGTCGCCCGCGGTCTTCTCGCACATGGTCCACAGGCCCTGGTGGGCGGGAAAATCGCCGTAGTCGTGCCCCATGCTTCGCAGGTGGTCGCGCAGCAATCCGAAGTGCTTGGCCTCTTCGGCCGCCACCCGCAGCCAGTCGAGGTAGAAGTCCGGCGGCATGCCGTCGAAACGCCACACCGCGTCGAGGGCGAGGTTGATGGCGTTGAATTCGATGTGCGCGATGGCGTGCATCAGCACCGCGCGGCCTTCGTGCGTGGCCGGCGAGCGGCGCGCCACCTCCGTGTGGCGCAGCAGGGTGGGCCGCTCCGGGCGGCCGGGCAGGGTGGCGGGGTCGGCGGGGCCCTGCGGGCTGGTCGCGGCCACGCCATGGTCGGCCGCACGCGCGTGCAGGTCCAGGGTGGCGGCGGCTTTGGCCTGGGGGTCTGTCAGGCACAGGGCCTCGAGGGCAAGTTGGCGAAGGTCCATCCCTACAATTCTAGGATTCGGCCCCGCTGACAAAAAAGGAGACCTGGATGGCGCTTTACGAACTCGATGGCATTTCTCCCCGTACCGCGCCGTCGGCGTGGGTGGCGGACAGTGCCGAAGTCATCGGCCACGTCGTGCTGGGCGAGTCGTCCAGCATCTGGTTCGGGGCCGTGCTGCGCGGCGACAACGAGCCGATCACCATCGGCGCCGGCACCAATGTGCAGGATGGCAGCGTGCTGCACTCCGACCCCGGCCAGCCGTTGGTGCTGGGCGAGCGCGTGACGATCGGCCACAAGGTCATGCTGCATGGCTGCACGGTGGGCGACGAGTCGCTCATCGGCATCGGCGCGGTGGTACTCAACGGTGCGAAGATCGGCAGGCATTGCCTCGTCGGCGCCGGCGCGCTGGTGACGGAGGGCAAGGAGTTTCCCGATGGCTCCATGATCATCGGCAGTCCCGCGAAGGCGGTGCGCCAGCTCTCGCCCGAGCAGATCGAGGGCCTGCGCCGGAATGCGCAGACCTACATCGACAACGCCCAGCGCTTTCGCGCCGGGTTGCGCAAGCTGGCTTGAGCGGCGCCAACATTTCAGGAAAACCAGGGTGTCTGAACTCCACAAGTTTCTTTTCGATGGCCTGCCCGTGCGCGGCATGATCGTGCGCCTCACCGACGCCTGGACCGAAATCCTCGCGCGGCGCGCCGGCAACACCACCTCCGGCGCCTACCCGCCGCCCGTGCGCGAGCTATTGGGCGAGATGGCCGCGGCCGGCGTGCTGATGCAGTCCAACATCAAGTTCAACGGGGCGCTGGTGCTGCAGGTCTTTGGCGACGGCCCCGTCAAGCTGGCGGTGGCCGAGGTGCAGTCGGACCTCAGCCTGCGCGCCACGGCCTCGGTGAACGGCGAAGTGCCGGACGGTGCCCGCCTGAGCGACATGGTGAACGTGGGCGGCGGCGGGCGCTGCGCCATCACGCTCGACCCGAAGGACCGCCTGCCGGGCCGGCAGCCCTACCAGGGCGTGGTGCCGCTGCACGGCGACCACCACGAGAAGATCGAAAAGCTCAGCGACGTGCTGCAGCACTACATGCTGCAGTCCGAACAGCTGGACACCACGCTGGTGCTGGCCGCCGACGACCAGGTGGCCGCCGGCCTGCTCATCCAGCGCATGCCGATCAAGGGCGAGGGCAACCTGGCCGGCGAGCTGACCCACCGCGAGAACGAGGACCAGATCGGCCACAACGAGGACTACAACCGCATCGCCACCCTGGCCGCCAGCCTGACGCGCGACGAACTGCTGGGCCTGGACGTGGACACCATCCTGCGCCGCCTGTTCTGGGAAGAAAAACTGCTGCGCTTCGTGCCCCAGCAGGGCGTGGACGGCCCGCGGTTCGCCTGCACCTGCAGCCGCGAGCGCGTCAGCAACATGCTGCGCAGCCTGGGAGTGGAAGAGGCCGAGAGCATCCTCGCCGAGCGCGGCGACATCGAGGTGGCCTGCGAGTTCTGCGGCCAGCAGTACCGCTACGACGCGGTGGATGCGGCGCAGATCTTCACCGAGCCCGGCAAGCAATTGCCGGGGCCGTCCAGCGTTCAGTAACCGCCGGCGGCAAGGCCCGCTGGCCCCGCATCAGCCGCGCAGCGCCGTGAACAGCTTGTGCTCGCACTCGGGGTCGCTGCACTTCTCGCACGACCATGCGCGAAGGCGGGCAGGCCGTACCGGCGCTTCTTGATCAAAAACTGTTGGTGCCGGCGGATCATATGCCTTGGGCGCTACTTTTTTAATAGCATCCAGGACCACCCGCAGCCGCTCGTTCTCGCTGCCGTACAGCACGCGATAAGCCACGCCGGCCTCGGAAAGCGCCCCGCGCAGGCAGGCATCGAACCGCTCCTGCCCGGAGGGCTGCGGTGTCTGGCCCGAGGCTTTCGAAGGCGCCCCTCCATCCAGTCCGCCGAGCAGCGTCGCACGGCACGTCGCCGCGTGGGTCGCCGCCAGCGCTGCCAGCGCCTGCTGCGCCGCATCTTGCAAGGGGCCCACCGGCGCCTGCAGGCAGCGCGACACGGCTGCATGCAGCGCCGGGCAGGGATCGACCAAGGCATGCCCCGGCTGCAGGTGCCGTGCCACCGCGTGCGCCAAAGCCTCCAGCCCGGTGCCGGGGGCGCCCAGCAGGGCGATGCGGACCGGATCGGCGGCCAAGGGACTCGGGGGGAATGAACGCTGCAGGGACCTGTCCGCTCAGCGGTGGGTCACCTGCACGTAGATCTCGTTGGGCTTGACCATGCCCAGTTCGTTGCGCGCCTTCTCCTCGACCATGTCCAGGCCTTCGCGCAGGTCGTGCACTTCGGAGGTGAGGCGTTCGTTGGCCTGGCGCGCCTCGGCATTGGCCTGCTTTTGCGCGGCGATCTTTTCCTTCATTTCCTGCACGTGGTGGACGCTGCCGCGGCCGGACCACAGCTGCGCTTGCACCCCCACGAGGAGGAGGAGCAGCACCAGCGGAACGATGCGGGGACTCATGGCGGGCAGGTCGGACGGTAGGAAAGGGATCGGTTACCGCCCGTGGCACGGCCCTCACAGAAGGAGGGAGGACCGTGCCACGGCGGTGGGTTCAGGTCAGCGCAGGTTGTAGAACGCAGCGCGGCCGGGGTAGTGGGCGATGTCGCCCAGGTCTTCCTCGATGCGCAGCAGCTGGTTGTACTTGGCGATGCGGTCCGAGCGCGACAGCGAGCCCGTCTTGATCTGGCCCGCGTTGGTGCCCACGGCGATGTCGGCGATGGTGCTGTCCTCGGTCTCGCCCGAACGGTGCGAGATCACGGCCGTGTAGCCGGCGCGCTTGGCCATCTCGATGGCGGCGAAGGTTTCGGTCAGCGTGCCGATCTGGTTGATCTTGATGAGGATCGAGTTGGCGATGCGCTTGTCGATGCCTTCCTTCAGGATCTTGGTGTTGGTGACGAACAGGTCGTCACCCACCAGCTGCACCTTCTCGCCCAGGCGTTCGGTCAGGTGCTTCCAGCCGTCCCAGTCGCCTTCGGCCATGCCGTCTTCGATGGAGATGATGGGGTACTTGTCCACCCACGCGGCGAGCATGTCGGTCCATTGCTGGGCCGTCAGGCGGATGCCGCCTTCGCCTTCCAGCACGTAGTGGCCGTCCTTGTAGAACTCGCTGGCCGCGCAGTCCAGGGCCAGGGCGATCTGTTCGCCGGCGGTGTAGCCGGCGGCGTCGATGGCCTGCAGGATGAGCTGGATCGCGGCTTCGTGGTTCTCGACGCTGGGGGCGAAACCGCCCTCGTCGCCCACGGCGGTGCTCATGCCGCGGTCGTTGATGATCTTCTTGAGGGCATGGAATACCTCGGCGCCCCAGCGCACGGCTTCGCGGAAGCTCGGCGCACCCACGGGGACGATCATGAATTCCTGCAGATCCAGGCTGTTGTTGGCATGCGCGCCGCCGTTGATGACGTTCATCATCGGCACGGGCAACTGGATGCCGCCCATGCCGCCCAGGTAGCGGTACAGGGGCAGGCCGGACTCTTCAGCAGCGGCGCGGGCCACGGCCATGGAGACCGCCAGCATGGCGTTCGCGCCCAGGCGGCTCTTGTTGTCGGTGCCGTCCAGGTCGATCAGGGTCTTGTCCAGGAAGGCCTGCTCGGAGGCGTCCAGGCCCAGCACGGCCTCGGAGATCTCGGTGTTGATGTGCTCCACGGCCTTGAGCACGCCCTTGCCCAGGTACCGGCCCTTGTCGCCGTCGCGCAGCTCGATGGCCTCGCGGCTGCCGGTGGAGGCGCCCGAGGGTACGGCCGCGCGGCCCATCACGCCCGATTCCAGCAGCACGTCGCATTCGACGGTGGGGTTGCCGCGACTGTCCAGCACTTCGCGACCTACGATATCAACGATGGCACTCATTCAGGATTCTCCGGTTGATGATTAATTCTGGTTCAAAGCGCTGCCCCAACAGCATTGGAGGCGTGCTTCTCATATGGATGGCGTTATCTTCAAAGCGATGCAACGGAGCTTAGCAGGTAGGCAGCCGTCAGAATGACCGCGGGCAGACCCAATACCAAACCTACAGTGATAACCAAAGCCTGGGGCCAAGCATTCACTCTTTGAATCAATGCAGAAGGGCGAATGGCCAGCAACGGAATTGAAACAATGGTGCAGACTAGAAAAAGCGTGGAAAACAATCCAACGCGCTCTGAAGTGGTCAGCAATGTGAAGTTGGAGACAAAGAATAAAAACAAAAATACCAGCAGCCAGCAAGTCAATTCGATCGCATGGCGGATATTGATTGATTCGGCGGCGGTATTTTTTTTAAAAAAGCGAAAAAGCAAAAAAGAAAGGCTCAGCGCCAGTAGTGGCAGTGCAATCAAAGAAAATGCTGCGGAAAAACCGCTGAGACTCCCAATGGCGATGTAAGCCACCGGAGTCAGCAGAAGACCGAGAATAAGGCAGGCACAAGCAAAAGCCGGTGCCTTATTGTTTTTGAATAACTTATTCGGCAGCGATTTCATATTCTTTGACGGTGGCAGCGCGAGTCACCAACGGGAAATAGCCGAACTGATGCTGAAGCTGCCACCAAGCCGTAATGCCGACTGACGCTGTCGAAGCGATGATCGAATCTGAAGCCGCTCCATATTCCCTGAGATCATCGTCGTCCAGGCCGAAGATGTCGTAGAAAACGAAATTCAGGGTCAGCCAGTATTTCTTGGCATTGCTGTCGTAATGGTAGTGGGTCGCGATGACATAAACGTACTGCACCCCGTTGATCATCAATCCCAGTCCGTTATTGAAATCCCGGGTCGAAAAGACCTTGCTTCCCAAGTTCAAGGCGGGAACGCCCAGGTTGGTCGGCATGTGGAGCTTCTTGATGTCCCACTGCGCGTTCTTCAGCGATTGATGAAGGCGTACTTGGCCGGTGGTCCGGTTGGGTGAGTTGGGTGCGGAAACGACCGCATTGCAGAACGAATTGATATTGGGGTGGTTGCCCACTGCCGTATTGAGTCGCTCGTCATCAAAGTACTCCACAGCGGTCCTGCGGGTGTTCAGGAAATCATCAAACAGACGCCTGGCCATGCCCGTCTTGTCGCCGGCCGCAAAGATACCGAGCAATTTCAGCATCTTGGGGGCCAGTTCGCTGGGACTTTCTCCCACGCTCTGGCCTCTGGGGGCGCGGAAGCGGCAGCCAGAGGTGATGTCCTGGCCATACCGTGGCGGGCTCATCGCCGGAATGTAGGTGTTGTCAGCAAAAGCGTGCTGAGGCGTCAGGTAATTGTCTTTCGCGATAGCGACCACCATGGGTGGATGAAGCGCGACCTTCAATTCACACGCCTTCCACGCACACCATGCGCATGACGGCCGCGCCTTCGCGGGCCGCCTTGGCCTTCTGGTACTCGGGCGTGTCGTAGAACGCGCGGGCCGCCTCGAAGCTCGGGAACTTCAGCAGCACGGTGCGGCCGGGGTTCCAGTCGCCTTCGAGCACCTCGACCTTGCCGCCGCGGATGCAGACCTCGGCGCCATGCACCTGCATGGCGTGGGTGCTCCACTTCTTGTACTCCTCGTACTGCGTCGGGTTGGTGACGGTGACGGATGCGATGACGTAACCACTGCTCATGGCTCAGGCTCCAAAGTTGTTTTCGAGGAATCCGTTGCGCTTGGTGATGGTGTCCAGCGCCACCAGCGTTTCCAGCAGCGCCTTCATGTGCCTGAGCGGCACGGCGTTGGGGCCGTCCGACAGGGCCTTGGCCGGGTCGGGGTGCGTTTCCATGAAGAGGCCCGCCACGCCCACGGCGACGGCGGCGCGGGCCAGCACCGGGACCATCTCGCGCTGGCCGCCGCTGCTCGTGCCCTGGCCACCCGGCAGCTGCACCGAGTGGGTGGCGTCGAACACGACCGGCGCCCCGGTCTCGCGCATGATGGCCAGGCCGCGCATGTCGGACACGAGGTTGTTGTAGCCGAAGCTCGCACCCCGCTCGCAGGCCATGAAGCTGTCCTCGGGCAGGCCGGCTTCCAGCGCGGCGGCGCGGGCCTTGTCGATCACGTTCTTCATGTCGTGCGGCGCGAGGAACTGGCCCTTCTTGATGTTCACCGGCTTGCCCGACTGCGCCACCGCGCGGATGAAATCGGTCTGGCGGCACAGGAAGGCGGGCGTCTGCAGCACATCGACCACCTTGGCGGCCTCGGTGATGTCGTCCTCGGTGTGTACGTCGGTCAGCACGGGCACGTCCAGGTCGCGCCGGATCTTGGCCAGGATCTCCAGGCCCTTCTCGCGGCCGGGGCCGCGAAAGCTGGTGCCCGAAGAGCGGTTGGCCTTGTCGAAACTGCTCTTGAAGATGAACGGAATGCCCAGTGCCGCCGCTGTCTCCTTGAGCTGGCCGGCCACGTCCATCTGCAGTTGCTCGGACTCGATCACGCAGGGGCCCGCGATGAGGAAGAAGCGGTGTTCCAGGCCGACGTCGAAGCCGCAGAGTTTCATGGCAGGGGTTCTTTCTTTTCTCGTCGTTGCTTCGGAAGAAGGCTTTCAGGCCGCCGCGAGGGCTGGCTGCTGGCTCTTTTGGCGCTCCACGGCCGCCTTGATGAAGGCGTTGAAGAGCGGGTGGCCGTTCCACGGCGTCGATTTGAATTCGGGGTGGAACTGCACGCCGATGTACCAGGGGTGCACGCTCTTGGGCAACTCGACGATCTCGGTGAGCTGCTCGCGCTGCGTGAGCGCCGAGATCACCAGGCCCGCCTTGCGCAGCTGGTCGAGGTAGTTCACGTTGGCTTCGTAGCGGTGGCGGTGGCGCTCGGTGACGATGTTGCCGTAGATCTCGTGCGCCAGCGTGCCGGACGCCACGTCCGAGCTCTGCGCGCCCAGGCGCATGGTGCCGCCCAGGTCGGAGTTCTCGTTGCGCGTCTTGATCGTGCCGTCGGCGTCCTTCCACTCGGTGATCAGGGCGATCACGGGGTGGGGCGTGGCAGGCTCGAACTCGGTGCTGTTGGCGTCCTTGAGGCCGGCCACGTGGCGTGCGTATTCGATGGTGGCGACCTGCATGCCCAGGCAGATGCCCAGGTAGGGCACCTGGTGCTCGCGGGCGTAGCGGGCCGTGCTGATCTTGCCTTCCACGCCGCGCGCGCCGAAACCGCCGGGCACCAGGATGGCGTCGTACTTGGCGAGCTTCTCGGCCGCGTCGGCCGCGCCGATGGTCTCGGAATCGATGTGCTCGATCTTCACGCGCACATGGTTCTTCATGCCGGCATGGCGCAGCGCCTCGTTCACCGACTTGTAGCTGTCGGACAGGTCCACGTACTTGCCCACCATGGCGATGGTGACCTCGCCCTGTGGATGCTCGGTCTCGTAGACGAGCTGGTCCCAGCGCTTGAGGGTGGTGGGCGGCGTGTTCAGGCGCAGCTTGTCGCAGATCAGGCCGTCCAGGCCCTGCTCGTGCAGCATGCGCGGCACCTTGTAGATGGTGTCCACGTCCCACATGCTGATCACGCCCCACTCGGGCACGTTGGTGAACAGCGAGATCTTGCCGCGCTCTTCCTCGGGAATGCGGCGGTCGGCGCGGCACAGCAGCGCGTCGGGCTGGATGCCGATCTTGCGCAGTTCCTGCACCGTGTGCTGGGTCGGCTTGGTCTTGAGTTCGCCCGCTGCGGCGATCCACGGCAGGTAGGTCAGGTGCACGAAGGCGGCGTTGTTGGGGCCGAGCTTGAGGCTCAGCTGACGCACCGCTTCGAGGAAGGGCAGAGACTCGATGTCGCCCACCGTACCGCCGATCTCGACGATGGCCACGTCCACCGCGTCGCCCGTGCCCACGCCGGCGCCGCGCTTGATGTATTCCTGGATTTCGTTGGTGACGTGCGGAATGACCTGCACGGTCTTGCCGAGGTAGTCGCCGCGCCGTTCCTTCTCCAGCACGCTCTGGTAGATGCGGCCCGTGGTGAAGTTGTTGGTCTTTTTCATGCGCGTTTCGATGAAACGCTCATAGTGGCCGAGATCGAGGTCGGTTTCGGCGCCGTCGTCGGTGACGAAGACCTCGCCGTGCTGGAACGGGGACATGGTGCCCGGGTCCACGTTGATGTACGGGTCGAGCTTGATGAGGGTGACTTTGAGGCCCCGCGATTCGAGGATCGCGGCAAGGGAGGCTGAGGCGATTCCCTTGCCCAGGGAAGACACCACACCGCCGGTGACGAAGACAAATTTGGTCATGTCTTTTTTGGTGGTGGGAAATCGGGATTATAGAGGGCGGCCATCGGCCGCCCGGCCGGCGCCCGCTCCGACCCCGCGCCCCGTCTGCTAAATTGCGCGCCATGAACGAGCTCGCCGGCAAACACATTCTCCTGGGACTCTCCGGCGGCATCGCCTGCTACAAATCGGCCGAATTCGCCCGACTGCTGATCAAGGCCGGGGCATCCGTGCAGGTCGTGATGACCGAGGCGGCCGCGCAGTTCATGACCCCCGTCACGATGCAGGCGCTGACCGGGCGCGCGGTGTACCACTCGCAGTGGGACGCGCGCGAGCCCAACAACATGCCGCACATCAACCTGGGCCGCGAGGCCGACGTGATCGTCATCGCGCCGTGCAGCGCGGACTTCATCGCGCGTCTGGCGCAGGGGCGCTCCGACGAACTGCTGAGCCTGACCTGCCTGGCCCGGCCCATCGACCGCGTGCCGCTGCTGCTCGCACCCGCCATGAACCGCGAGATGTGGGCGCACCCGGCCACGCAGCGCAACCTGGCGCAGGTCGCGCGCGACGGCGCCGTGGTGCTGGCCGTAGGCAACGGCGACCAGGCCTGTGGCGAGACCGGTGACGGCCGCATGCTGGAGCCGGCCGAACTGCTGGAGGAACTGACGGCGTTCTTCGCGCCCAAGGTACTGGCCGGCCAGCACGTGCTAGTGACGGCGGGCCCCACGTTCGAGGCCATCGACCCGGTGCGCGGCATCACCAACCGCTCCAGCGGCAAGATGGGCTTTTCCATCGCCCGCGCCGCGCGCGAGGCCGGCGCGCAGGTCACGCTGGTGGCGGGGCCGGTGCACCTGCCCACGCCGCGCGGCGTGCGCCGCGTGGACGTGCAATCGGCACAAAACATGCTCGATGCGGTAGTGGAATATGCCTCGGATGCTACTGTTTTTGTAGCAACTGCTGCCGTGGCCGACTGGCGCCCCGCTCAGGCGGCCCGCCACAAGATCAAGAAGGACGGTTCCGGCGAGGTGCCTGCGCTGGCGTTCGTGGAGAACACGGACATCCTGGCCCAGGTGGCGAAATCCGAGCGCGCGCGCGCGGGGCAACTGTTCTGCGTCGGCTTTGCGGCGGAGAGCGAGGACCTGCTGCGCCACGCCAGCGCCAAGCGCGAGCGCAAGGGTGTACCGCTGCTGGTGGGCAACATCGGCCCGGCCACCTTCGGGCAGGACGACAACGCGCTGCTGCTGATCGATGCCCAGGGGCACCGCGAGCTGCCGCGCGCCTCCAAGCGCGAGCTCGCCCGCCAGTTGGTGGCCGAGATCGCCCGGCGCATCGCGGGCGCCGCCTGACATCCCGTCCGAGACACACTCCCCGTGCAGCATCCCTTGCGCCCCGAATGGGACACGCCGCCCGACGGCGATTTCGCGAGCTACGTCGAGCGGCTCAGCCGCATGCAGCACCCGGCCCATTCGCTGGCGCCCGGTGAGGAGCCTGGCCACTACGGTGCCCGCCCGACTGTCGTCGGTACGGCTGCGAAAGGCGCAGCCGTGAAGGCGCCCGTTCGCGATGCGGTGACGCGTCCGGCCTCTCTGGCGATGCCGGGCGCCCAAGGGCTCCGGCTGTTGCGCCTGGCACGGGCGGTGCTGCTCCTGCTGGTGCTGGCGAAAGCGGTGGCGTGGCTGGCTTTCGCCTGGGGTTCGCTGTTCGGCGTCGTCTCGCTCGGCCTGCTGTGGTGGGGCCTGGGCGCGGCAGGGCGCCTGCTGTCCAGCGGCCTCCCATCATCGCCCGGCACCGACCGCGCCGCGGCATTGCAAACCGTGCTGGAGGCGCTGCGCCACGCGGCGCGCCAGCCCCCGAATTCCCGTTTTCCCAAGAAGTGAATTGAACCTGTGAAGATCGACGTCAAGATTCTCGACCCCCGCATGGCAGCGCAACTGCCTTCCTACGCCACGCCGGGCAGCGCCGGCCTCGACCTGCGCGCCTGCCTGGACGAGCCGCTCACGCTGCAGCCCAACGCCTGGCAACTGGTGCCCACCGGGATCGCCATCTATCTGAAAGATCCCGGGTATGCCGCGCTGATCCTTCCGCGCTCGGGCCTGGGGCACAAGCATGGCATCGTGCTGGGCAATCTGGTGGGGCTGATCGACAGCGACTACCAGGGCCAGCTCATGGTCAGTGCCTGGAACCGCAGCGACACGGCGTTCACCCTGGAGCCCATGGAGCGGCTGGCCCAACTGGTCATCGTGCCTGTGGTGCAGGCGCAGTTCAACGTGGTCAGCGACTTTCCCGCCACGCAGCGCGGCGAAGGCGGCTACGGCTCGACGGGCCAGGCCTGATCGGTCTGAAAGGCCCTCCATTTCGGTCGTTTGTAGGCCGGCGCCGACATGGCTGCCGGTATCTGTCTTGCCTGCCGGGCCGCGATTGCCCGTCGGGATCCGGGGTGGGCTGCATGGTGCAATCCGCTTCACGTCAAAGGCTTTGAAGGCCTGCGCATCGCTCTGAAGGAGAACTCTCATGTCCCGTTTCATCCGCTCCGCCACCCTGGCAGGTTCCGTCGCCCTGGTGACCCTGCTCTCGGCTTGCGCCCAGCAACCGCGCTATTCCAACAACTACCCCGCCCAGCCCCAGCCGGGCTATTCCTCCTATCCCGCTGCGCAGAACCAGAACCAGAACGGCACCGAGTTCGGCGTGGTCTCCAACATCGAAACCCTGCACGCGCGCAACCGCGGCACCAGCGGCGCGGGTGCCGTGCTGGGCGCGGTGGCCGGCGGCGTTCTGGGCAATCAGGTGGGCAAGGGCAGCGGCCGTGCCGCAGCCACCGTGCTGGGTGCCGTGGGCGGCGGTGTGGTGGGTAACCAGATCGAAGGCCGCACCGGCAACAACAACGACGGCCAGGCCGAGGGCTACCGCCTGACGATCCAGCTGGATCAGGGCGGCCAGCGCGTCTATGACGTGACCACGCCAGGCGACCTGCGTACCGGCGACCGCGTGCGCCTGTATGGCGGCCAGATCTCGCGCATCTGACCTCCCATGGTCTCGTCGCCTGCCGCGCACGCGCGGCAGGCACCCCATGCAAAACGGGCCCCTCGGGGCCCGTTTTGCATGGGTCGATGAATCGGTCAGTGAAGGGTGGGTGCGTCCGCCGCGGGCGGCTGGATGCGGAAGAAGCCGGTGCCGGCCGAGCCGCGGCCGATCTCTTCCTCGGTGGCCTCGCGCACGCTTTGCACGGTGAGGTGCAGGCGCAGCGCGATGCCGGCCAGCGGGTGGTTGCCGTCGAGCACGATGTGCTCCGGGTAGATCTGGGCCACGGTGTACAGCACGTCGCGCGGGGCCGCCGGGTTGGTGCCCTGCGGCAGCGCGCTGCCTTCGACCGTCATGCCTTCTTCCAGGTCGGCGGGAAAGAGGTTGCGCGGTTCGAGGAACAGCAGCTGGTCCTGATAGTCGCCGAAGGCTTCCTCAGGCTCCAGGTGCAGCGACAGCGACGTGCCCGCGGCATGGCCTTGCAGGGCCTCTTCGATGCGCGCGAGCAGATCGTCGCCGCCGACGAGAAACTCCACCGGCTCATCGAGCACGTCCAGCTCCTCGCCCAGGGTGTCTTTCAGGATCCAGGTCAAAGCGACCACACATTGTTGGTTGATTTCCATAGGAGAATTGTCGCAGTTCGACCCTCGTCCGCGCACGCGGCATCAATTCTCCATGGATGTTCAACAACCTCTGGCGCTGCTGGGCGGGCTCACGCCGGCGCAGTTCATGCGCCGCCACTGGCAGAAAAAGCCCTTGCTGGTTCGCCAGGCCATCGCCGCGTTCGACCCGCCGGTGCAACGTGCCGAATTGTTCGCGCTCGCCGCGCAAGAGGGCGTCGAATCGCGCCTCGTGCAGCACAAGGCCGGCGCGTGGAAGCTGCGCCACGGCCCTTTCGCGCGCCGTTCTCTGCCCCCGCTCACCACGCGCGAGTGGACGCTGCTGGTGCAGGGCGTCGATCTGCATGACGACGCGGTGCATGCGCTGATGGAGCAGTTTTGCTTCGTGCCGCGCGCGCGGCTCGACGACCTGATGATCAGCTATGCCTCCGATGGCGGCGGCGTCGGGCCGCATTTCGACAGCTACGACGTCTTCCTGCTCCAGGCCCAGGGGCGTCGGCGCTGGCGCATCGGCCGGCAGAAGGACCTCACGCTGCGCGAGGGCATTCCGCTCAAGGTGCTGGCGCAGTTCGAGCCCGAGCAGGAGTTCGTGCTCGAGCCCGGGGACATGCTGTACCTGCCGCCGCGCTATGCGCACGATGGCATCGCCGAAGGCGAATGCATGACCTACTCCATCGGGTTCCGCTCCCCCGCACGCAACGGGATCGCGCAGGAGCTGCTGTCGCGCCTGGCCGACGATGCCGCCGATGACGATGCGCCGCCCCAGCTGTATCGCGATCCCTCGCAGCCCGCGGTGGCGCAGCCCGGCGAGATTCCCCCGGCGCTGCAGGCCTTTGCCCGCCAGGCGCTGGAGCGCGCCCTGTCCGAGCCGCTGGCCCTGGAGCGCGCCCTGGGCGAGAGCCTGACCGAGCCCAAGCCCAACGTGTGGTTCGAGCCCGGGGCGGTGGGCGGCCTGCTGGAAGGCGTTCAACTGGACCGCCGCACCCGCATGGTCTATGACGCGCGCCATGTGTTCATCAATGGCGACAGCTACCTGGCCGCAGGCCGCGACGCCACCCTCATGCGCCGGCTGGCCGATGAGCGCGTGCTGCGCCCCCGCGATCTCGCGCGTGCCAGCGACGATGCGCTGGAGCTGCTGTCGTCCTGGTGCGAAACGGGCTGGGCGCACGCCTGGTCGCCGCCCGATTGATGGACCTTTGAACACGCAAAGGCGCAGTCACCGTAAGGAGCCACCGATGTCCGATGCATTCCCCCACCCTTCCGAGTCGGCCGCTGCACTGCCCGCCGGGCGTTTCAATGGCCGGGAAGAATTTCGCCAGTGGGTGCGCGACGGGCTGGCCTGCGCGGCCCGGGAGGGCTGGAACGAGATCGTGCTGAGCGACTTCGACTTTCACGACTGGCCGCTTGGCGAGCGCGAGGTGATCGATTCGCTGCAGTCCTGGGCGCGCCGCGGGCGCCGCCTCACGGTGCTGGCCGGAACGTACGACGAAATGGTGCGGCGCCATGCGCGCTTCGTGCAGTGGCGCGGCGTGTGGGACCATGTGATCGAATGCCGTCGCGCACCCACGGCGGACCGCCTGGAACTGCCCAGCGTGCTCTGGTCCGATGCCTGGGTGCTGCAACGGCTGGACCCCGAGCGCTGTGCCGGCGTGGCCGGCCGCGAGCCCGAGCGCCGCCTGCTGGCGCGCGAGGCCCTCAACGAATGGCTGCTGCGCAAGAGTTCGCCGGGGTTTCCGGCGACCACGCTGGGGCTGTGAATAATGCGCTGCCCATTTTGGCGATTTACCGAAGAGAAACAAAACGTCCCGTCGGTGTTAGTCTGTATTGACGGAATCTCCCTATAATTTGCGGTTGAAGTAAAAAAAGGCGCCCCTGAGCGCCAAGCACCGCCAAAGAGCACGCTGCAAGAGGGCGCCAATGGCGGCAATTCCAATATCCGTCTGTCCAATAGGAAAAACTGAAATGAAGAACTCTCTCGTTCTGGCTGCCCTGGTCGCCTCCGTCGCTCTCGCCGCTTGCGGCAAGAAGGAAGAAGCCGCTGCGCCTGCACCGGCTCCCGCTCCTGTGGAAGCACCCGCACCAGCACCGGCTCCCGCTCCCGTGGTGACGCCTGCTGCTTCCGACGCAGCCCCTGCCATGACCGCTCCCGCATCCGACGCGGCGTCCGCTCCCGCGGGCGACGCTGCCAAGGCCGCTGCCGACGCCGCTGCTGCAGCCGCTGCCGGCGCTTCCACCGCCAAGTAAGCGATCGCTCCAACCGGCTTCGGCACACCGTGCCGGAGTCTGGCAAAAAGCCCCGTACCACCAGGTCGGGGCTTTTTTTATTGGGCGGGCCGTTTTGACTGGTTTCGAAGGGGTACGAAATGCGAGATGCCTTGCGGACCTCAAGGCATTACCAAGTCCGCGGCCTGCCGAAAGATCAGCCGCAGGCGATCCAGTCGGAGCCGGTGACCGGGCTGGCCACGTCCACGCGCGAGGTGTCCCACCCCAAGGCCGAGGCCAGCGCGGCCTGGGCCAGCTCGGGGCGGTTGTTCTGCGCGCTGAGGTGGGCCGCCACCACGCGGCTCAGCCCCGTGTGCTGCATGGCCCGAAGGATGTCGGCGGCCACGGTGTTGGCCAGGTGGCCGTAGAGGCCGCTGATGCGGCGCTTCAGGAACGCCGGGTAGCTGGAGACGGCGAGCAGATCGGGGTCGTGGTTGGATTCCAGCAGCAACGCATGGCAGCCCTGGAGGTGGGCCAGCACATGGTCGGTGGCATGGCCCAGGTCGGTCAGCAGGCCGATGTGCGTCGCGCCGTCGCTGCAGCGCAGCTGCAGCGGCTCGCGGGCGTCGTGGGGCACGGTGAAGGGCAGGGCCTCGAACGCGCCCAGATCGATGGGCACGCCGTCCTGCGCGATGTTCAGCAGCCCATCCAGGCCCGGCGCGCCGATGGCCGTGTAGGTGCCGTGGCTCATCCAGACCGGAATGCGGTGCCTGAGCACCAGTTTCTCCATGCAGCCCACGTGGTCCGAATGCTCGTGGGTGATGAACAGGGCGTCGAGGTCATCGATCGACAGCCCGGCGGCGGCGAGGCGCGATGCCAGTTGCCGTGGCCCCAGTCCGCAGTCGATGAGCAGCCGCCGCACCTGCGTGCCGCAGCGCCCCTCCACCACTGTGGCGTTGCCCGAACTGCCGCTGCCCAGGTTCTTGAAACGCAGCACGCAGTCCTGGGCCCGGATTACTTCAGGTCGTCCGTCAGCACGCGCACGATGCGCTCGGCATTGGCCGAAGTCTCGGGCGCACCGGCAGCATTCAGGACGGACACCGTGCTCTTGTTCTCGACGCTGCGCACCACGACGCGGTACTTGACCGGTGCCGCGGCATCCGACGAGCGGCCCAGCAGCTTGCCGAAGAAGCCGGGGTCCTTCTTTTCGGTGGGCTCGACGTAGCGCACGAAATAGATGCCCTGGGCACGGTCGCGGTCTTCCACGGTGAAGCCGGTGCGGTCGAGCGCCAGGCCCACGCGGCGCCATGCACGGTCGAAGTTCTCGTCCAGTTCCACCACGGGCACATTGCCCTGGCGTGCCATGCGGGCCGTGGGCACCTGCTGTGCGGGCGCGGCCGCGATGGCGCGGGACTGCTCCTGGCTCACGCCCAGCTTGACCATCAGGCGGCGCAGGAATTCGGTTTCCAGCTCAGGATCGACCGGGCGGGGCTGCCAGACGGTGCTTTCCTTCTGGGCGGAGGTGTAGACCTCGACCATGCCGCGGTGGCTGATGAAGATTTCGGTGCTGCCATTGGGGCCGCGCTCCAGGCGGGTGCGGAACTTGTCGCGCTCGCCGGTGGAGTAGACCGAGTCGAACACCTTGCCGATGGTGGAGCGGATGATGTCCTGCGGCAGCTTGGCGCGGTTTTCGGCCCAGTCGGTTTCCATGATGCCGAGGTTGGCCTGGTCCTGCACCAGCACGAAGCCGTTCTCGGTCCAGAAGTCGCGCACCGGATCCCACAGCACGTCGGCGGGGCGGCTCACGACCAGCCAGCGCTGGTTGCCGTCGCGTTCGATGCGCACGTCGCCGATGGTGCGCGTGGCCGCGTTCACGGCGCCCACGGGCTTTTGCGACTGGCCGGCCTCGAAGGCGGCCGCCGACACCACGCCACCCGGCACGGCGTAGCGCGAGTCGCGCGAGATCTGGTTCAGGTCCGGCGGCACCTCGAGCGTCGCGCCCTTGGTGGCGCTCTTGTAGTCGATCTTGTCGTTCTCCAGGACGGAGCAGGCGGACAGGGCCATGGCAAGGCCCAGCAGGCCCAGGCGGTTGATAGCGTTCACGCGGAAATCCTCTTTGGTGTCTGGGGAGAGCGGGGCAGGCAAGGCGGCGGGCCTGAATTACAGCAGGCCGCTGGCGCGAAGGGCGGCTTCCACCACGGCTTCGTTGCCTTGGCTCAGCGGGGTCATGGGCAGGCGCATCGCGCCGCCGCACCGGCCCAGGCGGTGCATTGCCCACTTCACCGGAATCGGGTTGGCTTCGACGAACAGCTGCTTGTGGGTGGGCATGAGCTGGAACTGGATTTCCATGGCGCGGCGCACATCGCCGGCCAGCGCGGCCACGCACAGTTCGTGCATGAGGCGCGGCGCCACGTTGGCGGTCACGCTGATGTTGCCCTGGCCGCCGCACAGCATGAACGCCACGGCCGTCGGATCGTCGCCGGAGTACACGGCGAAGCCCTTGGGCACGTCGCGGATCAGCCACTGCGCGCGTTCGATGTTGCCGGTGGCTTCCTTGATGCCGATGATGCCGGGCACCTGTGCCAGGCGCAGCACGGTGTCGTGCAGCATATCGGCCACGGAGCGGCCGGGCACGTTGTACAGCACGATGGGCAGGTCGCCCACCGCTTCGGCGATGGCCTTGAAGTGCTGGTACTGGCCCTCTTGCGTGGGCTTGTTGTAGTAGGGCACGACCTGCAGTTGCGAGTCGGCGCCGACCTTCTTGGCGAAGCGGGCCAGCTCGATGGCCTCGGCCGTGGAGTTGGCGCCGCAGCCGGCCATGATGGGCACGCGCTTGGCGGCCTGCTCGACGGCCACGCGGATGATTTCGCAGTGTTCTTCGACGTTCACCGTGGGCGACTCGCCGGTGGTGCCCACCACGCCGATGCAGTCGGTGCCTTCGGCGACGTGCCAGTCGATCAGTTGGCGCAGAGTGGGGTAGTCCACGCTGCCGTCCTCGTGCATGGGGGTGACGAGGGCGACGATGCTGCCGGTGAGAGAGCTGGGAGGGGTCATGTCCGCGGTGGAAAACGGGTAAAGGAGCATTCTAACTAGAGCGGCGGTGCGAGCCGGTGGCGTGCCGGTGCGGCCCCCTCTTGCAGCCGGACCGCGGCGATGCGCTGGACGAATCGCTCGGGTGCATCGAGGAAGCCATCTTCATAGGCCACCGTGCACAGACCCGCGCAGGCCTGCAGCAGTTCCCCGGGCCGCAAGAGAAAGTCCGGCCGGGCCGGGCGGCCGACGGTTTCGTTGCCTGCGGCGAAGGTTTCGTACAGCAGCACGCCGCCGGGCGCGACGCTGGCCACCAGCGTGGGCAGGAGCGGCCGCCACAGGTACCGGGTGACGACCACGGCGCCGAAGGTGCGGCCGGCCAACGGCCAGGGCCCGGCTTCGATGTCCGCGCAGAGGATTTCGCCCGGCCCCCGCAAAGGGGCCAGCGCGTCGGGGTCGCGGTCCACGCCGGTCACGGGATGCCCGCGCCCCTGGAGCCAGCGCAGGTGCCGGCCGCTGCCGCAGGCCACGTCCAGCACGCTGGCGCCGGGCGGCACGAGGTGGGCCCAGCGCTGGATCCACTCCGAAGGTGGTTCAAGACCCTGTGGCGTCGGCATTTGCTATAAAAATGATAGCTGCCATGGCAATGAAATCCACGGCATGAGGGCGATTGGGCACCATTTTCAGAAGCAGGCCCACAGCTGGTCGGCCATCATCACCACGAAGTCCGGCTCCGCATACAGGAGGAACACGGCGGCCAGCAGCACCGCGCTGGCGGCGCCCCAGGCCCACGCCCGGCGGACGCGGGCAGGGCCCGGCAGCGGGCGATGCGACGGGTGCGAGGTCGATGGCATGGTCGGCGCCTTTCAGGCAGAGGCCGGTTGCGGCGCTCGGTGGATCGGGCTTTCCTTGACCGGCAGGTTCACCAGCCCGGCCAGCACGCCCAAGCCGATGGCCAGATACCAGACTAGGTCGTAGCTGCCGGTGGTGTCGTACAGGTAGCCCCCCAGCCAGACGCCCAGGAAGCTGCCGATCTGGTGGCTGAAGAACACGAACCCGCCCAGCATGGACAGGTGCTGCACGCCGAAGATCTGCGCCACCGTGGCGTTGGTGGGCGGGATGGTGGACAGCCACAGCACGCCCATCACCGCCGAGAACACGTACACCGACACGGGCGACAGCGGCACCAGCAGGAACACGCTGATCGCCACGGCCCGGGCGAAGTAGATGAAGGCGAGGATGTAGCGCTTGGGATTGCGCTGGCCCAGCGTGCCGGCGATGTAAGTGCCGAACACGTTGAACAGCCCGATCAGCGCCAGCGCGTAGCTGGCCACCTGCGGCGACATGCCGTGGTCCTTGAGGTAGCTGGGCATGTGCACGCCGATGAACACCACCTGGAAGCCGCAGACGAAGTAGCCCGCCGTCAGCATCAGGAAGCTCGGGTAGCGCAGCGCCTCGCCCATGGCCTGGCCCACCGTCTGCGAGCGCGAGGTGGCGGTGCGGCTTCGAAAGCCCGGCTCGCGCAGGCCGAAGGCCAGCGGCACGATCAGCAGCACCATGGCTGAGAGCACCAGCAGCGCCTCCTGCCAACCCAGGCGCACGATGAGCTGGCCCTCCACCGGCACCATCAGGAACTGCCCGAACGAGCCGGCCGCCGCTGCCACGCCCATGGCCCAGGAACGCCTCTCCGGGGCGATCTGCCGGCCCAGCACGCCGTAGATGACCGCATAGGTGGTGCCGGCCTGCGCTGCGCCGATCAGCACGCCCGCGGTCAGGGCGAAGAGCGCCGGCGTGGGCGATAGGGCCATGCCGACCAGGCCCAGGCCGTACAGCACGGCCCCGCCGATCAGCACGCGGAAGGCGCCGAACCGGTCGGCCGCCATGCCCGCGAAGATGCCGAAGCAGCCCCAGGCGAGGTTCTGCACCGCGATGGCCAGCGCGAACGACTGGCGGGTCCAGCCCATGTCCTGGGTGATGGGCTGCAGCCACAGCCCGAAGCCGTGGCGGATGCCCATGGACAGCGTGACGATGGCGGCGCCGCACACCAATACCTGGGCCATGGACAATTTCTGGGGGTCTTGAGGCATCCGGCAAATGTAGCCAAAGCGGCGCATTCGCGTGCACGCCTTCGCGACCCATTCCACCGCGGGCATCGGCGGCGGGTGAAAAGAAGGCTGGGTTTATATCCAGCCCATCCGGACCTGCGGCACTACAATCCGCCCCCATGGCAGCCAAACCCTCCTCCACCCCGCCAAGCGAATACTCCGAAGGCTCGATCCGCGTCCTCAAGGGACTGGAACCCGTCAAGCAGCGTCCGGGCATGTACACCCGCACCGACAACCCGCTGCACATCATCCAGGAAGTGCTGGACAACGCGGCCGACGAGGCGCTCGCCGGCCATGGCAAGAAGATCAAGGTCACGCTGCACGCCGACGGCTCGGTCAGCGTGGAAGACGACGGCCGCGGCATCCCTTTCGGCCTGCACCCCGAAGAGAAGGCGCCGGTGATCGAGCTGGTCTTCACCCGTCTGCACGCGGGCGGCAAGTTCGACAAGGGCTCGGGCGGCGCCTACAGCTTCTCGGGCGGCCTGCACGGCGTGGGCGTCTCGGTGACCAATGCGCTGGCCCTGCGTCTGGAGGCCAGCACCCACCGCGAGGGCAAGGTGGCCCGCCTGGTGTTCGAAGGCGGCGACGTGACCGAGCCGCTCGTGGCACGCCCGCTGGCCGCCGGTGAGCGCAAGCAGGGCACCACGGTGCGCGTGTGGCCCGACGGCAAGTACTTCGAGGCGACCGCGCTGCCCATGGGCGAGCTCACTCACCTGCTGCGCAGCAAGGCGGTGCTGATGCCCGGCGTGTCGGTCTCCCTCGTGAACGAGAAGACGCGCGAGACGCAGACCTGGCAGTACAAGGGCGGCCTGCGCGACTACCTCGGCCAGACGCTGAACGCCGACCCGGTGATCCCGCTGTTCGAAGGCGAAGGCTTTGCCGACCGGCACCACGAGAGCTTCGCCGAAGGCGAGGGCGCCGCCTGGTGCGTGGCCTTCACCGAGGACGGCCACCCGGTGCGCGAGAGCTACGTCAACCTGATCCCCACCAGCGCGGGCGGCACGCACGAAAGCGGCCTGCGCGACGGCCTGTTCAATGCCGTCAAAAGCTTCATCGAACTGCATTCGCTGCTGCCCAAGGGCGTCAAGCTGCTGCCCGAGGACGTTTTCGCCCGCGCCAGCTACGTGCTGTCGGCCAAGGTGCTGGACCCGCAGTTCCAGGGCCAGATCAAGGAGCGGCTGAATTCCCGCGACGCGGTGCGGCTGGTGAGCGGCTTCGTGCGCCCGGCGCTCGAGCTGTGGCTGAACCAGCACGTCGACTATGGCAAGAAGCTGGCCGAGCTGGCCATCAAGGCCGCGCAGACGCGCCAGAAGGCCGGGCAGAAGGTCGAAAAGCGCAAGGGCTCCGGCGTGGCCGTGCTGCCCGGCAAGCTCACCGACTGCGAGAGCCGTGACTTGGCACACAACGAGGTCTTCCTGGTCGAGGGCGACTCGGCCGGCGGCAGCGCCAAGATGGGCCGCGACAAGGAAAGCCAGGCCATCCTGCCGCTGCGCGGCAAGGTGCTCAACACCTGGGAGGTGGACCGCGACCGGCTCTTCGGCAACACCGAGATCCACGACATTTCCGTGGCCATCGGCGTGGACCCGCATGGCCCCAACGACTCGCCCGACCTCTCGGGCCTGCGCTACGGCAAGGTCTGCATCCTGTCCGATGCCGACGTGGACGGCTCGCACATTCAGGTGCTGCTGCTCACCCTGTTCTTCCGCCATTTCCCGAAGCTCATTGAGACCGGCCACATCTACGTGGCGCGCCCGCCGCTGTTTCGCGTGGACGTGCCGGCGCGCGGCAAGAAGCCGGCCTCCAAGATGTATGCGCTGGACGAGGGCGAGCTGGTGGCCATTCTCGACAAATGCGCCAAGGACGGCGTGGCGCGCGAGAAGTGCCAGATCAGCCGCTTCAAGGGCCTGGGCGAGATGAACGCCGAGCAGCTGTGGGAAACCACGCTCAACCCCGACACGCGCCGCCTGCTGCCCGTGCAGCTGGGCGACATGGACTTCGCCGCCACCGAGGGCCTCATCACCAAGCTGATGGGCAAGGGCGAGGCCGCCGCGCGCCGCGAACTGATGGAACTGCACGGCGACGCCGTGGAAGTGGACATCTGAGCCATGGCCTGGCGCGACCGGTTCGGACGTTCGGGCCTTTCTGGCCTCTGGCGCATGGTTTGCGCCGGCATGCTGCTATTGTTTTTGCAGCAAACGGCGCGCGCCGACCTGTGGGCCTATGTGGACGAGCGCGGCGTGACCCACTTCGCGGCCGAGCAGGTGGACGGGCGCTACGGGCTGTTCTTTCGCGGCAACGATTTCGACTCCACCCGCGACGGCCCGGCGGCGGCATCCGCGGGCGCCACCGCGGCCACGCCGTCCGGCGCCCGGCTGCTGGCGTTCTTCGACATCTCCCCCGACTACAAGCGCGTCAAGCACCACCTGCGCGCATCGGCCAGCCAGAACGGCGTGGACTATGAACTGTTGCAGGCATTGATCGCCACCGAATCGGGCTTCGATGCGCGCGCCGTATCGCCCAAGGGCGCGGTGGGGCTGATGCAGCTCATGCCGGCCACGGCGTCCCGCTTCGGCGTGGCGGGCGAGGCGCGCCGCTCGGTGGAGCAAAAGCTCACCGAGCCGGCGATCAACGTGTCGGCCGGCACGCGCTACCTGCGGCACCTGCTGGACCTCTTCGATGGCCGCACCGATCTGGCGCTGGCCGCCTACAACGCGGGCGAGGGCGCCGTGCAGCGCGCCGGCAACCGCATTCCGGCCTACCGCGAAACGCAGAACTACGTGAAAAGCGTGCTGGGCCTGTATGCCCAGCTCAAGCCCCCGGCACCGCTGCTGGCCCACCGGGCCGCGCCGGGCCGGGTGCGGATGGAGCTGGGCGCCGGTTCCGACGACACCCCTTCCCAAAGCGCTGCGGCCGGCCTGCCGGCCCGCACCGTCGGCGCCCCGCGCGCCCCTTGACCTTCGATTTCCCGAATGAGCGACCAAACCCCTCTCGATCTTTCCCCGCCCGAATCGGACGACAGCCTGGGCCTGGCCGGCTATGCCCAGCGCGCCTACCTGGAATACGCCCTGTCCGTGGTCAAGGGCCGCGCGCTGCCCGACGTGTGCGACGGCCTCAAGCCCGTGCAACGCCGCATCCTCTATTCCATGGACCGCATGGGCCTGGGGTATTCGGGCCCGACCCGCAACGTGGCGGCCAAGCCGGTCAAGAGCGCCCGCGTGGTGGGCGACGTGCTGGGCCGCTTCCACCCCCATGGCGACCAGTCGGCCTACGACGCGCTGGTGCGCCTGGCGCAGGACTTCAACCAGCGCTACCCGCTGATCGACGGGCAGGGCAACTTCGGCAGCCGCGATGGCGATGGCGCCGCGGCCATGCGCTACACCGAGGCGCGGCTGTCGCGCATCACCAGCCTGCTGCTCGACGAGATCGACGAGGGCACGGTCGATTTCATGCCCAACTACGACGGCAGCACGCAGGAGCCGCGCCAGCTGCCCGCGCGCCTGCCGTTCGCGCTGCTCAACGGCGCCAGCGGCATCGCGGTGGGCCTGGCGACCGAAATCCCGAGCCACAACCTGCGCGAGATCGCCGATGCCTGCGTGGCGCTCATCAAGGCGCCGCAGCTGTCCGAGGCGGAGCTGATGGCCATCGTGCCCGGGCCGGATTACCCCGGCGGCGGCCAGATCATCAGCACGGCGGGCGACATCGCCGACGCCTACCGCACGGGGCGCGGCAGCCTCAAGGTGCGCGCGCGCTGGAAGATCGAAGACCTCGCGCGCGGCCAGTGGCAGCTCATCGTGACCGAGCTGCCGCCCGGCGTCAGCACGCAGAAGGTGCTGGAGGAGATCGAGGAGATCACCAACCCCAAGGTCAAGGCCGGCAAGAAGGCCCTGTCGCAGGACCAGGTGCAGCTCAAGGGGAGCGTGCTGGCCGTGCTCGATGCCGTGCGCGACGAGTCCAGCAAGGACGCGCCGGTGCGCCTGGTGTTCGAGCCCAAGACCGGCAAGGTGCCGCAGCAGGAGCTGATCACCACCTTGCTGGCGCACACCAGCCTGGAAACCTCCTCGCCCATCAACCTGACCATGGTGGGGCTGGACGGCAAGCCGGTGCAGAAGTCGCTGCGCAAGATGCTGGAGGAATGGATCGCCTTCCGCCAGGGCACCATCGTGCGGCGCTCGCAGCACCGCCTGGGCAAGGTGCTGGACCGCATCCACATCCTCGAGGGGCGGCAGATCGTGCTGCTCAACATCGACGAGGTGATCGCCATCATCCGCGCGAGCGACGAGCCCAAGGCGGCGCTGATCGCGCGCTTCGCGCTGTCGGACCGACAGGCCGAGGACATCCTGGAAATCCGCCTGCGCCAGCTGGCGCGGCTGGAAGCCATCAAGATCGAGCAGGAGCTGAAGGAGCTGCGCGCCGAGCAGGGCAAGCTGGAGGACATCCTGGGCAACCCCGGTTCGCTGCGGCGCCTGATGATCCGGGAGATCGAGGCCGACGCCAAGACCTTCGCCGATGCGCGCCGCACGCTCATCCAGGCCGAGAAGAAGGCCATCGCGGAGGTGCGCGTGGTGGACGAGCCCGTGACCGTGGTCGTCTCGCAAAAGGGCTGGGTGCGCGCGCGCAGCGGCCATGGGCACGAGCCGGGCAGCTTCGCCTTCAAGGCGGGCGACGGCCTGTATGCCACCTTCGAATGCCGCACGGTCGATACGCTGCTGGCCTTAGGCAGCAACGGCCGGGTGTATTCGGTGGCGGTGTCGCTGCTGCCCGGCGCGCGCGGCGACGGCCAGCCGGTCACCACGCTCATCGAGCTGGAGTCGGGCACGCAACTGCTGCATTACTTCGCCGGGCCGGCGGTCGCCACGCTGCTGCTGGCGGGGTCGGGCGGCTACGGCTTCCTCGCCTCGGTCGAGAACATGACGGCGCGCCAGCGGGGCGGCAAGGCGTTCCTCTCGCTGGGCGAGGGCGAGACCGTGTGCCGCCCGTCCCACGCCTGGGGCACCAGTGGCGCGCAACTGCTGGCGCCGGCCACGCACGTGGCCTGCGCATCGGCGGGCGGACGCATCCTGACCTTCGAGATCGGCGAACTCAAGACCATGGCCAACGGCGGCCGGGGCCTGATGCTGATCGACCTGGAGCCGAAGGACACGCTGGCGGGCGCAGTGGCGTACACGCGCAGCATCCGCCTGGAAGGCCTGGGGCGCGGCGGCAAGGAGCGCGAGGAGACGCTGGAGATCCGTTCGCTGAATAACGCCCGCTCGCCGCGCGGGCGCAAGGGCAAGGCCGCCGATCTGGGCTTCAAGCCGTCGGCGGTGTTCCGGGTCGAATAACCTGTTGCGGCGGGCCCCTGGCGCCCGCCTGCCGCCTTGTGCAGCGCACAAGGGTTTTCGCGCTGCACAAGGCGGCTCAACCGTTGGCACCATGGAGCTCTCTTTGGTGGTTGCTGGAGCGAACGGAGATCGGCCATGAAAAATCTGCGCATTTCCCACAAGCTGTGGGGGGCCGTCGTCGCGATCGTGATCGCACTGGCCGCCGTGGTCGGTACCTCGGCCTATCGCTCGGCCGCGACGCAGGCGCGCTCCGCGCAGGTCACGGCCGACATGACCATGCGGGTCGAGGCGGCCCTGCGCTGGGCCGGGCTCACCGAGACCAACGCCGCGCGCACGCAGGCCATCATCGTGAGCAGCGACCCGGCCATGGAGGCGGAGTTCAAGGACCTGATCGCCGCCACCTCCGCGCAGATCACCGAGGTGCAGAAATCGCTGGAGGCCTTGCCGCTCTCGGAGGCCGACAAGGCGCAGATGGCCGCCATCGCCACCGCCCGCAAGACGATGACCGAGCTGCGTGCGCGGGCGCGGCAATTGAAGGCCGATGGCCAGCAGGCCGAAGCGACGGCGCTGGTCAAGCAAAGCTACAGCCCGGCGGTGGCCGCCTACCTGCAGACCCTGCGCGACTTCGTGCAGCTGCAGCAGCGCAACGCCCAGGCCGGGCAGCAGGCCGTGGCGGCCGAGCGGCTGGTGACCGTGCGCGTGGGTGCCCTGGCCGTGGCGCTGCTGGTGGCGTGCATGGTGGCGGGTGCGTATGTGCTGATCCGCAGCATCCAGCAGCCGCTGGCCGAGGCCAACGCGCTGGCCGCGCGCATCGCGGGCGGCGACCTGAGTGCCACCCAGACCTCGGTGCGCGGTGACGAGCTGGGCGATCTGCTGCGTTCGCTGCAGACCATGGGCGACTCGCTGGGCCGCATGGTGCAGCAGGTGCGCCGCAGCACCGACAGCATCGCCATCGCCAGCGCGGAGATCGCTGCGGGCAACCAGGACCTGTCCGCGCGCACCGAGCAGACCTCCAGCAACCTGCAGCAGACCGCCGCGACCATGGAGCAGTTCTCCAGCACCCTGCAGCAAAGCGCCGGCAGCGCCCGCGAGGCCAGCGGCCTGGCCGAGGGCGCCTCGGGCGTGGCGCGGCGCGGCGGCGATGTGGTGGCGCAGGTGGTGGCCACGATGGAGGAGATCCAGCAAAGAAGCCGCAAGATCGAGGACATCATCGGCGTGATCGACGGCATCGCCTTCCAGACCAACATCCTGGCGCTCAACGCCGCGGTGGAGGCGGCGCGTGCGGGCGAGCAGGGCCGGGGCTTCGCCGTCGTGGCGGGCGAGGTGCGCCTGCTGGCCGGGCGCAGCGCCGAGGCCGCGCGCGAGATCAAGGGCCTGATCGGCGCCTCGGTGGAGCGGGTGCATGCGGGCTCGCGCCTGGTGCAGGATGCGGGCGCCACCATGGCGGACATCGTGCAGTCCGTGCAGCGTGTGGCCGACATGATCGGCGAGGTCACGGCCGCGACGTCGCAGCAAAGCGCCGGCATCTCGCAGGTGAACCAGGCCGTGGGCCACCTGGATCAGATGACCCAGCAGAACGCGGCGCTGGTGGAAGAAAGCGCCGCGGCGGCCCAGAGCCTGCGCGAGCAGGCGGATCAGTTGACCCGCACCGTGTCGGTGTTCCGGGTGGATCACGGGGCGGGTTTTGCGACGGGCGCCGCGGCGGCGCAGGCCCCGGTGGCCGCGCCGACAGCGCGCCTGGCACCGCGTCCGGCACCGAGCACGCCACCGCGTCCGGCACCGCGTGCCGTTGCCGCACCGGCGAAGGCGCCGGCCAAGGTGCCGACCCAGGGGCCCAGGCCAACGCCCGCGCCCGCGCTCCAGGTTGCAGGCGCACCGGTCAGCGCAGCGGCCGCAGGAGGCCGCCCCGCGCCTGCCAGCCCGTCCCCATCGAAGGGCAGCGCGCCTGCCCCGAAGCCTGCAGCCGCCGCGCGCGCGACGGCGGGCGGTGGGGACGATGACTGGACGTCGTTCTAGGGAATCATTGACACGCACCGGCTGCGAAGCCCCGATGCATCAGGGGGCTGCCGGCCGTGGGGCCATCGCGAGGGGGGCCGTCGAAAGCAGGGGTGACCCGCAGCGCGAGCGGGTCCCGGTCTCGACGGGGTGGGCGCCCCAGGCCCAGGCCTGCGCCAGCCACCCCTTGCGCGAACGAGGGCGCGCGATCAGCCCAGTTCGGCGATCAATTCGATTTCCACGCAGGCGCCCATGGGGATCTGCGCCACGCCGAAGGCGCTTCGGGCGTGCACGCCCTTGTCGCCGAACACCTGGCCGAACAGTTCGCTCGCGCCGTTGGTCACCAGATGCTGTTCGGTGAACTCGCCCGTCGAATTGACCAGGCTCATCACCTTGACGATGCGCTTGACCCGGTTCAGGTCACCGCCGGTGGCCGCATGCAGCGTGCCCAGCAGGTCGATGGCCACGGCCCGCGCGGCCGCCTTGCCTTCTTCGGTGGTGATGCTGCGGCCGAACTGCGCAGCCCAGGGCTTGCCGTCCTTGCGCGCGATGTGCCCGCTCAGGAACACCAGGTTGCCGGTCTGCACGTAGGGCACGTAGGCCGCGGCGGGGACCGAGACGGGGGGCAGGGTGATGTCGAGTTCTTTCAGCTTGTCGTAAACGCTCATGGTGTTCCTTGGCAACGGGAGGAGTGAGAAGGCAGAAAAAGGCCGCAAGCCCCGGGGGCCTGCGGCGCAGCGCGCAAGTGTTGCACAACCGGCTGGCGGTTCTCTGCGTTCGTCGTTCCTCGCGGCCGCCCTGGAGGGCGGCGGCGTCCGTTCGCTCAGGCCAGGGCGGGGCGGCGAGGCTGGAAGGCCGGGGGCAGGGCGGCCTTGGCGGGGCTGCGCAGGGCCGGCTGGCCGGAGGCGGACAGCATGGCCTGGGCATCGAGCTTGAAGATGGCGACCGCGTCCACCAGCCGGCGCGTCTGCTGCTCCAGGCTCTGCGCGGCGGCGGCGCTTTCTTCCACCAGCGCGGCGTTCTGCTGCGTGGTCTGGTCGATCTGGCTGATGGCCTGGCTGATCTGCCCGACGCCGGCGCTCTGCTCGGCGCTGGCACCGCGGATCTGCGCCACCATTTCGGTCACGCGCTGGATCGCGCCGACCACTTCCTGCATCGTGCGGCCGGCCTCGTCCACCAGTTCGGACCCTTGCGACACCCGCTCCACGCTGGTGCCGATCAGGCCCTTGATCTGCTTGGCGGCGTCGGCCGAACGGCCGGCCAGGCTGCGCACCTCGGAGGCCACCACGGCGAAGCCCCGGCCCTGCTCGCCGGCCCGGGCGGCTTCCACGGCGGCGTTCAAGGCGAGGATGTTGGTCTGGAAGGCGATGCCGTCGATCACGCCGATGATGTCGGAGATCTGCCGCGAACTGTCGTTGATGTCCTTCATGGTCTTGACCACCTGGGTCACCACGCCGCCGCCCTGGGTGGCCACCGTGGTCGCATCCTGGGCCAGTTGATCGGCCTGCTTGGCGTTGTCCGCGTTGTTGCGCACCGTGGTGCTGAACTGTTCCATGGTCGATGCCACCTGCTCCAGCGCGCTGGCCTGCTCTTCGGTGCGCTGGCTCAGGTCGGTGTTGCCGGTGGAGATTTCCATCGAGCCGGTGGCGATGGAGTCGCTGGCGTTGCGCACCTCCGCCACGATGGACACCAAGCTCTGCTGCATGGTGCCCAGCGAGGCCAGCACGCTGCCGGGCAGGGCGTTGGCCAGGCCGGCCATGTCGGACAGGTCGCCCTGCGCCACGCGCTGGGCTGCGGAGCTGAGCTCGGAAGGCTCGGCACCCAGCGAGCGGGTGAGGCTGCGCGTGATCAGCACGCCGGCGATGGCCGCCGCGGCGAAGGCCAGCAGGCAGGCGCCCAGCAGCAGGGACCGCTGCCACCGGAATTCGGCCTCCGCCTCCTTGACCAGGGCGATCGCCCGCTGGTCCGTGGCGAGCGAGTATTCGTTCGTCTTGGCGATCAGCGCCGCCAGCAGGGGGCGGCATTCCGCGTTCATCTTGGTGGTGGCCTGTTCGCGCTGGCCCGACACGGCCAGGTTGATGATGTCCAGGGCCACGGTGCCGTAGGCCTGCTCCACCTTGTCGATCTCGCCCACGAGGCTCCGGACGGCCGGCGGGACCTCGCCGTGGCTGACCATGTCTTTCAGCTTGGCCATGTTGGCCTGCACGTCCTTGTGCGCCTCGATCGCCGCCGCCTTTTCCACCGCCACGTCGGCATCGCTCTTCACCAGCACCAGATTGCGGGCCGCGATGGCCCGGCGATCCACCGCCATGCGGATCTGTTCGGACAGCTTGGCGCGTGCGGCCACGCCATTCACGTAGTCGCTGAAGTTCTCATTGGCCCCATTGAGCCCCCAAACCGCCACGCTGGAGGCCATCAGCACCAGCAAGGCCAGCACCCCGAAAGAAAGCGTCAACTGGGCTTTGACGGTGAGATTTCGCAGCGACATATGGCACTCCTAAACGCGGTATTTGATAAATATGATTCAAATGATAAGCAACATTCTGTAAAAGTAAAGGTGAATCGACCCTAGGTTGGCCATGAAGATGGGCTATGCCAGTAGGCGGAAAGCGCCAGGCTGTCGCTAAAAGGAAACGCTGCCGCCGACCGCCATTAGCATCCGCGCATGCTGCAGCCGTCTCCCGCCCCTGCCGTCCTCGCCACGCCTGCCATGGCGCGCCCCTGGCGCTGGCCCTGGTGGCTGGCCGGGGTGCTCGCGGGTGCGGCGCTGCAGCTGACGCAGGCGGCGTTGTGGCCGCTGGCCGCCTATGCGACGGCGGCGCTGGGCGGGCTGCTGGGGGCCGCCGCGGCGGTGGTGCCGTCGGGCCGCGTGCGGCGGCCGGCCTGGTGTGGCTCGCGCGGGTGGATGCTGGCCTGCGGCCTGGTCTTCATGGGCGGCGCGACCGGGCTGCGGGCGCTGCTGTTCCTGCAGGGTGCCTTGCCGCCGGCGCTGGAAGGCCGCGACATCGCCATCGTGGGCGTGGTGGCCGCCATGCCGCAGACCGGCGACTCCGGCGTGCGCCTGCGCATGGCGGTGGAATCGGCAGTGCTGGACGGCCAGGCGGTCGCGGTGCCGCCGGTGATCGATGTGGCCTGGTACGTGGGCACCTTCGGCGAAGCCGCTGGCGCGGCGGACGTGCGGCGGCTGTCCACCCAGGTGCAGGCCGGCGAGCGCTGGCGCATGACCGTGCGCCTGAAGGCACCCCACGGCCTGCGCAACCCGCACGGTTTCGATGCCGAGCTGGCGTGGTGGGAGCAGGGCGTGCAGGCCACCGGCTACGTGCGCACCGGCGCGCGGGACGAACCGCCCCGGCGGCTGGAGGCGACCTGGCGCTACCCGGTGCAGCGGGCGCGCCAGGCAGTGCGCGATGCCATCCTGGCCCATCTCGCGCCGGTCGATGCCGGCACGGGCCTGGACGATGGCGGCAACGCCGCCCGCACCCGCGCCGCGGGCGTGGTGGCCGCGCTGGTCACCGGCGACCAGCGCGCGATCGACCGGGCCGATTGGGACGTATTCCGGGCCACGGGCGTGGCGCACCTCGTCAGCATCTCGGGCCTGCACATCACGCTGTTCGCCTGGCTGGCCGCAGCGGGGGTCGGCGCGCTGTGGCGCCGCGTGCCGCGCTGGTGCCTGGCCCTGCCGGCGCCGACGGCGGCGCTGGCCGGGGGCGTGCTGCTGGCCTGGGCCTATGCCGTGTTCAGCGGCTGGGGCGTGCCGGCGCAGCGCACGGTGTGCATGCTCGCCACCGTGGCGCTGCTGCGGCTTTCCGGGCGGCGCTGGCCCTGGCCCCAGGTCTGGCTGCTGGCCTGTGCCGTGGTCGTGCTGGCCGATCCCTGGGCGCTGCTGCAGGCGGGTTTCTGGCTGAGCTTCGTCGCGGTGGCAGTGCTTTTTGCTACTGATTCAATAGCAAAAGAGGCAAATGAATCTAGGGCATCGGGCCGGTTGGCATCCATGCTGCGCGAGCAATGGGTGGTCACGCTCGCCCTCACGCCGCTCACGCTGCTGCTGTTCGGGCAGGTGTCCGTCGTCGGCCTGCTGGCCAACCTGGTGGCGATTCCCTGGATCACGCTGGTGGTCACGCCGCTGGCTTTGGCGGGCACCCTGTGGGCGCCGCTGTGGACCGCCGCCGCGTGGTGCGTGCTGCCGTTTGCCGGCCTGCTGCAGTGGCTGGCCGCATTGCCGTGGGCCGCGGTGTCGCTGCCCGCCGCCCCGGTGTGGGCGGGCGTGGCCGGGGTGGCGGGGGGCACGCTGCTGGCCTTGCGCTGGCCCTGGCCGTTGCGGGCCCTGGGCGTGCCGCTGCTGATCCCCGTGCTGTGGTGGCAGCCGCACCGCCCGCCGCCGGGCCAGTTCGACCTGCTGGCCGCCGACGTGGGGCAGGGCCAGGCCGTGCTGGTGCGCACCGCGCGCCACGCCATGCTGTACGACGCGGGGCCCCGCTATGGGCTGGACAGCGATGCGGGCGACCGCGTGCTGGTGCCGCTGCTGCGCAGCATGGGCGAGCGCATCGACCTGCTGATGCTGAGCCACCGCGACACCGACCACACCGGCGGGGCCGCCGCCGTGCTGGCGCAGCAGCCGCAGGCGGGGCTCATGGGTTCGATCGAGAATGAGCACGCCCTGCAGCAACTGCGCCCCGCGGCGCCGTGCCTGGCGGGCCAGCGGTGGGCCTGGGACGGCGTGCTGTTCGAGGTGCTGCACCCGCTGGAGGCGCAGGCATCGCTGCCATCCGACGGGCCCCGGCCTGCCGTGCGGCCCAACACCCTGAGCTGCGTGCTGCGGATCACGGCCGCCCCAGCGCCGCAAGGCACCTCGGGGCAGGGCGCCGCGCCGTCCGCGCTGCTGGTGGGCGACATCGAGCAGGCGCAGGAGGCCGCGCTGGTGGCGCGTGGCGCCATCGCGCCGGTCGATGTGCTGCTGGTGCCGCACCACGGCAGCAAGACGTCTTCCACGCCCGCGCTGCTGGATGCGGCCCGGCCCCGCACCGCGCTGGTGCAGGCCGGCTACCGCAACCGATTCGGCCACCCCGCGCCGGAGGTGGTGGCGCGGTACCGCGAGCGGGGCGCCGTGCTGCTCGATTCGCCGCGCTGCGGCGCCGCCACCTGGGCGTCCGAGGCGCCCGGACAATGGCGGTGCGAACGCGACGCGGGCCGGCGCTACTGGCACCACGCGCCTGCCCCGTTGCCGTGAGGACGGCGCGCCATCACCCCGGCGTGCGAGCGGTAAAACGCGCCCGTGCCCGCCAGTCGCCAAAACCCGGCTCACAACTTGCTATGCTGGTTGCAGGAGGCACCAGTTATGCAGAAGTTCGATGAGATGTACACGATGCTGCCGTCCGACGGCAGCGACGTGCGCCCCCACTACAAGCGCTACGGCCAATGGTTGTCGGGCCAGCCAGACGAGGCCATGCAGGCGCGCCGCGCCGAGGCCGAGATGATCTTTCGCCGGGTAGGCATCACCTTCGCGGTGTACGGCGCCAAGGACGAGGACGGCGCCGGCACCGAGCGGCTCATTCCCTTCGACCTCATCCCCCGCATCATTCCCGCGCACGAATGGGCGCGCATGCAGCAGGGGCTGGTGCAGCGCGTCACGGCGCTCAACCGCTTCATCCACGACGTCTACCACGGCCAGGACATCCTGCACGCCGGCATCATCCCCTCGGACCTGATCCTCAAGAACGCCCAGTACCGGCCCGAGATGGCCGGCGTGGACGTGCCGCGCGACCTGTACGCGCACATCGCCGGCATCGACATCGTGCGCGCCCCGGACGCGAGCGGCAACGGCATCTACTACGTGCTGGAAGACAACCTGCGCGTGCCCTCGGGCGTGTCGTACATGCTGGAAAACCGCAAGATGATGATGCGGCTTTTCCCGGAGCTGTTCCGCACGCACCGCGTGGCGCCGGTCGCCCACTATCCCGACCTGCTGCTGGACACCCTGCGCGCCAGCGCTCCCGCCGCCACGGCGCAGCCGACGGTGGTGGTGCTCACGCCCGGCATGTACAACAGCGCGTACTTCGAGCACGCCTTCCTCGCTCAGCAGATGGGCGTGGAACTGGTCGAGGGCCAGGACCTCGTGGTCAAGGACAACTTCGTGTACATGCGCACCACGCGCGGCCTCAAGCAGGTGGACGTGATCTACCGCCGCGTGGACGACGACTTTCTCGATCCCCAGGTCTTCCGACCCACCTCCACCCTGGGCTGCGCGGGCCTCATGAACGCCTACCGCGCGGGCAACGTGGCGATCTGCAACGCCGTGGGCACGGGCATCGCCGATGACAAGTCGGTGTACCCCTACGTGCCCGACATGATCCGCTTCTACCTGGGCGAGGAGCCCATCCTCGCCAACGTGCCCACCTGGGTGTGCCGCAAGCCCGACGACCTGGCCTACGTGCTGGACCACCTGCACGAACTGGTCGTGAAGGAAGTGCACGGCGCCGGCGGCTACGGCATGCTGATCGGCCCGGCCGCGACGAAAGCCGAGATCGAGGAGTTCCGCGCCGCGGTGCTGGCCAACCCCTCGGGCTACATCGCCCAGCCCACGCTGTCGCTCTCCAGCTGCCCGACCTACGTGGAATCGGGCATCGCTCCGCGCCACATCGATCTGCGCCCCTTCGTGCTGAGCGGCCAGAAGGTGCAGATGGCCGCCGGCGGCCTCACGCGCGTCGCGCTCAAGGAGGGCTCGCTCGTGGTGAATTCATCGCAGGGCGGGGGCACCAAGGACACCTGGGTGCTGGGAGAAGAGGGGAGCGTTGCATGACGCATCAGACCCTTCGTTTCGAAATTTCTGCCGGGGAGACCGCATGCTGAGCCGCACTGCCGATCATCTGTTCTGGATGTCCTGCTACACCGAGCGGGCAGAAAAGGCCGCTGCAGGCGGGCTTTCGTCAACACACCGCGTGCGCGCGCAGCGCGTGCGGGGTTTTCTGCCCGGGGAGGCCGCATGCTGAGCCGCACTGCCGATCACTTGTTCTGGATGTCCCGCTATACCGAGCGGGCGGAAAACACCGCCCGCATGCTCAACGTGAGCTATGAGACCTCGCTGCTCCCGCAGTCGGCCGACGTGGCGCAGGAGAGCTGGCTGGGCCTGCTGTCGATCAGCGAACTGATCCCCGCCTACACCGCGCGGCACGGCGAGGTCACGCGCGAAGGGGTGCTGGAGTTCATGGTGCGCGACGGCAACAACCCGTCGTCCATCCTGTCGTGCCTGCGCGCCGCGCGCGAGAACGCCCGGGCCGTGCGCGGGGCGCTCACCACCGAGGTTTGGGAAACGCAGAACCAGACCTGGCTGGAGCTGCACCGCCAGCTGGAAGGCAGCCTGTTCGAGCGCGATCCGGGCCAGTTCTTCGAATGGGTCAAGTACCGCTCGCACCTGTCGCGCGGGGTGACGCTGGGCACCATGCTGCAAGACGAGGCCTTTCATTTCCTGCGGCTGGGCACGTTCCTCGAACGCTCGGACAACACCGCACGGCTGCTGGACGTGAAGTTCCACGCGGTGCAGAGCGACTTCCACGGATCGGGCACGCGCGACCGCAGCCGGGCCGCGCCGCAGGAATTCGATTTCTACCACTGGAGCGCCATCCTGCGCAGCGTGTCGGCGTTCGAGGTGTACCGCCGCGTGTACCGCGACGTCATCACGCCCGAGCGCGTGGCCGACCTGCTCATCCTGCGCCGCGACATGCCGCGCTCGCTGCACGCCAGCCTGCACGAGGTGGGCGAGAACCTCGCGGTAGTGGCCAACGACCAGTCGTCGGAAACCCAGCGCAAGGCGGGCCGGCTGCTGGCCGACCTGCGCTACGGCCGCATCGACGAGATCCTGTCCACCGGGCTGCATGCGTACCTCACGCAGTTCCTGGACCGGGTGAACGAGCTGGGCGCGGGCATCAGCCGCGACTTCCTGGTGCCCGTGCCGGCCTGAAGCACGGCCCGCCGCGGCTCATGGGGCCGGGCGGGAGGCGGCGCTGCCGGCCACGGCCGTGCCGCCCGCTGCGGCGCATTCGGGCACGGCCCGGTTCACGGGCGGGGTGGGCATGCCATAGGACTGCATCGCCATGGCCTCCAGTTCGCCCGAGGCCCGCGCGCATTGCAGCTCGGCGATCACCTCGGCGCGCGTGCGGCCTGCGGGGGCATCCATCGCAACCACTCGGGGCGCAGTCGCGGCTGCGGTGGCCGCATCCGGCGGCGCGCTGGTCTGTGCCATGGTCAGGGAGCCCGTGAGCAGGGCGCAGGCGGCGAGGGCCGTGCGCGCCAGGGTGTGGGGCGAGGCGGTGGTGTTGCGGCGGTCGAAAACGGTGGGCATGGAAGGCTCCTGGGGCGGGTTGGGGGATCAGGACAGGCGTGTGCCTCTCCGTGCCTCCAATGTGCCCACCGGGGCCTGCGGCCGCGAGCCGATTGCGACGAATGCACGGCCCGAGCGCCTGAGCTGCGCTGGCGCAGCGCGAATGGGCCGTCGGGGATGGGTTGGTTGTCAGGGCCGGCCGCGTTCAGCCCGGCCCACCGCCCTGGCGCTTTTGCTCGCGCAGCATGAACAGGTACAGGCTCTCGACCTTCTCGCGCGCCCAGGGCGTCTTGCGCAGGAACTTCAGGCTGGACGCCACGCTGGGATCGCTTTCGAAGCAGCGCAGGGCCACGCGCTGCGCCAGGCCTTCCCAGCCGTAGTAGTCGTGCAGCGCGACCACGATGGCTTCGAGCGTGATGCCGTGCAGGGGGTTGCGCGGCTGCCTGGCCGGTGGCGCGGGTGGCGTGGCGTTCGGGGTGGAGGGCGCGTTGGTGGCGCTGGGGGCGGGGGTTTCGCCAGGTTCGGGGACTTCGGGTTCGGTCATGCCGGGGAGCATACGGCCCCGCGCGGCCGGTGGGGGGCGGCCTCGCGCGGGTATGCATCGAAAAGGGCCCCAGTGCAATCGATACTAAGGCGTGTAGCTATGAAAAATATAGCAAACGTTCAGGTCTGCAGATACCGCTCGCTGGCGAACAGCTCGGCCGCCCAGTCCACGAAGGCCTGCACCTTGGCGCTCAGGTGCCGGTTGGGCGGGTACACCACGTAGATCGGGATGGGCGGAATGGACCACTCGGGCAGCAGCCGCACGAGGTCGCCGCGCTCCAGTTGCCGGGCCGCCTGGAACAGCGTGATCTGCCCCACGCCGCGCCCCGCGACCAGCGCCGCCGAGTAGGCGTTGGACTCGTTCACCGCCAGTTGCGAGGGCCCGGTGACCTCGATCATCTCGCCGTCGCGCACGAACTCCAGCGGGTAGCGGCGGGTGGACAGCGGCGAGAAATAGATCACGCTCTTGTGGTCGCCCTCCAGATCGAGGGGGTGGGTGGGCGTGCCGTAGCGCTCCAGGTAGGAGGGCGCGGCCACGGTGACAAAGGCCAGGTTGCCGATGCGCCGCGCCACCAGCGACTGGTCGGTCAGCTCGCCGCCGCGGATCACGCAATCGACGTTGTCGCCGATCAAATCCACCGGCCGGTCACTCACGCCCAGGTCGATCTGGATGTCGGGAAACCGCGCATGGAACTCCTCCAGCCGCGGAATGATGAGCAGCCGCGCCACCGAAGTGCCCACGTCCACGCGCAGCCGGCCGCTGGGCGTGGCGCGCGCGTGCGTCATGCTCGCCTCGATGTCGTCGAAATCGGCGAGCAGGCGCACCGTGCGGTCGTAGTAGGCCGCGCCATCGGCCGTGACGGTCACGCGCCGCGTGGTGCGGTTGAGCAGCTTCACGCGCAGCCGCGCCTCGAGCGCCTGCACGTACTTGGTGATGGTTGCCTTGGGCAATTGCAGCGAATCGGCCGCCCGCGTGAACGTGCCTGCCTCCACCACCCTTGCAAAAACCCGCATGGCCTGGATCTGGTCCATGGGCCCTCCTTGTTCTCTCTGGCCCCGAATGGGGCCAAGGAATTCTCACACGGGCCCGTGCCGCCGATTGTTCGGCAATCGGAAACAGAGCTGTGGCATTTGGCTGGTTTATCGTCGGCGGCTGCGTCGCTACATTTCACATCACCCGGTCTTGTCCGGTCACCGCCATGTCCAGCACCTTCACCCCATCGCCATCGCCTTCCACCTGCACCGACACCACCATTGAGGTGGCCAAGGGGCAGGAAGTGTCCGTGCGCATGTACGGCCGCAAGAAGCCCAAGGAAACGCTGCCGCTGGTGGTGCACTTCCATGGCGGCGCCTTCGTGGCGGGCGATCTGGACAACGGCTGCACGGTGGCCCAGCTGCTGGAGCGCGCCGGCGCGCTGGTGGTGTCGGTGGCGTACCCGCTCTCGCCCGACCATCCCTTCCCGCAGCCGGTGGACGCCGGCTACCTGGTGCTCAAGTGGGCGCACAAGCACCGCACCCGCCTGGCCGGTCCCGGCGCCGGAGTGTACGTGGCGGGGGAGGAGGCCGGCGGCAACCTGGCCGCGGGCGTGGCGCTGATGGCGCGCGACCAGTCCCATCCGCCGCTGGCCGGGCAGATCCTGCTGTCGCCCATGCTCGACCCCTGCGGCGCCACGCCTTCGGTGCGAGCCGCCATGGGCGAATCGACCGCCTGCAAGTGGGCCGATGGCTGGCTGCAGTTCCTGCGCTGCACCCGCGATGCCGAACACCCCTATGCCGTGCCGGCGATGGCGCAGCGGCTGGCCGGCCTGCCGCACACGCTGGTGCTGGTGGGCGACGACGATCCCATGCGCGACGAAGCCCTCGCCTACGCCAACCGGCTGCAGGCGGCGGGACTGGAAGTCACGCAGCACGTGTTCGCCAAGGCGAACCAGTGGCCCGATGCCCTGCTGCAGCCCGGTTCGGGCGAATGCCCCTGTGCGCCCGAGGTTCAGGCGCAGTTCAGCCGTTTCTTCGAGGCCACCCGATGTCCTGCACCCTGACCCTCACCACCACCGACCTGCCCGCGCGCTGACCAGCGGGGTGCATTGACCTCAACCCCGGTTGAGGTTTGATACTGCGATCCGCTTCGGCGACCCGCAATACCCGCCTTTCGCCGCCTTTCCGCTGCTTGCTGCGTCCCTTTTGTTTTCTGGCCCCCGTGGGCCGGAAGGGGCAACCCTTGCCCGATCGATTTCGACTTTTGCTTTGAAAAAACCCGGAGGACTTCCACCATGAACCCGCAACACACTTCCCCTTCCCGTCGCCGCTGGTGGGCTGCCGCCGGCGCCGCGGCCGCCATCGCCGCCGCGGGCGGCACGCTCTTCGGGCTGCCCAGCTCGCATGCCGAATCCCCGGCCCCGGAAGCCGCGCTGCCCGCGGTGCCCGTCTCGGTGGCCGCCGTGCTGCAGCAGGAGATCGCGCTGTGGGACGAGTTCTCCGGCCGGCTCGAAGCCGTGCAGCGCGTGGACATCCGCCCGCGCGTGGGCGGCGCCGTGCAGGCCGTGCATTTCCGCGAAGGCTCGCTGGTCAAGCAGGGCGACCTGCTGGTCACCGTGGACCCCGCGCCCTACGCCGCCGAGGTGGACCGCGCCGAGGCCCAGGTGGTCGCCGCGCAGGCCCGCGTGTCCTACACCCGCAGCGAAATGGAGCGCGCGACGCGCCTGTGGGAAGAGCGTGCCATCGCCCAGCGCGAGCACGACGAACGCATGAATGCCCAGCGCGAGGCCGACGCCAACCTGCGCGCCGCGCAGGCCGCACTGCAGACGGCGCGCCTGAACCTGGGCTACACCCAGGTGCGCGCCCCGGTCGCGGGCCGCGTGGGCCGCATCGAGGTCACCGTGGGCAACCTGGTGGCCGCGGGCGCCGGCGCGCCGGTGCTGACCACGCTGGTGTCGGTGAGCCCGATCTACGCGAGCTTCGACACCGACGAGCAGATCGTGGCGAAGGCGCTGGAGGGCCTGCGTTCGGGCAAGAGCGCGCGCACCCTGATCGAGAGCATTCCGGTGCAGATGGGCACGGGCACGGCCGGCGGCACGCCGCACACCGGGCACCTGCAGCTCATCGACAACCAGGTGGATGCCCGCAGCGGAACGGTGCGCGTGCGCGCCGTGTTCGACAACGCCGACGGGGTGCTCATGCCCGGCCAGTTCGCGCGCATCCGCATGGGCCAGGTCAAGAACACCCAGGCCGTGCTCATCAACGAGCGCGCCGTGGGCACGGACCAGAACAAGAAGTACGTGATGGTGGTGGGCGAGGGCAACAAGGCCGAGTACCGCGAGGTGCAGCTGGGCGCGCCGGTGAACGGCCTGCGCGTCGTCACCTCGGGCCTGAAGGCCGGAGAGCGCATCGTCGTCAACGGCCTGCAGCGCGTGCGCCCCGGCGCCCAGGTCTCCCCCCAGGACGTACCCATGACCGCCAAGGCCGGCATGGCCGGCGATGGCGCCGAGGCCCGCGCCGCCGCCAAGCAGCCCGCGGCGTGATCGCGGAGCGCCCCGAAAGAACACCATGAATCTCTCCCGCTTCTTCATCGACCGCCCCATCTTCGCCGGGGTGCTGTCGGTGCTCATCTTCCTGTCCGGGCTGATCGCGCTGCGCGCGCTGCCCATCTCCGAGTACCCCGAGGTGGCGCCGCCCTCCGTGGTGGTGCGCGCCCAGTACCCGGGCGCCAACCCCAAAGTGATCGCCGAGACCGTGGCCACGCCGCTGGAGGAATCCATCAACGGCGTGGAGGGCATGCTCTACATGGGCAGCCAGGCCACGACCGACGGCGTGATGACGCTGACCGTCACCTTCGCGCTGGGCACGGACCCCGACAAGGCGCAGCAGCTGGTGCAAAACCGCGTCTCGCAGGCCGAGCCGCGCCTGCCCGAGGAAGTGCGCCGGCTGGGCGTCACCACGGTCAAGAGCGCACCCGACCTGACCATGGTCGTGCACATGGTCTCGCCCAATGGCCGCTACGGCATCGACTACCTGCGCAACTACGCCGTGCTCAGCGTGAAGGACCGGCTCGCCCGCATCCAGGGCGTGGGCCAGGTGCAGATCTTCGGCGGCGGCGACTATTCGATGCGCGCCTGGCTCGACCCGCAGAAGGTCGCGCAGCGCGGCCTGTCGGCAGCCGACGTGGTGGCCGCCATCCGCGGCCAGAACGTGCAGGCCGCGGCCGGCGTGGTGGGCCAGTCGCCCGGCCTGCCCGGCGTGGACATGCAGCTGTCGATCAATGCGCAGGGCCGCCTGCAGACCGAAGAGGAGTTCGGCGACATCATCGTCAAGACCGGCAGCGACGGCGCAGTGACGCGCCTGCGCGACGTGGCCCGGCTGGAGCTGGGCGCGGCCGACTACTCGCTGCGCTCGCTGCTCAACAACGACCCGGCCGTGGGCATGGGCGTGTTCCAGGCGCCGGGCTCCAACGCGCTCGACATCTCGTCGAACGTGCGCAAGACCATGGCCGAGCTGCAAAAGAACATGCCCGAGGGCGTGGAGTTCCGCATCGCCTACGACCCGACGCAGTTCGTGCGCGCCTCCATCAAATCCGTCATCCAGACCCTGCTGGAAGCCGTGGCGCTGGTGGTGATCGTGGTGATCCTGTTCCTGCAGACCTGGCGCGCCTCCATCATTCCGCTGCTGGCCGTACCGGTGTCGGTGGTGGGCACGTTCGCGGTGCTGCACCTGCTGGGCTTTTCGATCAACGCGCTGTCCCTGTTCGGGCTGGTGCTGGCCATCGGCATCGTGGTGGACGACGCCATCGTGGTGGTGGAGAACGTGGAGCGCAACATCGAGGCGGGCCTGACCCCGCGCGAGGCCACCTACCGCGCCATGCGCGAAGTGTCCGGCCCCATCATCGCCATCGCGCTGGTGCTGGTGGCGGTGTTCGTGCCGCTGGCCTTCATCAGCGGGCTCACGGGGCAGTTCTACCGCCAGTTCGCGGTGACCATCGCGATCTCCACGGTGATCTCGGCGATCAATTCGCTCACGCTGTCGCCCGCCCTGAGCGCGCTCTTGCTCAAGGGCCACCATGAGCCCAAGGATGCGCTGACGCGCGGCATGGACAAGGTGCTGGGCGGGTTCTTTCGCGGGTTCAACCGCGTGTTCCACCGCGGCTCCGAGGCCTACAGCGGCGGCGTCAAGCGCGTCATCGGCCGCAAGGCGCTGATGCTGGTGATCTACGCCGCGCTGGTGGCCGCGACCTGGGGCCTGTTCAAGGTCGTGCCCGGCGGCTTCGTGCCGGCGCAGGACAAGCAGTACCTGGTGGGCTTCGCGCAGCTGCCCGACGGCGCCACGCTGGACCGCACCGAGGACGTGATCCGCCGCATGGGCGAGATCGTCAAGAAGAACCCGAACGTGGAAGACGCCATCGCCTTCCCGGGGCTGTCGATCAACGGCTTCACCAACAGCTCCAATTCGGGCATCGTGTTCGTCACGCTCAAGCCCTTCGCCGAGCGCGGCCGCGCGGACCAGAGCGGCGGTGCCGTCGCGGGCCAGTTGAACCAGGCCTTCGGCAGCATCCAGGATGCGTTCATCGCCATGTTCCCGCCGCCCCCGGTGGCCGGCCTGGGCACGACGGGCGGCTTCAAGCTGCAGATCGAAGACCGCGCCTCGCTGGGCTACGAGGCCATGGACGCCGCCGTGAAGGCCTTCATGGGCAAGGCGTACCAGACGCTGGAACTCGCCGGCCTGTTCACGAGCTGGCAGGTCAACGTGCCGCAGCTGTACGCCAACATCGACCGCACCAAGGCGCGGCAGCTGGGCGTGCCGGTGACGGACATCTTCGAGACGCTGCAGATCTACCTGGGCAGCCTGTACGCCAACGACTTCAACCAGTTCGGCCGCACCTACAGCGTGCGCGTGCAGGCCGATGCGGCCTTCCGGGCGCGTGCCGAGGACGTGGGCCTGCTCAAGGTGCGCTCCACCACCGGCGAGATGGTGCCGCTGTCGGCGCTGATGAAGCTCGAACCCAGCTTCGGCCCCGAGCGCGCCATGCGCTACAACGGCTTCCTGTCGGCCGACGTGAACGGCGGGCCTGCGCCCGGCTTCTCGTCGGGCCAGGCGCAGGCCGCCATCGAGCGCATCGCCGCCGAGACGCTGCCGCAGGGCATCGGCTTCGAATGGACCGAGCTGACCTATCAGGAAATCCTGGCCGGCAATTCCGCCGTGCTGGTGTTCCCCATCGCCATCCTGCTGGTGTTCCTGGTGCTGGCCGCGCAGTACGAAAGCCTCACGCTGCCCATCGCCATCATCCTGATCGTTCCCATGGGCCTGCTGGCTGCGATGACGGGCGTGTGGCTGTCAGGCGGCGACAACAACGTGTTCACGCAGATCGGGCTCATCGTGCTGGTGGGGCTGTCGGCCAAGAACGCCATCCTGATCGTGGAGTTCGCCCGCGAACTGGAGTTTGCCGGCCGCACGCCGGTGCAGGCCGCCATCGAGGCCAGCCGCCTGCGGCTGCGCCCCATCCTGATGACGTCGCTGGCGTTCGTGATGGGCGTGCTGCCGCTGGTGCTGTCCACCGGTGCCGGCGCCGAGATGCGCAGCGCCATGGGCGTGGCGGTGTTCGCCGGAATGATCGGGGTGACGGCCTTCGGCCTTTTCCTCACGCCGGTGTTCTACGTGGCGCTGCGCCGCCTGGCCGGCAACCGGCCGCTGCAGCAGCACGGCAGCCACACCGCGCCCCTGACCGATACCCCCGGGACCGGCGCTGGCGCCGTGGCCCACCCCGTGCTGGCGTCGCCGCGCGGGCATGACGAATGAGCGAGCGAAGGAGTTTTGCGATGACTGCCCCCTTGATGTCGATTTCCCTGCCGTCCTGGTCCCGCCTGGCGCCCCTGGCGGCCGCCCTGGTGCTGGCTGGCTGCATGGGCACCCCGCTCGCCCCGCCGCCCGAGCATGCCGGCGTGGCCGTGCCGGCCACGTTCAGCGAGGCTGACGGCGCGCGGTCGTGGACCACCGCGCCTCCCGCCGAGGCACAGCCGCGCGGCGAGTGGTGGCTGGGCTTTCAGGACCCGGTGCTGAACAGCCTGGTGGAGCGCGCCGGCCGCGGCAACACCACCGTGCAGGAGGCCGCCGCGCGGCTGGCCGAAGCGCGGGCGCTGCTGCGCTCGGCCGATGCCAACCGCGCCCCGCAGGTCGGCGTGTCCACCGGCGTATCGCGGCAGGCGGGCGCCAACACCGCCACGGGCGGCCCGGTGCCGGCCACGCTGGCCACGGCGGGCCTGAACGTGTCGTACGAGCTCGACCTGTTCGGCCGCCTGTCGCAGGCCAGCGATGCCGCGCGGCTCGACGCCCAGGCACGCGATGCGCTGCTGCAGAGCACGCGGCTCATGGTGCAGGCCGACGTGGCGCAGACCTATCTGCAATGGCGCGCGGTGCAGGCCGAGCGCGTGCTGGTGGAGGAAAGCCTGGCCGCGTACCGCGACACGCTGCGCCTCACGCAGCGCCGCTACCAAGCCGGTGATGTGGCCGAGCTGGACCTGGCGCGCGTGCAGACGGAAGTGGCCGCCACCGAATCGGAGGCGCTCGCGCTGGAGCGCCAGCAGGTGCTGCTGAACAACGCCCTGGCCGTGCTGGTGGGTGACGTGGCGAGCGGCTTCGCCGTGGCGCCTGCGGGCACTGCAGGCGCTGCCGGCGAAGCGGTGCTGCCCGTGATCCCGGCCGGCGTGCCCGGCACGGTGCTGGCGCGCCGGCCCGACGTGTCGGCGGCGCAGGCCTCGGTGCTGGCGGCGCAGGCCCGCGTGGGCGTGGCGCAGGCGGCGTGGTTTCCGGCCGTCACGCTCACGGGCAACGGCGGCTACGCCTCGCCCGAGCTGGGCGACCTGTTCAAGTGGTCGGCCCGGTCGTGGGGCATCGGTGCGCTGCTGTCGCTGCCGATCTTCGACGGCGGCCAGCGCGCCGCGCAGGAAGAGGGCGCCCGTGCCCGCCTGGAAGGGGCGCTCGCCGCGCACCGGGGGCAGGTGCTCACCGCGTTCCGCGAGGTCGAGGACCAACTGGGCGCCCTGCGCCTGCTGGCGGGCCAGGCCGAGGCCCAGGGCCGCGCCGTGCAGGCCGCCGCGCGCGCCACGCAGCTGTCGGACTCGCGCTACCGCAACGGCCTGGTGAGCCAGCTCGAACTGCTGGACGCGCGCCGCAGCGAGCTGCGCAACCGCCGCCAGGCGCTGCAGGTGCGCACCGCGCAGTACACGGCGACGGTGGGGTTGATCCGCGCGCTGGGCGGTGGCTGGGGCGACGCGCCCGCGCAGGTGGCGGCAGCGCGGCCTTGATCCGCCGGGTACCCGTGTGTGCACGGCCCGGCCCCGCACGGGCTTTGGGGATGTAACCGCGCGGACTGCACGGCCCGGCGAACGGGCCTATAGTTGCCCGTTGGCGCCGCGCGGCAGGGTCCGCCGCGGCAGGGGCTCGCCCCCTTCTTCCTTCCACCCACCCCCGACAGCAGGAGCATTCGCACAATGAGTTACCCCAGCACCCGCCTTTTCATCGCCGGCCAATGGCAGGACGCCGCCGACGGCAAATCCATCGCCGTGCACAACCCCGCCACCGGCAAGGAGATCGGGCGCGTGGCGCATGCGGGCAAGGCCGACCTGGACCGTGCCCTGGAGGCCGCGCAAAAGGGCTTCGAGGCCTGGCGCGACATTCCCGCGGTGGACCGCGCCAAGACCATGCGCCGCGCCGCCGCCCTGATGCGCGAGCGCGCCGACGCCATCGCCGCGATCATGGTGCAGGAGCAGGGCAAGCCCCTGGCCGAGGCCCGCATGGAAACCATGGCCTCCGCCGACATCATCGAGTGGTTCGCCGACGAATCGCAGCGCGTGTATGGCCGCATCGTGCCGTCCCGCAACCTGGCCGCGCGCCAGATGGTCGTGAAGGACCCCGTGGGCCCCGTGGCGGCGTTCACGCCCTGGAACTTCCCGATCAACCAGGTGGTGCGCAAGCTGGCCGCGGCCCTGTCGGCCGGCTGCTCCATCCTCGTGAAGGCACCCGAAGAAACCCCGGCCAGCCCGGCCGAGCTGATCCGCGCGTTCGCCGATGCCGGCGTGCCCGCAGGCGCCGTGGGCCTGGTCTATGGCGACCCGGCGGAAATCTCCAACTACCTCATCCCGCACCCGATCATCCGCAAGGTGACCTTCACCGGCTCCACGCCCGTGGGCAAGCAACTGGCCGCCCTGGCCGGCAAGCACATGAAGCGCGTGACCATGGAGCTGGGCGGCCACGCCCCGGTGATCGTGGCGGAAGACGCCGATGTCGAGCTGGCCATCAAGGCCGCCGGCGGCGCCAAGTTCCGCAACGCGGGCCAGGTGTGCATCTCGCCCACGCGGTTCCTGGTGCATGAAAGCATTCGCGCCGAGTTCGTGGCTGCGCTGTCGCGCCACGCGCAGGGCCTCAAGGTGGGCAACGGCCTGGCCGACGGCACGCAGATGGGCCCGCTGGCCAACCCGCGCCGCATCACCGCCATGGCCGACCTGATGGCCGACGCGGTGCAACAGGGCGCGCAACTGGCCACCGGCGGCGAACGCATCGGCAGCGAAGGCAACTTCTTCCAGCCCACGGTGCTCAACGACGTGCCGCTGTCGGCCCGCATCTTCAACGAAGAGCCCTTCGGCCCCGTGGCCGCCGTGCGCGGTTTCGAGAAGATCGAGGACGCCATCGCCGAGGCCAACCGCCTGCCGTTCGGCCTGGCGGGCTATGCCTTCACGCGCTCGCTCAAGAACGCGCACCTGCTGGCCCAGCGCCTGGAAGTGGGCATGCTCTGGATCAATCAGGCCGCCGCTCCTGCAGCCGAGCTGCCCTTCGGCGGCCTGAAGGATTCGGGCTACGGCTCCGAAGGTGGCTCCGAGGCCGTGGAAGCCCATCTGAACACGCGCCTCGTGTCGATCATGAACGTGTGATCCCCACCGTGTCGTCGAAAGGCCGCGCTGCACAGCGCGGCCTTTTTTTTGGGGTCGAGGCATGCTGCACTCCAGGCGGGTCGAGAGGGAGCCGCGCGCGAATATCATCGTCCGATGTTCACCTTCGCCCAACTGCTCGCGTTCTTGCTCACCGCCGTGCTCATCACGGCCACCCCCGGTCCCGACAACCTGCTGGTGCTGGGCATGGGAATGTCCAGGGGGCGCTGGCAGGGCATCGTGTTCGGCCTGGGCTGCGCGCTGGGGTGCCTGAGCCACACGCTGCTGGCGGTGGTGGGCGTGAGCGCGCTGATCGCCACGTCGCCCGTCGCCTTCACGGCGTTGCGGTGGCTGGGCGGGGCTTACCTGATCTGGCTGGGCATTCAGGCGCTGCGCAGCCAGGGCGCCGGCCGCGTCGATGCCACGGGCGCACCGGCGCAGTCGCTGCGGAGCCTGTTCTTCAAGGGCATGCTCGCCAATGCGATCAACCCGAAGGTGGTGCTTTTCTTCCTGTCGTTCCTGCCGCAGTTCGTGGTGCCGGCGCAAGGCAACGTCGCCCTGCAACTGGGCCTGCTGGGGCTTTTGTTCACGCTGCAGGCGGCAGTGCTGTTCGGGCTGCTGGGCTATTTTGCGGGGGCCATCGGTGCCTGGCTCCAGCGCAGGCCGCGCGCCGGCCTGTGGCTGGACCGCATGGCCGGTACCGTGTTCGTGGGCCTGGGCGTGAAAATGATCGCGGGCCGCTGAAGGCCGCCGCGTCGCGCGGCTCGCTGTGGATGCCATAGCGATGGCACCGCGCGCCGCCCGGTGGCTTCAGGAGTGCACTTCCCACCCGCGCGCCTGTTGCAGCAGTTGCCGCAGAAAGGTCTCGGCAATGGGCGACAGCCGCTTGCCCTGCGGCCACAGCACGTACCACGACGAGGGCACGGGCATGCGCTCCGCTGCCAGGATGGCCACGCCTTCGCTGGCAGGGTCTGCGGCCAGTGCATGCCGCGACACCAGCCCGAGGCCCATGCGGGCCGCCACGGACTGCTTGATGGCCTCGTTGCTGCCCAGTTCCAGACGCACCCGCGGCGCGAAGCTCAGGGCTTTGAAATGCTCCTCCGTCGCCAGCCGTGTGCCCGAACCCGTCTCGCGCAGGATGAAGGGCTCCTTGAGCAATTGCTCCAGCCGCACGCGCCGGCGCGCGGCCAGCGGATGGTCGTGCGCGGCGATGACCACCAGCGGGTTGCTCAGCAGCACCTGCCGGTCGTGCGGCACGCCGCGCGGCGGGATGGACAGGATGTAGAGATCGTCCTCGTTGGCCAGCAGGCGCTGCACCACGCCATCGCGGTTGAGCACCTGCATTGCCACGTCCACGCCCGGATGCTCTTCGCAGAAGCGGCCCAGCATGCGCGGAATGAAGTACTTGGCGGTGCTGGCCAGCGCGATGCGCAGCCGGCCCTGGCTCACGCCCTTGAGCGCGGCCACGCGCTGCTCCAATGCCTCCCAGTCGGCCGCGATGGCGCGTGCCGTCTGCGCCGCCGCCTCGCCCGCCTGGGTGAGGTGCAGCCGCTGGCCAACACGCTCGTACAGCGGCAGTCCGATGGCGTCCGACAGCTCCTTGAGCTGCATCGATGCCGTGGGCTGGGTCACATGGCAGTGGCGCGCGGCCCCGGTGATGGAGCCGGTTTCGGCCAGGGCCAGCATGATCTGCAATTGGCGGAAAGTGGCATGCATAGAGAAATCCCGATGGGTCGGATCGACAGTATCGATTTTCCTTCATCGCCGTTGCCGCCTAGCATCGCGCCCCATGAAACACCTGCTCGATCCCGCGATTCTGTTCTTCGTGCTCGGCCTGGCGGCCGGGCTGCTGCGCTCCAACCTGGAGATTCCCGCGCCGCTGTCGCGCTTTCTGTCGCTGTACCTGCTCATGGCGCTGGGTCTCAAGGGCGGATTCGCCCTGGCCCAATCCGGCTGGACGGTGCAGGTCTCCGCCGCCCTGGTCAGTGCCCTGGTGCTCGCCGTCGCCGTGCCGGCCATCGCATGGTGCGTGCTGCGCCGCCTGCTGCCGCCCTTCGATGCGGCGGCCGTGGCGGCCACCTACGGCAGCGTCAGTGCCGTGACCTTCGTGACCGCCAGCCACCTGCTGGAGCAGCAAGGCACCCCCGCCGGCGGCTACATGGCCGCGGCCATGGCGCTGATGGAGTCGCCTGCCATCGTGCTGGCGGTGGTGATGGCGCATTGGCTGCGCGCCCCGGCCGCGGTGGCCCCCATTGCCGTGGGATCGCAGGCCGTGATGGCCGGCGGCCCGGGCATCGGGTCGGCGCGGGTGGGCTCGCCACTGGGCCCGGTGCTGCGCGAGGCATTGACCGATGGCGGCGCCGTGCTGCTGCTGGTGGGGCTGTTGACGGGTGCGCAGGGCGAACAGGCCATGCATCCGTTCACCGTGGACCTGTTCAAGGGCCTGCTGGCGTTCTTCCTGTTGGACATGGGCCTGATGACGGCGCGCAGCCTCCCGGGCCTGGCCGGGCTCGGCGCGCAGCGCCTGCCGCTGGCCCTGTTCGCCGTGGTGGGCCCGGTGGCGCACGGGTTGCTGGCCCTGGGGCTGGCCAAGCTGGCGGGCCTGGCGGTGCCCGAGGCCACGCTGCTGGCCGTGCTGGGCGCCAGCGCCTCCTACATCGCCGTGCCCGCCGTGCTGCGCCACGCGATGCCGGAGGCCCGGCCGGCGCTCTACGTGGGCCTGTCGCTGGGCATCACCTTTCCCTTCAACCTCGTGCTGGGCATTCCGCTGTACGGCGCCCTGGCACGGTGGTGGCTGGGGTGAGGCCCCGGTGCGGCGCCGTCGTCAGAACCGGTAGGTACCCGTCATCGTGTACGTGCGGCGTTGGCCGTAGAAACAGTCGCCGCGCGCCAGGCAACGGTGGTGTGCACCACGCGGTGTCTGGCGCATGAGAGACCGGGCTACGTCTTCACGCGCTTGCTCAAGAACGCACCTGCTGTCGCGGCGCCTGCACGGGGCTGTCGGTTCTCCGACGTTCGCTGTGCCGGCACAGGGCCAGGCACGCCGCCAGTTCGGCGTGCTCGGGGCTGGTGTGCACAGCGCGAGCAGCCATGCTGTTTGGGGTACCGCCAGGGACTTCGTCGGCAACATCGGCGCTTGGTTGCTCCGCCGTCCCCAGGTCTGGAAACCCCTCGACTCAACTATGAATGCTTGCAGAACGCGCTGTGTGCCGTGATTTCCTTGGCGCCGGCCATTGCTCTCGCGCGATCAATATGTCCAGCAAAACGGTTTGCAACAAATTGCTTTGGGCGATCAAATCTTAAACCGTTAGAGTTCGACACGCTAATGGCTTTGGCGTTATTTAAAATGCTTATAGGGTGCTGGCGAAAAACACCCAGTGATTAGCATGCCTGGCTCTGCCTGAGCATGGTCTTCGAAGACTTGCTTCGTATTTGTATAAATTATGGGGAGAATAAGATGATCAGCATTTTGTCCAGATGGCGCGTGCAACGTAGGCTGGCTCACGTTCCAAAAATCACCATGGATGTGACCAGAACTTACGACATGACTTTTACGGCTCCCAATCCAGACGTGAAAGCCGTCATCAAGAACCAACAAGGAACGACTGTGGGAGAGGCTTGTTATGCGGTATTACCCTTGAATGATCGTGTTTACGTATATAACGTCGAAATTTTTAGCGCGTATCGGAGGCAGGGGTACGGCACTGCTTTGCTGAATTACCTTGCCCAAAACTACAAAATTCCGATCACCGTGGTGAGAGAACTTTCCAGTTCCTGTGGCTTTTGGAAATTTGCCAGAAGTCTGAGTTGCATTGGTGTTCATTTCACTCCGCAACTTTCTGTGTCGGAGATGGCGCTTGAGTCAGAGCGTTGGGCACACCTTCAGCCACATTCACACCCATTCCACGAAGCAACGCCCCATTCCTGAGCGATGAATCAGCCGCCTTGAAGCGATGCTACTGCCCGCAAAATCGAAGCCTGAAAGCCGTTAATATTGATATGGGCAAATATTTTGATAATGAGAGGGTGAAAAATCGTCGAGATGAAAATGCAAAAAAGGTTTTCTAATGAAAAGTCGTAAGGTCTTCATTGTTGGTGGATTATTAATTGCCGCAGGTGCAGTAACGGTGGCCCACTGGGAAGGCGACGCCCTGCCAGTCAATAGATCTACAAAAATCGCTCCTGTTGCGAACTTAAATCTCCAGCCTTTGAGTGCCAGTGCCTCCGGCGCATTGAGTAGGGATGATAAAAATACTTCCCAGCCTGCCAGTGCCAAGGTGCTTGTCAACGGTTTGAAAATGCCGATACGCCCCGTTTGGCAAGGTGTGGTGGATTATCGTCAAGGTAAAAAGGGTCGGTCAATTCAGGAGGAAGTCATCGCAGGACTCTCTTTTTGTGCTTCTACGGAGCTAAACAGGGAAGCAGCGGTGGCAGAAAAGAGCCGTACAGGTGTAACGGCCCAAACTGCTGTCCTTGACTCTATGGTGAAGGCGCAAAGCGAGATGTGCGCCCGCCTTTCGGATGCTGACTACGAATTGCGCTCGGAGATTCTCGGTAATTGGGCCAGAGACGGTGATTTGGACGCGATGGTGGCTTTCTATACGGCGGGACCTTTAGGCAGATGGGGCGCAACCACTGGGCCCCAGACCCTTGAAAACCCAGTAGTTAAAGAGTGGCAGACACAGGCGGTTTCATGGTTGAACGTGGCTGCGCAGCAAGGGCAGATAGGGGCTTTGCTGCTTCTTTCGGATGTGTACGACAACAAGCCCGTAACTGAACGTCCCGGTGCGGTTTTCAGTGATCTTTACGATCCCGTGCGCTCATATGCTTATGCGCACGCTTGGCATTATTTGGTCGGTCGTGATGAATCGAAACGCCAAGCTCTGCTTAAAAGCGATTTTCTCAATAGAGCTGAATCCGGAATTTCTAAAGAGCAACGGGATCTGGGACGCGTCGAATCACAAAAAATCATCGAATCTTTGGGGGAAATTAAACCATGAAGAAAATCAAAAATAATTTCCTTTAGCATTGCTTCCGTGGTGCCTATTGGGAACCTCTCAAAACCTTTGAATTTGCAGGTTTGAGCGCCGTAACTCTTTGATTTATAAAGGTGTTGAGTGGCTGGCATCGGGGTTTTGGGAGGTTCCCAAAAATCAAGACTGCTAATTATTTGATGAATGGGCCGAGTCACTACAAATTGCCTTGAGCCACGCCGATATGTAGCGGACGGTGGACGCGCTCGAAATGATGGAAAGAAATATTAAAAAGAGAAATTTTATGACCGATATATTGCAAGATGCGCTGGCTGCAATCAGCGGAAATTCTAAAAAGAAAGAACCAACTTACCAAACCAAAGTTTTCCAACTGCGCGACATCCCCAATGTGATGCGTTCACGATTGGGCTGGCCCGTAGCTGCCAGTTTGATGGACCGGTGGTTCAATGGTGCGTCATTTGCGCTTTCTCCAGAAGCCAAACGCAGTGCTGAGGGAAATCGGCTTAGCCAGTTGCCCACGACGCAGCTTGACGAGACGACTGTCACTATGGCGTGGGCGCTGAAATTCGCTCGCGTCCAGACGGCATTGGCTCAACTACAGGCTAAGTGGCCCAGCACTGCGGGATTGACTCTTTTGAAGCGCCGGGTTGTCCGAGAATCTCGTCAGCGAACGCAGCAATGCTGGCGTTTCGGTAACCTGGACCAACCAGCCAAGATTATTGATGATCTCTTTCAAGTCAATTATTTGGGCGTTGGCAAATCGGGTGACCCCATGGATGACTTCTATGGTGCCATGGGAGAGTCCCAGCTCAACATTGCTGTTTCTGGAATTGTCACCCCTCAATCGGGTGGAAAAATCCTCATTGAAATTGATGAGCTAGGTTTTTATTTGCGAGATTCTTACGATTTCAATGATGCTTCGTTGATATCGCAACCTCTTGGCTGCTGGGGTTTCAGTGGCGTTGAATGTGGGCTCTCCACCATATTAACTATCCAAATTGAAGACTCAACCGTTGACGAAAAGCCTTCGGATGTGGAGAGGCGGAAATATTACGTAAACAATGGTGATTTTCAGAAGTGGCGTAGTAAAAACAATAAAGGGGGAGATTTCATGGTGCTGTCTGACGTATACCGCGTGCACCTTCCATTTTCTCAAAAATTCACTTTATGAACACCCCAAAAAAGAACAAACGCCACCTTCACCGGGTTGTCATCACGCTTCTTTGCATGCTTGCTTTCGTCGGTCTATGGTATGCATCCAAACCGAAACTTTCTCATACGTCGCTCAGCCCGCGCCACGTTTATCGGGTGGAATACTATGACGCTTCTTTCATTCAGCGGATTATTCATTACAAAATGAAAATTCCTACATTCGTTCGCTTGTATCGAAACGATCCGGAAGTTCTTCTGGGTGAAAGCAAGGTGGTCGATATGTGGATGAATGGGCAGCTGTACTGGTGGTTTGAGTCGCCGCTGAATGTTGTTCAAATAGGCAATGATGTTGTTTTTGAAAACATCCCACCTGAATGCATGAACTGCGAAAGACTCACACCTTCTCAGGTTATGCCGTAGGCACGTTGTGGCGCATCTATGGGGCCTTGTTGAATAAAAAATTTCTTCCAGATCAGCGTTCTTTACGAAAGATTCTTGCTTCGTGTATGGCACAAGAATCTTTCTCTTTAATCTCTCCAAAGGCCAGTGCTGCATTTTCTCAACCGTCGGGGAACCTCTCAAAATCTCCGGATTTGCAAGTTTGAGCGTCGTAACTCGTTGATTTAAAGGTGCTTGGTGGCTGGGATTGGGGTTTTGAGAGGTTCCTTATTGTGTTGTCGGCTGACTATGGCTGTTGTCTTTGCAGCAACTGCTGGATGATCAAGCGGTGGCTACTATCGGCTGGGCTCCGGCAGGCGAGCAGTGCTGGCTCTGCCTGCCGGGATAACTCTTAGGTTCAGAACCGGTAGGTGCCCGTCATCGTGTAGGTGCGGCGCTGGCCGTAGAAGCAGTCGCCGCGCGCCAGGCACTGCGTGATTTGCACCTTGTCGGCGAGATTGACCACGTTGAAGGCCAAGCGCCAGCTGCCGGCGTCGTAGGCCGCCATAGCATCGGCGATGAGTGCCGACGGCGTGGTGATGGCCGTGGTGCCGGTCCACTGCGAGCCGGTGTAGCGCACGCCCGCACCCACCGTCCAGCCGCCGCGCCCTTCGGCCGCGAAGCGGTGCATGAGCCAGCTCGATGCCGTGTGCTTGGGCACGCTGGCCACGGGCAGGCCCTGGTCGCCGGCATTGCTGCGCGAGATGACGGCGTCGGTGTAGGCGTAACCCACTGTCCAGTCCCAGTTGCGGGCCAGGCTGGCGGTCATCTCGGCCTCGAAGCCCTTGGTTTTCACCTCGCCAAGCTGCAGGCTGTTGAGCGGGTTGGAGGGGTCGTTGGTCTTGCGGTTCTTCTCGCGCAGCTGGTACACGGCGGCATAGGCGCTGATGCCCCGGTCCTGCGGCTGCCACTTCACGCCGGCTTCCCACTGCTCGCCCCGCTGGGGCTTGAACGGGGTGCCGAAGAAGTCCACGCCGCCCAGCGGCTGGAACGATTCGGAGTAGCCCACGTACGGTGCCCAGCCGCCATCGGCCTGGTAGGTGGCGCCGACGCGCTTGGTCCAGGCGGTGTCGTCCACGGCGGCGGCGGGGCGGCCGGCCGTCTCGGTCTTGGCGCTGTCGTGGCGCAGGCCGAGCGTGGCCGTCCAGCGGCCCCAGCGGATCTGGTCCTGGGCGTAAAAGCCCAGCTGGCGCTGGGTGACGTTGGGCTGGCGCACCAGCGCGGAGGCCGAGGGCGCAGTGAAGTTGCCGTACACCGGCGCATAGGCATCGATGCCCGAGATGGTCTGGAACCACGAGGACTGGCTGGTTTCGTTGCGCTGCGCGTCCATGCCGAAGAGCAGCGTGTGCTCGGTGGCGCCGGCCTGCACCTTGCCTTCGATCTGCGTGTCCGCCAGCAGCAGGCGGCTGGAGTTGATCTGCCAGGAGGCGTCGCGCAGCAAGGTGCGGTTGTCCGCATTGAACACCGGGCGCGCCGGCCGGCCGGTGGCGCGGTTGGCGCTGAAGCTGGTGTAGATGCTGCGGTAGTCCACCTCGCTCACCGTGCGGCGCAGGTTCTGGCGCACCGTCCATTGGTCGTTCAGGCGGTGGCTGAACAGATAGCCCCAGGAGTTGTTCTCGGTGTCGAAGGCGTCCCAGCCCGGTTCGCTGATGAAGGTCGAGGTCGGGATCTGGCCGTAGGGGCTGGACAGCCGCGTGCCCTGCCAGGGAAAGAAACCGATCAGCGAGCCGCTTTGGTCTTTCTGGTGCGTGAACTGCAGCGTGAGCGAGGTGGCGGCGTTGGGCTTCCAGGTGAGCGACGGGGCGAGGATGAGGCGGTCGTCGCTCACGTGGTCGACCTGCGAGTCGCTGTCGCGGCCCACGGCCACCAGCCGGTAGAGCCACTCGCCGTCCTGGGTGAGCGGGCCGGTCATGTCGGCGGCGATCTGCTTGCGCGCGTAGTTGCCCAACTGCACCTGCACTTCGCGCAGCGGCTCGGCCTGCGGGCGCTTGCTGGTGAGGTTGAGCACGCCGCCCACGCTGCCCTGGCCGTACAGCACGGACGAAGGGCCGCGCAGGAATTCGACGCGCTCCAGCAGGTAGGGCTCGGCCTTGGTGTTGTTGTAGGTGCCGTAGGTGCGCAGCAGGCCGTCCTGGTACTGCGTCACGCTGCCGCCGCGTGCCGTGAAGTTGTCCACCCGGCTGTCGAAGTAGTTGGAGACCATGCCGGCGGTGTAGGCCGTGGTCTGGCGCAGGGTCAGCGCGCCTTGCGCCTCCATCTGGTCGCGCGTGACCACGCTGATGGCCTGCGGGGTTTCGATGAGCGGCGTATCGGTCTTGGTGGCCGAAAGGGCGCGCTTGGCGACGAAGCCGCTGACGGGCGCGGTGGGGCTTTCCTGGTCCGCGCCGGCCTTGACGGTCACGGGGGCGAGCGTGGTTTCCGCCACGGGCGCGGCGGACTGGGCCTGGACGGCGCTGGCGCCCAGGCCGCACAGCAGCGCGATCGCGGTGTGCAGGGCGGCGGCCAGGGGCAGGGGGCGGCAGGGCGCGCCGTGGGCACGCGGGTGAAGAAGGTGCGAGGTCATGTTGCTACTTTTTCAATAGCACTCCTGGCAATGAATCCGCTGGCAGGAGGGCTGTTCGGTTCAAAAATGCGGCGCGCAGGGCGCCGCCGCCGTCACGGCGCGGTGGCCGTGAAAGGTCTTCGGGGAGGGTGGGCCGGTCAGCGCCGGCCCGGCGCGGCGGTCAGTGCGCGGCCGGGGCGGGCAGCGGGGGCGATTCCATGCCGGCCGCCTGCACGAAGGTGAGCGTCGTGAGGTAGCTGGCCTCGCCGTACTTCTCGCCCGCGTGTTCGCCGGGTTGCTTGTCGCTGTGCTTGACCTCGGCCACGTACTGGCCCTTCCAGGGCAGCTCGAAGTGCACCGTGCCTTCGGCATTCGTGGCGGCCTCGCGGGCCCAGCCCGAGGGCGATACCAGGGTCACCTGGGCCTTGGGCAGCGGCTTGCCGTTGAACACCACGCGCAGCTCGCCCGCCTTGCCGGTGGGCACCACGTCCAGCGGCGCGGTGGCGGCCACGGGCTGCGCCAGGCTGGCCACCCAGCGCGCGGCGGGGCGCCACAGCAGCGGTGGCTGGCCGGCCTTGGTGCGGTCGATCAGCGGATACGGCGCCTCGGCGAACAGCGTGTCGGCCGGCGCCGGCAGGGCGTAGGTGAACGCGGTGGCGGTGCGCTGGCCTTCGATGCGCCGGGCCTCGCCGCCGCGTGGCTGCTGCTCGAGCACCGGCACGCCCTTGAACTTGTCGAGCGCACCGGGCGACTTTTCCAGCAGGCCGTCGGCATATTCGCCGAACTGCACGCGGGCCTGGGCGCCGCTGGCCTCGATCCAGACCTGGTGGGCCTGGACGGCCGTGGCCGCCAGCGCGGACAGCACGGCGGCGGTGATGGGCTTGAGCAAGGTGGACATCGGAAAGCTCCTGTGAAACAGAGGTTGAAAAAACGTTAGCTATCAAATAAATAGCGGTATGCCCTAGAAGAACATGCGCTGGAGGCCGTTTCGATGCAAAAAGGCCATGGCGGCCGGCAGCATCGGGGCCCCGCTCGGCCGTGCGCCTAGTAGCGCGCCTTGAGCGCCACCGTCACGCGGCGCGGCTCGCCGTAGAAGTTCTGGCGGCCCAGGCTGGAGACCTTCTCGTAGTAGGTCTTGTCGAACAGGTTGTCCACGTTCAGGCTCACCGAAAGCTTGTCGTTGATCTGGTAGGCCACCTGGGCGTTGAACAGCGCGTAGTCGCCCGAGGTCAGGCGCACCGTGCCGCTTTGCGCGAAGAACTCGCTGCGGTAGCTCACGCCGCCGCCCACGCTCAGCCCCTGCAGCACCGGGCCCTTGAAGGCATAGCGGGTGGACAGGTTCACGCTGTGGCGCGGCGTGATGGGGCTGAACACCTGGCCCTGCTGCGACACGGGGGCCTGCAGGTACTTGGTGGCGGTGAAGGCGTAGCCGGCGAGCACGTCCCAGCCGGGCGCGACCTGGCCGCTCACCTCGGTCTCGAAGCCCTGCGCGCGCACCTTGCCGCCGGCCAGGGAGGCGGTGGGAACGTCCGGGTCGGCGATGGCGCGGTCCTTGTCCAGGATGCGGAAGAGGGCGAAGTGCGTCTGCAGGCGCTTGTTCAAAAACTCGCCCTTCACGCCCGCCTCGATCTGGGAGCCCGAACGCGGCGTGAGCAGGCGGCCCGCGCGGTCCAGGCTGGACTGCACCACGAAGGTCTCTGCGTAACTCGTGTAGGCCGAGAGGTTTTCGTTCAGCTCGTAGATCGCGGCCACCGAGGGGATGAACTGCCGTCCGGGGTCGGCGGTGGCCGTGGTCTGGCCCGTGCCCAGCGTGCGCGTCTCGGCCTTGGCCCAGGACAGGCGCCCGCCGGCCAGCACCTTCAGGCGCTCGGCCACGCTGACCTGCGCCTGGCCGTACAGCGCGTTCTCGGTGCGCCGGGTGGCGCTCTGAAAGCCGGGCAGCGTGATGCTGGGGTAGGGCAGGTCGTACTGCGGATTGAAGATGTTGGCGGTGCGGGGCGCGCCGAAGGCGGAGTTGCCGTCCAGGCTTTCACTGGTCGTGTGGCTCACGCCCAGCAGCACGCGGTGCGTGCGGCCGGCCAGCGACAGCGGCGAGGCGATGTACAGGTCGTAGTTGCGGTCCTTCAGGTCCTGCTGGAAGTCCACCGACTGCAACTGGTAGTTGCCGTTGGCGGCCACGGCCGAGTTGGCCCGCACCGAGCGGTACAGCGATTCGCGGTGCACGTCGCGCGCCACGAACTTGACCTGCCCGCCATTGGACAGGCGGTGCTCCAGTTCGGCGAAGGTGTCGGTGTTGTCCAGGTCCTGGCGGTTGGCGGCGATGCCCGCGAACGTGGAGCGCGGCACGTCCAGCAGCCGGCCGTCGGCATACGCGGGCAGGCCCTGGTCCACCGTGGCGCGCACCTTCTGGCGCGTGTGGCCGACCGACAGCGTGGTGGACGGGGTGATGTCCAGCTCCAGCGTGCCGTAGCCCAGGGTCTTGTCGTTCTTCAGCGTGGCGACGTGGCTGTCGCGGTCGTCTTTCACCGCCACCACGCGGCCGCGCAGCGTGCCCGCGGCGTTGAGCGCGCCGGTCAGGTCCACGTCGGCGCGGCGCATGTTCCACGAACCCGCGGACACGTTGGCGTTCAGCCCCAGGGCGGACTGCGCACGCTTGCGCACCAGGTTGATGGTGCCGCCGGGTTCGCTCGCGCCCTGCAGCAGGCCGGACGGACCGCGCAGCACCTCGATGCGGTCGTAGATGGCGGTGTCCATCGCGGTGGCGTAGTTGGGGCCCTGCGGGATCGGCACGCCGTCCAGCAGCAGCGCGCCGATGTCGAAGCCGCGTGACTGGATGGTGTTGTAGTTGCCGGCGCCATCCAGGCGCGTCACGTTCACGCCGGTGGTCTGCTTGACGGCGTCTTCCAGCTTGGTGAGGTTCATGTCATCGAGCCGCTGGCGCGTGATCACGCTCACCGACTGCGGCGTCTCGCGCGGCGACTGCACCAGCTTGCCCACGCTGATCTCGCGGGCGATGTACTGGCCCGAGCCCTCGGTGGCCTCGCCCTGCGGGGCATCGGTCACCTTCACCTCGGGCAGGGCCACGGTGGGCGCCGCCGTCTGGGCGTGGGCGGTGGCGGCTGCGGCGAGCCATGCGGCCGCGGTGATGGCGTTCAGGGGAGGCAATCGCATGAAAGGCTTTCCGTCGATGAAAGAAACGACACGGCGTGGAGACATGGCTTCCCGCGCGCCCGGGGGGCTGCGGGTGGCTGGAAAAAATGGAACCGGGCGCGAACCCGGTCGGCGGGCCCTGGGCTAGAGCGCCAGCGCCAGCAGGGCCGCGGCACCGGCCACCAGGCCCAGCACGGGCAGGCGGCGCGGCTGCCAGGTGGCCACGGCCGTGGCGCACACGGCGGCCAGCGACAGGGCCATGGTCCACCACGTCACGCTGAGCGCGGCGGTGCTGTCGCCCGGCCACGCGGCGGCATGCACGAGCGACAGCGCCAGCAGTGCCCAGCCCACGCGGCGCAGCGTGCGCAGCTGGCGCTCGCCGCCTTCGCGGTTCCAGGCGTCCTGGTGGTGGCGGTCCATGCCCAGCGCCAGGCCCGACCAGCCGGCAAAGCAGAGGAAGAATTCGAACATGGCGGTCAGGCTCCTGCGGCAGGGGTGGAGGGGGTGCTCGGGGGCGTGGCGGAGCCGGTCTCGGCGGACCGGCCCCGGGTGGCGACCACTTTCGCGCCGCGCGCGGGGCGCAGCCGCCAGGCCATCCAGCCGAGCAGGGCGCCGGTGGCCAGGAACGACAGGTCCATGCCGGCCCACACCCATTCGCCGGCTGGCAGCGTCACGCCCAGGTGGGTGTGCGTGGTGAAGGCGTTCAGCACCGGCAGCGCGGCGAACACCGCGCCCGCCAGGCCCAGCAGCACGCTCCAGCCCCAGCGGTCCGGCCGCACGATGCCGATCAGCAGGGCCAGGCCCCAGGCGCCGAAGAAGCACGACAGCTCGGCATCGGCGCGGCCTTCCAGGTCCAGCGGCAGCAGCCGGTTGGAGGCCAGGAACACGCCCGTGGCCAGCGGCAGGCCGCCCAGCAGGGCCACGTTGAGGCTGGCCACCAGGCGCTCGCCGCGCCGCAGCGGCGGCGCGGCGGCACCCTTGCGCTGCGCCTGCTGGCGGCGCTTGACGCTCCACAGCACCATGCCGGTGGCGATCATCAGGCTGCCCAGCACGCCGAAGCCGAACAGGCCCCAGCGCATACCCGGCCCGGCGAAGCGCGCCAGGTGCAGGCCGTAGAGCACGCGGTAGGTGCGCAGGGCGGGCGAATCGGGGTCGATCAGCGCGAGCGTCTCGCCGGTGACGGCATCGAAGCGCATGCGGGCGGGGCCGTACTGCAGGCGGTCGCCGTCGTGGCGGGTGACCTCGATCACCGCCCGGTCGCCGTCGCGGCGGGCGCTGAGCCCGCCGATGCGCGCATCGCCCCAGGTGCGGTGCGCGCTGGCCAGCACGGGCGCCAGATCGGTCAGGGGCAGCGCCGGCACGGCCTCGCCCGGCGCGCGGCGCGCGCTGCGCCCCGAGGCCGTGTCGCCCTGCATCTCGGCGAAGTAGGTCTGCGAATCCGTGCCCTTGGGGTCGGGGTAGGCCGCGGCAATGCCCGAGGGCATGTACATCGAGTGGAAGATCATCAGCCCGCTGAAGGTGATCATCAGATAGAACGGCAGCACCAGCACGCCCGAGACGTTGTGCGCGTCCAGCCACGCCCGCTGCCCACCCTTGGTGGGCCGGAAGGTGAAGAAGTCCTTGAAGATGCGCCGGTGCGTGACCACGCCGGTCAGCAGCGCGATGAACATCAGCATCGTCGCCACGCCCACCACCCAGCGGCCCTCCAGCGTCCAGCGGCCTTTTTGCGCGGTGCGCAGCTCGAAGTGGAAGCGGTAGAAGAACTCGCCGCCCATGGTGTCGCGCGTCTCGATGGCCTCGCCGGTCTGCGGGTTCATCAGCAAGGTCTTGAAGCGCCCGCCCTCCTTGCCGCGCCACAGGATGGTCACGCCGGGCTGGCGCTCGTCGGGCAGGCGCATGAACCACTGCGTCACGTCGGGCACCTTGCGGTGCAGCGCCTGCTGCGCGCGCTCGGCCACGTCGGCGCTGGCGGGCGGCAGGGCATGCAGCTCGGGCCGCATCCACAGGTTGAATTCGGTCTTGAAAAAGCTCAGCGTGCCGGTGAAGAAGATGGCGAACAGCAGCCAGCCCAGGATCAGGCCGGACCAGGTGTGCAGCCAGGCCATGGCCTGGCGGAAACCTTCGCGCTCGGGTGCGGTCTTCGGCTTCATGCGCCCCCCAGCCAGCGGGGCGTCATCGCCAGCGCGCCCAGGGCAAGCGCCGGCAGCCCGAGGGCGCCCCAGGCGCCCCAGGCCGTGCGTGCATAGAAGGCCCAGGCCACGGCGCAGGCATAGACCAGCCACGACAGCAGCGTGGCGGTGAGCACCGCCTCCACGCGCGGCATGAACGGCATGAGGCCGAGGGTGAGGGCGGCGGTGACTGCCGCCGCCAGCGCGTAGCCACCCAGCCCCCCCGCCAGGGCGCGGGAGGTGATCGCCAGGCGGTAGCGCCAGTCGACGCGGGCCGCCTTCATGGCCGGGCGGCGCCCACCGGAGCGATGGCAGCCGCGTGGGAATGGGTGACGGAAAAAGGGTGATCGGCCGGGGTGGCGAAACAGGCGCGCGCAGGACAGTGCAGCATCGAAAGGCTCCATGCAGGTTGGGGCGCTGGCTGCAGGCGGGGCACAGGGCCCGGGGCGAACTGGCTGGCTGGCTAGGCCGGTATTCTAGGTTTCATGAGAATCGTTCGCATTCCGTTGTGTGCAATCGCAACAAACAGTGGGAACTTGGGCGCGATGGGCACGCCACCTGATGCGTGCGCGCCACACTTTCAGGGGCGATACCGGGGCGGAAACGAAAAACCGGCCCGAAGGCCGGCTGGAGCACGGGTTACCCGGGGGCGGGTGCCGGGCAGGTGGTGCGTTATTCGATCTCGCCCATCTGCGACTGCAGGTAGTTCTGCAGCCCGACCTTGGCCAGCAGGTCGATCTGCGTTTCGAGGAAGTCGATGTGCTCTTCGGTGTCGTCCAGGATGCCCTGGAGCAGATCGCGCGAGACATAGTCGCGCACCGTTTCGCAGTGGGCGATGCCGTCCTTGATGGTGGCCTGGGCACCGCGCTCGGAGCGCAGGTCGCATTCGAGGATCTCGGGCACGTCCTCGCCGACTTGCAGCTTGGCCAGGTCCTGCAGGTTGGGCAGGCCGTCCAGCATGAAGATGCGGTCCATGAGCTTGTCGGCATGCTTCATCTCGCCGATCGACTCTTCGTATTCCTTCTTCGCCAGCTTGTCGAAGCCCCAGTGCTTGAGCATCCGGTAGTGCAGGAAGTACTGGTTGATGGCCGTCAGTTCGTTCTTGAGCTGTGCCTGCAGATGCGAAATGACCTGTGCGTCGCCTTGCATGGAGATTCTCCTTGTGTGGGTTTGGGGTGCGATTGTCATGACGCGGGCCATGTGGCGCAAGGCAATCCCCCTGCCCGGGCGGTATGGCTGTGTTTGATGCTGAGTTGTGTTCGCGTTGGGCGTCCTCAGATACAGTCGTTCGCTCCTGCCCACGCCACCGAGCCCCTTGCTTTTTATAGCCTGCGGCAATCGACTTGATGAAGTCAATTAATTGGATTGATGGGTTGGGAGCGCCTAAACTTCAGGTTTTCGTGTTCAGCCATCAACCTAGGAAACAGCAATGTCCCTGATCAATACGCAAGTCCAGCCCTTCAAGACCACCGCTTTCGTGAACCGCGACGGCAAGGGCGACTTCATTGAAGTGACCGAAGCCAACCTCAAGGGCAAGTGGTCCGTCCTGATTTTCATGCCGGCGGCCTTCACCTTCAACTGCCCCACCGAAATCGAAGACGCGGCCGACAACTATGCCGAGTTCCAGAAGGCCGGCGCTGAGGTCTACATCGTGACGACCGACACGCACTTCTCGCACAAGGTGTGGCACGAAACTTCCGACGCCGTCGGCAAGGCCAAGTTCCCCCTGGTGGGCGACCCCACGCACCAGCTGACCAACGCGTTCGGCGTGCACATTCCTGAAGAAGGCTTGGCACTGCGTGGCACGTTCGTGATCAACCCCGATGGCGTGATCAAGACCCAGGAAATCCATTCCAACGAAATCGCCCGCGACGTGTCGGAAACCCTGCGCAAGCTGAAGGCGGCCCAGTTCACCGCCGCCAACCCAGGCCAGGTCTGCCCCGCCAAGTGGAAGGAAGGCGCCAAGACGCTGACGCCTTCCCTGGATCTGGTCGGCAAGATCTAAGCCCCTCGGCCTCCCGCAGGAGCGGGGCGCCCCGGGCGCCCCTGGCCGGACAGCAGCATGGCGTGCGCGCCATGCCGTCCGGCTTTTTTTCGCCCGCTCACCCCCGATTTCTCCGCTCCGTGCCCGGCACTGGCCGCACCGCCCAACGACATAACTCGAATCGCAAAGGACACCACCATGCTCGACGACCAACTCAAAACCCAACTTTCGGCTTACCTGGAGCGCGTGACGCAACCGTTCGAGATCGTGGCGTCCCTGGACGGCAGCGAGGTTTCCACCCAGACCCGCGAACTGCTGGAAACCATCCAGGGCCTGCGCAGCGACAAGATCACCCTGCGCACCGACGGCAACGACGCGCGCAAGCCCTCGTTCACCCTGCAGCGCGCCGGCACGCAGACCCACCTGCGCTTCGCCGGCCTGCCGCTGGGCCATGAATTCACCTCGCTGGTGCTGGCCCTGCTGTGGACCGGCGGCCATCCCCCGAAGGTGGAGCAGGACGTGATCGAGCAGATCCAGGCCCTCGATGGCGACTTCGAGTTCGACGTCTACATGAGCCTGACCTGCCACAACTGCCCGGACGTGGTGCAGGCGCTGTCGCTGATGGCCATCCTCAACCCGCGCATCAAGACCACGGTGATCGAAGGCGGCGCCTTCCAGCAGGAAGTGACCGACCGCGAAATCATGGCCGTGCCCATGGTGTTCATGAACGGCCAGGTTTTCGGCTCGGGCCGCATGACCGTGGAAGAGATCGTGGGCAAGCTGGACACCGGCGCGGCGGCGCGCGATGCGGCCAAGCTCTCGGCCAAGGAAGCCTTCGACGTGCTGGTGGTCGGCGGTGGCCCGGCCGGCGCTGCGGCCGCCGTGTATGCCGCCCGCAAGGGCATCCGCACCGGCGTGGCCGCGGAGCGCTTCGGCGGCCAGGTCAACGACACGCTGGACATCGAGAACTACATCTCGATCAGCAAGACGGACGGCCCCAAGTTCGCCGCGGCGCTGGAGCAGCACGTGCACGACTACGAGGTGGACCTGATGAACCTGCAGCGCGCCAAGGCCTTGAAGCCCGCCGCAGCGGAAGGCGGCCTGATCGAGGTCGAGCTGGAAAACGGCGGCACCTTGCGCTCGCGCACCGTCATCCTCTCGACCGGCGCGCGGTGGCGCAACATGAACGTGCCCGGCGAAGACCAGTACCGCACCAAGGGCGTGACCTACTGCCCGCACTGCGACGGACCGCTGTTCAAGGGCAAGCGCGTGGCGGTGATCGGCGGCGGCAACTCCGGCGTGGAGGCGGCCATCGACCTGTCCGGCGTGGTGGCGCACGTCACGCTGCTGGAGTTCGCGGCCGAGCTGAAGGCCGACGCCGTGCTGCAGCGCAAGCTGCGCAGCCTGCCCAACGTGACCGTCATCACCCAGGCGCAGACGACCGAGGTGCTGGGCGACGGCAACCGCGTGACGGGCCTGGCCTACCAGGACCGCGCGAGCGGCGAAGCGAAGCAACTGGCGCTGGAAGGCATCTTCGTGCAGATCGGCCTGTTGCCCAACACCCAGTGGCTGCAGGGCACGGTGGAGCTGTCGAAGTTCGGCGAAATCGTGGTGGACTCGCATGGCCGCACCAACGTGCCGGGCGTGTTCGCCGCGGGCGACGTGACCACGGTGCCGTACAAGCAGATCATCATCGCGGCGGGCGAGGGCGCCAAGGCGGCCCTGGGCGCATTCGACCACCTGATCCGCACCACCGCACCGGCGTGATCGAAGGCGCCCTGGCGCCTGGATGACGGGGCGCCACGCGCTCCGCTCCTTTTTTCTGTCTTTTCAAAGCACAAGGCGGCTTCCGGGGCCGCCTTGTGCTTTTTGTCGTTCTGCCGTGCGCGGGGAGGGGCGCCCCTGCTCCAGGAAGGCCGCTGCCGTCATGGCGCTGACATGGTGCGGGCGGATCATTCGGGTTGCAGATTCCTGCGTTTAAGCACTTTTCTGCAACTGCAAGGCGGTCCCCCCGAAGTTCGGTCTTTGGCCCAGTCCGCCGCTTGATCCACTCGACCCGCGAGACCCTTCCATGACCTTGATCCCTGCAGCCCTTCGATCGCGCCCCCGCTGGGCGCGACCGCTCTTCATGTTTCTGGCCGGTTCGGCGATGGCGTTGGCCCTGGCGGGCTGCGGCGGCAGTGGCGGAGGCGGCACCTCCGCCGATGCCCCCGGCGCCGAAAAGACCCAGCTGCGCTGCGCCCCTTGATCGCGCACGCCTTCCCCGTCGAACCCACGCAGAGCACACCATGACCATCGATTCCCGGAAACGCAAGTTCCTCCAGGCCGCGGCCGGCACCACCGCGTCCGCCGCGGCGCTGAGCCTGTTCCCGCCCAGCATCCGCCGGGCCCTGGCCATTCCGGCCAACCACCGCACCGGCACGATCCAGGACGTGGAGCACGTCGTGATCGTCATGCAGGAAAACCGCTCCTTCGACCACTACTTCGGCACCTTGCCCGGCGTGCGCGGCTTCGGCGACCGGTTCACCATCCCCGTGGCCGGCGGCCGCAGCGTGTGGCAGCAGCTGGACAAGAGCGGCGCGCCCGTGCTGCCCTACCACCTGGACCAGAAGGCCGGCAATGCCCAGCGCGTGAGCGGCACGCCCCACAGCTGGGTCGACGCGCGCAACGCCTGGGACCGCGGCCGCATGCAGGAGTGGGCGCGCTACAAGCAGCCCCAGTCCATGGGCTACTACACGCAGCAGGAGGCCCCGTTCCAGCTCGCCCTGGCCGAAGCCTTCACGGTGTGCGATGCGTACTTCTGCTCGCTGCACGGCGGCACCAATTCCAACCGGCTGTTCCACTGGACCGGCACCAACGGCGCCACGGGCCCCTCCGGCCGGGTGGTGGTGAACAACGCCCTGGACGAGCTCGATTCGGACACCGACATCCGCACCGGCGGCTACGACTGGACCACCTACCCCGAGCGGCTGCAAAAGGCCGGCGTCTCGTGGATGGTCTACCAGAACATGCCCGACAACTTCACCGACAACCCGCTCTTCGGCTTTCCGCAGTACCGCCAGGCCAACCTCGCTTCCGGCAAGCCGGTCTACCACGACCGCGACGTCAACCCCGCCTACGACCCCGCGAGCGACAACGCCGGCAACCCGCTCTACAAGGGCATTGCCAACACCATGCCGGACGGCGGCTTTCTCGGCACCTTCCGCAAGGCGGTGCTCGACGGCTCGCTGCCGCAGGTGTCGTGGGTCGTGCCGCCCGCCACGTACTCCGAACACCCGGGCCCTTCCAGCCCGGTGCAGGGCGGCTGGTACGTGCAGGAGGTGCTCGATGCCCTCACGGCCAATCCCGATGTGTGGAGCAAGACCGTGCTGCTCATCAACTTCGATGAGAACGACGGCTACTTCGACCACCTGCCGCCGCCGTGCGCGCCGTCGCTGGATGCCAGCGGCGGCAAGATCGGCAAGTCCACGCTGAGCGACCGGGACATGGCCTACGAGTACTACACGCACACCCCGGTCCCCGGCACCGGCATGCCGCCGCCCGATGGCGACTGCTACGGCCCCGGGCCGCGCGTGCCGATGTGGGTGATCTCCCCGTGGAGCCGCGGCGGCTGGGTGAATTCGCAGAACTTCGACCACACCTCCGTGCTGCGCTTTCTCGAAGCCCGCTTCGGCGTGCAGGAGCCGCAGATCAGCCCCTACCGCCGCGCGGTGTTCGGCGACCTCACCACGGCCTTCAACTTCGCCACGCCCAACGACGGGCCGCTCGCCACGCTGGCCGGCCGCCGCACGCGGGACGATGCCGACGCCCTGCGCGCCGCGCAAGGGGCGCTGCCGCAGATTGCCGTGCCCACGCCGCAGGCCCTGCCGCAGCAGGCCGTGCAGGCCCGGCCCTCGCGCGCGCTGCCGTACGAGCTGCACACCAGCGCCCGGGCGGAGCCGGCCGCGGGCACGGTGCAACTGCTGTTCTCGAACACCGGCACCAGCGCGGCCGTCTTCCACGTCTACGACCGGCTGCACCTGGACCGCGCCCCGCGCCGCTACGTGGTGGAGGCGGGCAAGCAACTCGACGACCGCTGGAATGCCGGCACGGACGATGCGGGCGCCTACGACCTGTGGGTGCTGGGGCCGAACGGGTTCCACCGCAGCTTCGCGGGCCAGCTCGGCGCGCTGCGCGCCCCCGGCGTGCCCCAGCCCGAAGTGCGGGTGTGCTACGACATCGCCAACGGCAACGTGCACCTGACCTTGATGAACGCGGGCGCTGCGGAAGCCGTGCTGCGCGTGCAGGCCCTGGCCTACCGCCAGGACGGCCCCTGGACCGCCACGGTGGCGCCGGGCCAGGCGCAGGACCTGCAGTGGGACCTGGGCGGCAGCGCCCGCTGGTACGACTTCCAGGTCACGTGCAGCGCGCTGCCGGGGTTCGTTCGCCGCTTTGCTGGGCGGGTGGAGACGGGCCGCGACGGCTTCAGCGATCCCGCCATGGGGCAGGGCGGTCGTTGATCGCTGAGGGGGGGGCTGCGCTGCCCGGGTGGGGGCGCAGCAGCCTCACCGAGGGCGCCGCCGTGGTGGGTTTGCTATATTTTGTATAGCGTAATGCCGTAGTGTTTATTTTGCTGGAGGCCATTTTGGCCTCAGGCCTCTCCAGGGCGATTACCGGTGCGGACCGCCCGCCCGCTCAGCGCGTGGCCGCGGGCTCCATGCCCGTGCTGCGCACGATCGGGGCGGCCGCTGGCGACGCCAGGAAGCGGATCAGATGGCGGGCGGCATCCGCGTTCTGCGCGCCCTCGGCCACGCCGGCCGAGAAGAACACGCGCTGCTGCACGGCGTCCGGCAGGGGCCCGACGAATTCCAGCTCCTTGAACGGCAGCAATTCGCTCACTTGCTGGAAGCCCAGCTCCGCATCGCCCCGTAGCACCACCGCGCCGACGCGTTCGCTGTAGATCCTGGTGGCCTTGGTCTTCATCGCCTCGGCCACGCCCAGGCGCGGGAACAGTTCGTTGACCAGGTAGGTGCCGCTGGCGCTGGCGGAATAGGCGACCGATTTGGCCTGGAGCAGGGTCTGCTTGAGGGCCTCGGGGCTGCTGATGTCCGGCTTGGGCGTGCCTTTGCGCACGCTCATGCCGATCATGGAGCGGGCCAGGTCGACGCGGCTGCCCGCTTGCACCTTGCCCTGCGCCGTCAATTCGTCCAGCCCCGAATCGGCCAGGATCACGATGTCGAACTGCTCGCCCCGCGCCATGCGGCTGGGGATGGAGTCGGGTGCGTTGCCGAGCGATGCGCCGCGCGCCGTGACGACCGTGTGGCCGGTGGCCTGCTCGTACAGCGGCACCAGCTGGTCGTAGGCGGCCGAGAAGCCGCCGGAGGTGACCACGCGGATCTCCGCGGCCTGGGCAGCGGGCGGCGCGGCGCCTCCCAGGGCCAGCCCCAGGCCCAGGGCGGTGCCCAGCAGGGTGCGCAGCACGCGGCGCCGGGCGTTGCTGGGCGTGGCCGTGGTGGGGGACGGTGTGAGCGGGAGGTTGAGCGGCATGTCCTTTGTCTCCTGATTTTTCTGGGGGGAATGCGTCCGGCCTGCCGTCTCAGTCGGCGGTGATCTTGCGTTCGCGGATGATGCGGCCCCACTTGGCATGCTCCGCCGCGATGAATTGGCCGAGTTCTTCGCGGCCCGTGGGGCTGGCGGTCTGCCCGTGCTTGAGCAGGCTGTCGCGCACCTCCGGCGTGTTGAGCACCTTGACGATTTCGGTGTTCCAGCGGTCCAGCAGGGGCTTGGGCGTCTTGGCCGAGGCCACGAAGGCGTACCAGTTGGTGGCGTTGAAGCCCGGGTAGGTCTCCGCCACGGTGGGCACGTTGGGCAGGTAGGCCGGGCGCGTCAGGCCGGTGGTCGCCAGGGGAATGAGCTTGCCCGATTCGATGTGGGGCAGGGCCGAGGGCGGTGCGGCGTAGAACGCGGTGACCCGCCCGCCCAGCACGTCCTGCAGCGCCGGGGCGCCCCCTTTGTAGGGAACGTGCAGCGTGTCGATCTTCGCCACGTCGTTGAGCAGTTCTCCCGCCAGGTGCGCGGCCGAGCCCGGGCCGGTGGAGGCGTAGTCCAGCTTGCCGGGCTCGCGCTTGGCTTTGGCCACGAAATCGCCGAGCGTCTTGATGCCGGTGCTCGCGGGCACCACCAGCACATTCGGGAAGGCCACGCCCATCGAGATGGGCGCCAGGTCCTTGAGCGGGTCGTACGCCACCTTCATGAAATGGGGTGCGATGCTCAGTGGCCCGATGGAGCCGAACAGCAGCATCGACCCGTCCGACGGGCCGTTGGCCACCTGGGCATGGGCCAGGTTGCCCCCGGCCCCCGGCTTGTTGTCCACCACCACGCTCTGGCCGATGTTCTCGCCCAGCTTCTTGGCGATGATGCGGGCGGCGATGTCGGCCGAGCCACCCGCGGCGAAGCCGACCACGAGGGTCACCGGCTTCTTGGGCGGAAAGTCCTGCGCCTGGGCGGTGCTGGCGAGGGGGAAGCTGGCGGCCAGGAAGGCTGCCGCGATGAGGGGGCGTCGTTGCATGGGGTGTGTCTCCGGGAAAGCGCCGCCGGGTCGTTGGCCCGGCGATCAAGGGCGCATCGTAGGAGGGGCACAATGATCCGTAAATTGCAATTTACGAAACGACTGTTGCATGCGAAGCATCAAATTCGACCTCAAGGAACTGCAGGCCTTCGTGGTCACCGCGGACCAGTCCAGCTTCCGCGTGGCGGCCGAGATCCTGTGCCTGTCCGCCCCGGCCTTGAGCCGGCGGGTGGAGCGGCTGGAATCCGCGCTCGGTGCCCGGCTGCTGGAGCGGACCACCCGCACGGTGGAGCTGACCGCCATGGGCCAGGAGTTCCTGCACGAGGCGCGCATGGCATTGACCGGGCTGGACGAGGCGGTCCAGCGCTTCGGCGACCAGGTGCAGTTGCGCCGGGGCCGCGTGACCATCGCCTGCGTGCCGTCCGTGGCCAACCACCTGCTTCCGCGGGCGCTGCAGGCCTTCGCACAGGCGCTGCCCGACGTGCAGGTGCACGTGATCGACGAGAACGCCCAGCAGGTGATGGAGGCCGTGGCCCGCGGCGAGGCGGACTTCGGCCTGAGCTTCACCGGCACCCAGGAGTCGGCGCTGCTGTTCCAGCCGCTGCTGCGCGAACGCTACGTGCTGGCCATGCCGCGCAGCCACGCCTGGGCCCAGCGCCCCGAGGTGCGTTGGGAGGAACTGGCCGGCCAGCGGCTGGTGTCGGTCTCCAGCCGCAGCAGCAACCGCCTGCTGCTGGATCAGGCCATGGCGGAACTGCCGAATCCTCCCGTCGCCTGTTACGAATGCAACCATGTGACCGGCGCGCTGGCCCTGGTCGAGGCCGGGTTGGGGCTGGCGGCCTTGCCGCAGCTGGCGCTGTCACCCGCGCATTCCCAGGTGTGCGGCGTGCCGCTGACCGGGCCCGACCTGTGGCGCACCCTTGGGCTGCTGCAGCGGCGCTCGCGCGAACTCAGCCCGGTGGCCGAGGCCCTGCGGCAGCGCCTGCTGCAGATGCATGCCGCGGTCTGACGCGGCCGATTGCACTCGAAGGGCAGGGCATTTGGCGGCCGGCATGCATCCGCTGCCCCGATGGCCCGGCGGTGCCGCATTCGGCGCCAGGCTTGCTCAAGCCCGCGCCGAACCCGGCGCCAGCCGCGCGGCCAGCAGGTTGGCCGTGTAACGCAGCCGGTCGATGTCCGCATCGGCACGAACGCCGCGGCTGAAGCAGCACAACGTGCCGTACACCGCCCCGCCGGACAGGCGCACCGGCGTGCTCAGATGGGTGCCGATGGGGAACCCCGGGTCCGGCGCCTTGCCGGACGCGATGTAGGGCGCGGCATCTTCCATCCGCTCCGGCAACCGGCCTTCGACCACCCGTTGGCACCAGCTTTCTTCGACCGGGTCGGACCGGCCCACTTCCACCGGCGAGAAATCCGGCGCGCTGTCCACGGCCATGATGGTGCGGTGGTCGGCCGTGAGCTGGGACACGAAGGCGACGTCCATGCCCAGCCGCGTGCGCAGCAGTTTCAGCACCTCCGGAACGGCGGCGGGAAGCTCAGGGTCGGCGGAATCGCTGGTCGCGACCAGCAGCTCGCAAATCTTGACGTCGAGGTCGTCGGGGTTGTAGTCCAAAAGCATGCCTGTCAGTCTAAAGGCAGAGCCTGCGTGCGGCGGAGCACCGGGCCGAATGACATCATCGGCTTGAGAATTATTCTCATATACTGTGCTGCAGCCAGCCAGGCGCCAACCCGTGGGGTGCGGCGCTCCGAGCCAGCGCTTTCGTTTCCCAAATGATCCAGGTCTGCGCCCGTTCGCATGGCGCATCCGCTGTCCGGTCCGTGGATGGTGGATTCCGCGTGCGGTGTCGTTGGCCCTCCGGGCCGCAAGCTGCCCGCGGTGTGGCGATGGCTGGCCTGGTCTGTTGCAATTCCGAAGGAGGCTTGACCATGGCTGCCGATGCACCGTGCCCGGACACTGAAAATCCCACCGACGAGGAATACCGCCTGCCCTGCACCGAGGCGCTGCTGGCCAGCACGATGGCGCTCATGACGGGCCACGCGCACACCGCCGAAGCCCCGTATCGCGATGCCATGGCCCGCAAGATCATTGTGAACCTACAGGCCCTGTCGCAGATGCCGGGGCTGACCTCGCACTTTCGCACCATGCTGCGCAGTCTGCAGACCCACTGGACCCCGGGTCCGGAGCGCCGCGCGGCAGCGCAAGAAAACCGCGACCCCGAGCCCCGACCCCAGGCACTGTGGCACGCGGCGCCGGAGGCGGTGCAGTAGGCCGGCGGTGCTATCGCGCCTTTGGTAGAACTGGTCCTGACCCCGGGCCTCTTCGACTCAGCCGGCCACCTTGATCGCCAGGATCGCCAGGCCAAGCAGAACGAGCACCGCGGGCAGAACGCGGGCCCGTGGCCGCGAGGCCTTCGCCGCGATGGCGATCTGGACCACTGCGACAAGGGCAAAGATCGCACCCGCTGCCACGATGGCATTGCCCGACCCGTTTTCGATGGCGTTGACGGGAATGGACGGGTCCATCCCGTGCATGAAGTCGTATTGATTTTGTGGCAGAAGCGCCATGATCAGCAGGCCCAGGATGGACGCTGCATGCAGGGTGATCCGCAATAACTTATTCATGGTGCAGGTTAATCATTCAATGAGGCTGCTGAATCGTGGCCAGAAATTGACGATGAAGTTTCCATAGCTCGTGTTCTGTTTGATCTGTTCCAGAGACAGTCCCATGCCTCTGTTGTAGCGCGCGCCGATGATGCGGACTTGCTCCATGCTTAGTGGGAATGTGTATTTGTCATGATCTGCCAGTTGCCTCAGATGCTGCGCCACGACGTCGATATTGAAAACATCCCTTTGCAGGCAGTTGGCGAGTCCCCTGGATTGGGTGACTGACATGTCGGAAGCGGGAATGCCCATTGTCTCGCCCGCCGTGCGGATTTGAATGCTGACGGAGCCGAACGATGTTTTATTCGGATGCCGGGTGATCGCCATTTTGTCGATGGCAGGAGGGCCGCTCCAATCAAATGAACGAACTTCGAATGCGACGCGATCAATGAAATTGGGGTCGCCCCCCACCTCGATCCAGCAAACACCAGCCAGCAATGGTGGTGGAAGTCGATATTTGGTGGCGGCTTCAAGGATGTACTGCTTGTTATGACGAACCCACGCGTCCTTGAAGTTCTGGATGTATTGCCGGCCGCCGCCCATACGGTCCGGAATCAGCTTCCACGCAAATAGATCGATCAAACCCCATGTAGGTGAATCGTTCGATGTACGGCACTCAATCTCAGCCATCGTTTCTCCCTTTTTAAATCAATAGACCGATGGCCATGCTGTGCACAGCCATCTTGATCCATCTGCAAATAATAAGGGAGCGCGGTCTGCCCAGGCTCTGACTATTCGTTTGGCTGAGTCATTGCATATCAATACACCAGCCGCTCGGGACGCACTTCCTGCAGGATGGTCGTGGCGATTTCCTCGATGCTTTTGGTGGTCGTGGACAGCCAGCGGATGCCCGCGCGCCGCATCATCGCCTCGGCCTCGGACACCTCGTTGCGGCAGTTGTCCAGTGCCGCGTACCGGGAGTTGGGGCGCCGTTCGTTGCGGATCTGCGAAAGCCGCTCGGGCTGGATCGTCAGCCCGAAGATCTTCTTGCGGTGCGGCTCCAGCGCCGGGGGCAGCTGGCGCCGCTCGAAGTCCTCGGGAATCAGCGGGTAGTTGGCCACTTTAAGCCCGCACTGCATGGCCAGGTACAGACTGGTGGGGGTCTTGCCGCTGCGCGACACGCCCACCAGGATCACGTCGGCGCCGGCCAGGTCGCGGTGGCTCTGGCCGTCGTCGTGGTCCAGGCTGAAGTTGATCGCCTCGATGCGGTCGGTGTATTCCTTGCTCAGGCTCACGTCCGAAAATCGGCCCACGCGGTGGTGCGACTTGGTGCCCAGCTCGGTCTCCAGCGGCCGGATGAAGGTGCCGAACATGTCCAGCAGCATGCCCTTGCACCCTTCCTGGATGACGCGCAGCACGCCCATGTTGACCAAGGTGGTGAAGACGATCGGCTTCTTGCCTTCCACATCCGCCGTGTGGTTGATCTGCCGCACGGCCTGGTGCGCCTTGTCCTCGGTGTCGATGAAGGGCAGGCGCACGTGGCGCGGCTTCATGTCGAACTGGGCCAGGATGGCGTTGCCGAAGGTTTCGGCCGTGATGCCGGTGCCGTCGGAAATGAAGAAAACGGTGCGCGTGTGCATGGGCAGGGGTTCCGAAGAAGGGGGACGATCCGTCAGCCCGCCGCCAGCGCGGCCGCGCAGGGCAAGCCTACAATGGCGCCCATTATCCAAATTCTCACCATGCACCCCGGCGGCCCACAACCACAACACCAAAGCCGAACGCCGTGCATGGGCGCTCGCCCGCGATTGCTCCCCCGGAGCGCAGGCGCAGACCCAGTTTCAACTTCTGGAGCTATCCCATGTCTGCACTCTTCAACGCGACCGCCCTGGTCGTTCCGTTTGAAAACCTGAGAATGACCGACGTCGAGTCGGTGGGCGGCAAAAACGCCTCCCTCGGCGAGATGATCTCCCAGCTGCCCCAGGGCGTTCGCGTTCCCACGGGCTTTGCCACCACCGCCCACGCGTTCCGCCAGTTCCTCGCCCACGACGGCCTGGCCGACAAGATCAGCAAGCGCCTCGCCGCGCTGGACACCGAAGACGTGCGCGCGCTGGCCGCTGCCGGCGCGGAGATCCGTGCCATGGTCGAGGCCCAGCCTTTCCCGACCGACCTGCAGCAGGCAATCGCCGAAGCCTTCGCAAAACTGTCCGAAGGCAACCTCCAGGCGAGCTTCGCCGTGCGTTCGTCCGCCACGGCGGAAGACCTGCCCGACGCCTCGTTCGCGGGCCAGCAGGAAACCTTTCTCAACGTGGTCGGCATCGACGACGTGCTGCACAAGATGAAGGAGGTGTTCGCCTCCCTGTACAACGACCGCGCCATCAGCTACCGCGTGCACAAGGGCTTCGCGCACGACGTGGTCGCCCTGTCGGCCGGCGTGCAGCGCATGGTGCGCTCCGACCTGGGTGCGGCGGGCGTGATGTTCACCATCGACACCGAGTCCGGCTTCGAAGAAGTGGTCTTCATCACCAGCAGCTACGGCCTGGGCGAGACGGTCGTGCAGGGCGCCGTGAATCCCGACGAGTTCTATGTGCACAAGCCCATGCTCCAGGCGGGCAACAAGGCCGTGATCCGCCGCAACCTGGGCTCCAAGCTGGTGCAGATGGTCTTCGCCTCGGCCGAGGAGAAGGCGGCCACCGGCAAGCTGGTCAAGACGGTGGACGTGGCGACCGAGCAGCGCAACCGCTTCTCGCTGTCCGATGCCGACGTGGAGCAACTGGCGCACTACGCCCTGGTGATCGAGCAGCACTACGGCCGCCCGATGGACATCGAATGGGGCAAGGACGGCACCGACGGCCTGCTCTATATCCTGCAGGCGCGCCCCGAGACGGTGAAGAGCCAGTCCAAGGGCCAGGCCGAGCAGCGCTTCAAGCTGAAAGGCACCGGCACCGTGCTGGCCGAAGGCCGTGCCATCGGCCAGAAGATCGGCACCGGCCCCGTGCGCCTGGTGAGCGACATCGCCGAAATGGACAAGGTGCAACCCGGCGACGTGCTGGTCACCGACATGACCGATCCCAACTGGGAGCCCGTGATGAAGCGCGCCAGCGCCATCGTCACCAACCGCGGCGGGCGCACCTGCCACGCGGCCATCATCGCGCGTGAACTGGGCATCCCCGCCGTGGTGGGCTGCGGCGACGCCACCAGCCTGCTCAAGGACGGCACGCTGGTGACGGTGAGCTGCGCCGAGGGCGACACCGGCAAGATCTACGACGGCCTGCTCGAAACCGAAGTGACCGAAGTGCAGCGCGGCGAAATGCCCAAGATCGGCACCAAGATCATGATGAACGTGGGCAACCCGCAACTGGCCTTCGACTTCTGCCAGCTGCCCAACGACGGCGTGGGCCTGGCCCGGCTGGAGTTCATCATCAACAACAACATCGGCGTGCACCCCAAGGCCATCCTGGACTACCCCGCCGTCGATGCCGACCTGAAAAAGGCCGTGGAATCGGTGGCGCGCGGCCATGCCTCGCCCCGTGCGTTCTACGTGGACAAGGTGGCCGAGGGCGTGGCCACCATCGCCGCGGCCTTCTGGCCCAAGCCGGTGATCGTGCGCCTGTCGGACTTCAAGAGCAACGAGTACCGCAAGCTCATCGGCGGCAGCCGCTACGAGCCCGAGGAAGAGAACCCGATGCTGGGCTTTCGTGGCGCGGCGCGCTACATCAGCGCCGATTTCGGCGAGGCGTTCGCGATGGAGTGCGACGCCATCAAGCGCGTGCGCGGCGAGATGGGCCTGACCAACGTGCAGGTGATGGTGCCCTTCGTGCGCACGCTGGGCCAGGCCGACAAGGTCACCCAGTTGCTGGCCAAGCATGGCCTGAAGCGCGGCGAGGCCGATCTCAAGGTCATCATGATGTGCGAGGTGCCCAGCAACGCCGTGCTGGCGGACGAGTTCCTGCAGTACTTCGACGGCTTCTCGATCGGCTCCAACGACCTGACCCAGCTCACGCTGGGCCTAGACCGCGACTCGGGGCTCGAACTGCTCGCGCAGGACTTCGACGAACGCGACCCCGCCGTGCTGGCCCTGCTGTCCCGCGCCATCGCCGCCTGCAAGGCCCAGGGCAAGTACGTGGGCATCTGCGGACAGGGCCCCAGCGACCACCCGGACTTCGCCGAGTGGCTGGACAAGGAAGGCATCTCGTCGATCTCGCTCAACCCCGACAGCGTGATCGCCACCTGGCAGCAACTGGCCCGCTGACGGGCCCGGTCCGGCCACCATGCCCACGCGCCCATCGGTGATCGAGGAGCCCGGGGCCGGACATCCCTTTCCGCCCGACCTGCACGATGCCCGCCACCTCTGGCTGAAGGCGGGCCTGCTGCTGGCCTGGGCCGCGGTGTCCTTCGGAGCCTGCTACTTCGCCCGCGACCTGCAGTTCATGGTGGTGGGCGGCTGGCCGCTGGGGTACTGGATCGCGTCGCAGGGCGCGGTGCTGGTGTTCATCGGCATCGTGGCGATCTACTGCGCGGCGATGAACCATTTCGAACGGCAGGACGCGAACGCGGCGGCCGGTGTGGACACGCCGCCGTCCACCCCCGACGCGCCGGGCCCGGGCGCTCCCGGCAAGCCGCATGTATGACGCGCCGCCGCAAGCCGCCTACGGCCGGCGGCTGCGCCGCATCCTCGCGCTTTATGTGGCCGGGGTGATCGCCTTCCTGGCCGTCATGGCCTGGGCCGAGCAGCGCGGCCTGTCGCGCCACTGGATCGGCCCCATCTTCCTGTTCCTGTCCGTCATGGTCTATGCGGCCATCGGCGTGTACGGGCGCACGACCGATGCCGACGAGTACTACGTCGCCGGGCGCCGCATTCCGCCCGTGTACAACGGTATGGCGGCGGCGGCCGACTGGATGAGCGCGGCCTCGTTCATCAGCCTGTCGGGCGCGCTGTACCTGCAGGGCTTCTCGGGCGTGCCGGGGCAGGCCGGCGGCCTGGCCTATCTGCTGGGCTGGACGGGCGGGTTTTGCCTGGTGGCGCTGCTGATCGCGCCGCACCTGCGGGCCATGAACCTCTACACCATCCCGGAATTCTTTCAGGTGCGTTTCGGCGGGCGCTGGCCGCGCGTGATCGCAGCGCTCGCGGCCGTGCTGTGCTCGTTCACCTACGTGGTGGCGCAAATCTACGGTGTGGGCTTGATCGCCTCGCGGCTCACGGGCGTGCAGTTCGAGATCGGCATCATGCTGGGCCTGGGCGGGGTGCTGCTGTGCTCCTTCCTGGGCGGCATGCGCGCCATCACCTGGACGCAGGTGGCGCAGTACGTGATGCTGCTGCTCGCGTTCCTCATTCCCGTCTCCTGGCTGGCCTACAAGCAACTGGGCAATCCCCTGGCGCCGCTGGTGTACGGCACCCAGATCGGCAAGATCGCCGACATGGAGGCCCGGTTGCTCGCCGACCCCGCGGAGCGGCAGGTGGTGGCGGCCTACCAGGCGCGGGCGCAGGAGCTGCAGGCCCGTCTGAAGGACGTGGGCGCGGCGCTGGAGCGCGAGCGCGAAGCGGCCCGCCAGCGCATCCGCCAGCTGCGCGACCAGAACGCGGACGTCGGCCTCATCGTGGCGGCCAGCCGGGAGCTGGCCACGATGCCGCGCGATGAAGACACGGCCCGCGAGCGCTGGAGCCGCGAAATGCGCGAGAGCGAAGAGCGCGCCCGCCCGCTGGGCGGCCTGCCCGCGCACAGCCAGCCCTACGTGGGCGACCCGGACGGATCGCCCGAAGCGCAGCGGGCGTATGAGGACACCCGGCGCAATTTCCTCGCGCTGATGTTTTGCCTCATGGTGGGCACGGCCGGGCTGCCGCACCTGCTCACGCGCTACTACACCGTGCCCTCGGTGGCGGCTGCGCGCTCTTCGGTGGCCTGGTCGCTGTTCTTCATCGCGCTGCTGTACCTCAGCGCGCCGGCGCTGGCGGTGCTGGTGAAGTTCGAGGTCATGAGCAACCTGGTCGGCAGCCCGTTCGACGCACTGCCCAACTGGATCGGGCAGTGGGCACGGGTGGATGCGGCGCTGCTGTCGGTGGAGGACGTGAACGGCGACGGCATCGTGCAGTTTGGCGAGATCCGCTTCGGCGCCGACCTCATCATGCTGGCCACGCCCGAACTGGGCGGGTTGCCCTATGTGATCTCGGGGCTGGTCGCCGCGGGCGGGTTGGCGGCGGCGCTCTCCACGGCCGATGGCCTGCTGCTTACCATCAGCAATGCGCTGGTGCGCGATCTGTATTTTCACGAGACGGGCCGCAGGGCATCGCCCGAGCAGCGCGTGATCCTGACCAAGTTCACCCTGCTGGCAGTGGCGCTGTCCGCCGCGTTCGTGGCGGCGCTCAAGCGCTCGGAGATCCTGCCCATGGTGTCGGCCTCGTTCTCGCTCGCCGCCTCGGCCTTCGTGCCGGCGATGGTGCTGGGCATCTTCTGGCGCGGCGCCACGCGGCAGGGCGCGGTGGCGGGCATGTTGTGCGGGCTGGGTGTGACCGTGTACTACCTGCTGTCGCATGTGGAGGCCGTGCGCGCCGTGGTGCCTGCCGTGCTGCTGGCGGACAGCCTGTGGTTCGGCATCCAGCCGATCTCGGCCGGCGTGTTCGGCGTGCCCATGGGCCTTGCGACCGCGTGGCTGGTGAGCCTGCTCACGCGGGCGCCGGGGGCCGGGCCGTCGGTCCATTCGCGCCTGCCGGGGATGTGAGCGGCGGGTGTGCGCGCCACGGCGCACGGTGGGGCTCGCGGCGATGCGGGAGGGGATGGAGGTTATGGATAAACCCGGATTCACAAAGCCCCGACCACGTGCGACGCTGCGCCCAACCATCGGACGGGCGCGTGCCCCCGACGCCGCCGAAAACGATCAGGGGGAACCGTGCTACTCGTCAAGACATCTGCAGGCCATCTGGCCCTCAAGGACCGCCACGGCGCGCTGACCTCGCGGCAGCGTTCGGCCTTCATCCTGTTCGATGGCAAGCGCACGTTGGCGCAGGTGCTGGCGGCCACCGCGACCATGGGCATCGGCATGGACGACGTGCTGGCGATGGTCGGGCAGGGCCTGCTGTCGTTGCCGGACGGTAGTGCGCCGGACCTGCAGAACGCGTCGCCCGAGGGCATGCCGTCCCCGGCGGGCGCGCCGGGTGCGGCCCCGGCAACCGGCGAGGCATCCTCGTCGCCCATGGAGCGCTACCAGGCGGCCTATCCGATCGCCACGGAAATCACGTCCAGCCTGGGGCTGCGCGGCTTTCGGCTGAACCTGGCGGTCGAGGGCGCACGCAGTTTCGACGACCTCGCCGCACTGGCGCCGAAGATCCGCGAACTGGTGGGGGATGAAAAATACCGGCGCCTGGAGCGGGCACTGTTCGGCTGACCGGCCCTGCGCAGCGGGCCGGTCCTGCCGCAGCGCCGTGGCGATGCGGCAGGAAGGCGTGGATCAGGGCTGCACATCCACGCGGCCGTAGGCGCCGTTCACGCCCTTGTTCGGCCCCGCCACATAGAACAGCGTGTTCAGCGGCTGCTGGTTCAGGCCGTTGCCGAACGCGATGCCGCGCACGCCGTCCAGCTGCAGGGGCGTTCCGTCCTTTTGCGCCAGGGCGCCGTTCCATTCGCCCGTTGCGGGGTCGAACGCCTGCAGCGTGCCGTCGCCTTCATTGGCGACGATCAGGCGGCTGCTGGCCCCGGCGAAGTTGCCAGGCGCCTGGGCGATGCCCCAGGGCGCGTTGAGCGTGGCGCCGGGCGTGACGATGCGCTGCGCCAGCGTGCCGTCCGTGTTGAAGGCATTCAGCGCGCCCAGGCCGGCGCCGGCCACGGCATTGCGCCGGTTGGCGTCCTGCTGCGCATAGGTCACGTAGATGCGCGTGCCGATGGTCTGGATGCCGTAGGGCGCGTAGTTGGCCGGCAGCTGCGGATCGGCGAAGCTGCCCGCCAGCTGCACCTTCTGGAAGCTGGTGTTGAACACGTCGACCTTGTTGTTGCGGAAGTCGGTGGCGTACAGGAAGTCCGCGCCGTTGCGGGTGGCCACGGCCAGGCCCTTGTAGACCGCGCCGCCGCCGTCCCGGTAGGTCACGATGGCATTGGCCAGATCGGCTGCGGGGCTCCAGCCGGAGAGGCTGCCGTCCTCGCTGGAAAACACGAAGCGGCTGGGGCCGGTCACGCCGTTCTTGGTGACCGGGAAGCTGCTGGTGCCGCTGAAGATGATGCCGGTGGGGTTGGCCGGAGCGCTGCCGGCCGGGGGCACGGTCACCACCAGGGTCTGCGGCACGCCGTTGCCGTCATAGAGCGTGGACTTCTGCGTGGCCGTGGCGGTCACCCAGACGAAGCCGTTCGGATTGAAGGCGATGCCCCAGCCGTTCTTCAGGTTGGCATCGGTCTGCGTGCCTGCAATGCTACCGTCGGACACCACGGCCTTGGCCGTGAAGGAGGTGACCGTCGGCGGGGCGTCGCTCCCGCCGCAGCCGGCCAGCACCAACGCCGTCGCCGGCACCGCACCCCACAAGATTCTGGATATTTTCAAGATTGCTCCGTTGGAAGATCGCAGTCATTTTTCTGCCGTCGTGAGTGCGGGCTGCGTTGCCAAAGGTTGTGGGGGGCGGTGAAAAGAAAATGGAAGCGCGAGCGGGCAGGCAAGGGCGCCCCAGATGGAAAAAGGGCTGTGCCTTCTTGCGAAGGCACAGCCCTTTGGGGGAGGCGGCGCGCACCGGGCGCCGGTCTCGGTGCGGACCGCGCCGCGCCGATCAGCTGCCGACGCCGAGCAACTCGACGTCGAACTTCAGCGTGGCGTTCGGCGGGATCACGCCACCGGCGCCGCGGGCACCGTAGCCCAGGGCGGCGGGAATGATCAGCGTGCGCTGGCCGCCCACCTTCATGCCCTGCACGCCTTCGTCCCAGCCCTTGATCACCATGCCGGCGCCCAGGCCGAACTCGAACGGATCGTTGCGGTCGCGGCTGGAGTCGAACTTGGCGCCCTGCTCGCCGTTGTTGTAGAGCCAGCCGGTGTAGTGCACGCTGACGTGGTTGCCGCGCGTGGCCTCGGCGCCTTCGCCCACGACGGTGTCTTCGTATTGCAGGCCGGAGGGGGTGGTGGTGAATGCCATGGGTGTTCCTTTCGAAGTGCTACTGAAATGATAGCGATATGCCCTAGTGCTTATTGCGCTGGAGCCCTAAAAGACCAAACCCGCGCAGCGCGCGGGTCGGGCAGGGTGGCGGACGCTGGAGGGGCCTCGCGCCGGCTTGGTCGACTTACTTCTTGACCCGCGCTGCGACCCAGCGGGTGGCGAAGGCCTGCACGTCGGACAGCCGCTTGAGCAGGTCCACGCCCGAGGGGGTGACCGTGTAGCCGTCGTTGCCGTGGTCCAGCAGGCCGGCTTCGCGCAGTTCCTTGATGCGGGTGTTCAGCGTGTTGGGCGTGATGCCGCCCACGCTGTCCTGCAGCAGTCGGAAGGTTTGGGGGTGGCCGTCGCGCAGGGCCCAGAGCACGCGCAACGCATAGCGGCATTCGAGCTTTTCGAACAGCTGGTTGATGGCGGCGTTTTCCTTGGAGCTCATGAAAGCTTCTCCTTGCGCGATAGAGAGATAGAAATCCGGCAGCGGGCAAAACCCGGGCGGCCGGAACGCTGTGAATATAGCGTGGAAACCATTTTGCTACAAGTTTAATAGCTCCAGAGCAGCACCCCACTTGCGCTGCGGGGTAAAAATACTCAGGTGTTACAGGATTGTTGCACTCCTGCCACGGCCCCGGTGGACGCTCCCTCAGCGCGCCGCGGCACCCGCCGACACCAGGTGCTCGACCAGCAATTGGGCGGCCGGCGCCAGGCCCGGCGCCGGCCGGAAACACAGCGCGAACCGCCGCCGGGCCCACGGGTCGGCCAGCGGCACGATGCGCACCCCCGTCGCCGCGGCGAACGGCACCGCCACCTCGGCAGGCACCACGCTGATGGCGAGGTTGGCGCGCACCACGCGCAGGGCCGCGTCGAAGTTGGAGACCAGCACGCGGTGGACCAGCGTGCGGCCCTCCACCGCCGCGGCGCGCGCCAGCAGCACGTGCACGGCGCTCAGGGCCGGCATGCTCACGAACTCGTAGCCCAGCACGTCGGCGAACCGCACGCTGTCCTGGCGCGCCACCGGGTGCGAGGGGTGGGCGACGATGGCCAGGTGGTCGTGCCGGTAGCTGCGCGTTTCCAGGCCCTGCAGATCGGCCGCGTCCCAGCAGATGCCGATGGAGGCGCTGCCTTCGCGGATGCCGCGGACCACCTCGGGGCTCACCCGTTCCTCCATGCTCACCTGGATGTCGCGGTGCGCGGGGTTCTGCAGGAAGGCCGCCACGTCGTCCGCCAGCGATTCGGCCATGACGGAGGCCGTGACCAGCATGCGCACGTGCCCGCGGATGCCGGTGGCGAAGGCCGCCATGTCGCGCTCGATGCGGTCCACGCTCGCCAGCATGGTGCGGGCGTGTTCCAGCAAGGTTTCGCCTGCGGCGGTGGGCACCACGCCGTGGCGCTTGCGCACCAGGAGCGGCGTGCCCAGCGTGTCCTCCAGTTGCGCCAGCCGCTTGCTCACCGCCGAGCCGACGATGGATTCCTGCTCCGCCTCGCGGGCGATGTTGCGGTGCTCGCACACCGCCACGAAGAGCTTGAGGGTCTGGAGGTCGGGCAGGCGCATGAAAGGAATGTGAAAAGGGGAAGGGATTCAAGATTTTCCTTTCTGGAATCTTAGGCCTTCCAGAATTGGCATGAATTGATGGAAGGGAATTTCTAGAATGCCTGCACAAGACCCCAGACAGGAGACTCCGTGACCCCCCGCACGCCCGCAGGCCCGCCCGCCCATCCGCTCCCCCCTTCGTCCGCCCAGGCCATCGTGAGAGAGGTGGGCCTGCGCGATGGCCTGCAAAGCATCGCCACCGTGGTGCCCACCGCCCGCAAGATCGCATGGGTCGATGCCGCCTATGCGGCCGGCCAGCGGGAGATTGAGGTCGGCTCGTTCGTGCCGGCGCGCCTGCTGCCGCAACTGGCCGACACCGCCGAGGTGCTCGCGCACGCCAAATCCCTGCCGGGTTTGGTCGCCTCGGTGCTGGTGCCCAACCTGCGCGGGGCGGAGCGGGCCATCGAATGCCAGGCCGACCTGATGGTCGTACCGCTGTCCGCCAGCCACGCGCACAGCCTGGCCAACCTGCGCAAGACGCCGGACGAGGTGGTGGCCGAGGTGGCGCGCATCCGCGCGGCGCGCGATGCGGCGGGCAGCCGCACCCTGATCGAAGGCGGGGTGGGCACGGCCTTCGGCTGCACGCTCCAGGGCGAGGTGGCCGAAAGCGAAGTGCTGCGCCTGATGCAGGCCCTGCTCGACGCCGGGGCCGACCGCGTGAGCCTGGCCGACACCGTGGGCCATGCCGATCCGGCGGGTGTGCAGCGCCTGTTCGAGAAAGCCCGCGGACTTGTCGGCGAGCGGCTGGCCTGCGCGCATTTCCACGACACGCGCGGCATGGGGCTGGCCAACGCCTACGCCGCCTGGCAGACCGGCATCACCCGATTCGACGCCTGCCTGGCCGGCATCGGCGGCTGCCCCCATGCCCCCGGCGCAAGCGGCAACGTCACCACCGAAGACCTCGCCTTCATGCTGGAGCGCATGGGTGTTTCCACCGGCCTGGACGTGGCCGCGTTGCTGGCGCTGCGCGAGCGCGCGGCCGGCTGGCTGGAGGGGGAGACCCTGCACGGCGCGCTCTGGCAGGCCGGACTGCCCCGCACGGCCGCGTCCCTCCCCGCAGCGGTTGCGTCCGCTGCCTGACCGAACCCTTATCGTTGCGCCCATGAACGCTCCCTTGAATCCTTCTTCCGCCCCCACTGCCGAACGCCCGCGCCTGCCCCTGGAGGGCCTGCGCGTGGTGGAGTTCACCCACATGGTCATGGGCCCCACGTGCGGCATGGTGCTGGCCGACCTCGGCGCCGAGGTCATCAAGGTCGAGCCGGTGGACGGCGACCGCACGCGGCATCTGCTGGGCGCGGGCGCCGGGTTCTTTCCCATGTTCAACCGCAACAAGAAGAGCATCGCCCTGGACCTGCGCAAGCCCGAGGGGCTGGAGGTGGCGATCCGCCTGGCCTCGTCGGCCGACGTGGTGGCGCAGAATTTCAAGCCGGGAGTGATGGCCAAGTACGGCCTCGACTACGCCGCGCTGTCCCGCCTGAACGAGCGGCTGGTCTACGTGAACCACACGGGCTTCCTGCCCGGCCCCTACGAGCACCGCACCGCGCTCGACGAGGTCGTGCAGATGATGGGCGGGCTGGCCTACATGACCGGGCGCCCGGGCGATCCGCTGCGCGCGGGCACCAGCGTGAACGACATCATGGGTGGCATGTTCGGCGCCATCGGCGCCATGGCGGCGCTGATGCAGCGCGCCCAGACGGGCCGGGGGCAGGAGGTGGATTCCGCCCTGTTCGAGAACAACGTGTTCCTCGTCGGCCAGCACATGATGCAGTACGCCGTCACCGGCCAGCCCGCCGCGCCCATGCCCGACCGCATCTCGTCGTGGGCGGTGTACGACGTGTTCAGCGTGAAGGACGGTGGGCAGATCTTTCTGGCCGCCGTGAGCGACGCGCAGTGGGTCACCTTCTGCGATGCCATGGGCTATGCCGACCTGAAGGCCGACCCGGGCCTGGCCTTGAACAACGACCGCGTGCGCGCCCGCGCCACACTGCTGCCCGAACTGCGCCGCCGCCTGGCCGAGCACACGGCCGAGGCGCTGTCGGCCATCTTCGAGCAGCACGGCCTGCCGTTCGCGCCCATCCTGCGCCCGGAGCAGTTGTTCGACGATCCGCACCTGAATGCCACGGGCGGCCTGGCCGATGTCACCTTGCCCGACGGCGAGCGCGCCGGCAGCACCGCGCGGGTGACCCTGCTGCCGCTGCGGCTGGACGGCCAGCGCATGGGCGTGCGGCTGGACCCGCCGCAGCTGGGCCAGCACACGCGCGAACTGCTCGCTGGCCTGGGCTACGCGCCGGAGGCGATCGCCGCGCTGCACGGGGCCGCCGCCGTGGCCTGACGAGAACGGGCTCGGCCCCACCACCGGCATGCGAGCGCGGCACAGACCGCGCCGCCGCTTCATTCCCCCAACGATCACGGAGACAAACCATGACATCGCTGCCCACCCCCTGCGCACTGGCGCTGCGCCCCGCCGTTCTCACCCGCCGCCGCGCACTGGCCTGGGGCGCCGCCGCGCTCGCGGCGCCGGGCCTGGCCAACGCGCAGCCGGGCGACAAGCCGCTGCGCGTGATCCTGCCGCTGTCGGCCGGCTCGGGCGCGGACGGCGCCATCCGCGCCATCAGCAACAGCCTGGCCAAGGCCCTGGGCCATCCGGTCGTGATCGAGAACCTGCCCGGCGCGGGCGGCATCACCGGCACGGCGCAGATCGTGCGGGCGCCGCGGGACGGGTCGGTGATCGGCGTCGTCTCGAACAACCATGTGGTGAACCCGGCCGTCTACAAGAACATTCCGTTCGATTCGCTGGCCGACATCACGCCCATCACCGTGCTGGGTGCCACGCCCTTCGTGCTGGTCGCCCATCCGTCGGTGCCGGCCAAGACCGTGCAGGAGCTGATCGCGTATGCCAGGGCCAAACCCGGCGTGCTGAACTACGGCTCGTCCGGCAACGGCACCATCCTGCACCTGGGAGCGGCGATGTTCGTGGACCAGGCGCAGGTGGACATCAAGCACATCCCGTACAGGGGCATGGGGCCGCTGATGAACGACATCCTGGGCGGACAGGTGCAGTTGGGCGTCGTGGCCGTGGCGCCGGCCGCGGCGCACATCAAGGCGGGCGCGCTGCGCGCGCTGGGCGTCACCACCGCCGTGCGCGTGCCCACGCTGCCCAGCGTGCCCACCATCGCCGAGCAGGGCCTGTCGGGCTTCGAGCTGGAAGGGTGGATCGCCCCCATCGGCCCCGCGGGCCTGCCCAAGGCCGAGGTGGCGCGGCTCTACAACGGCTTCAAGGCCGCCATGGAGATGCCCGAGGCGCGCGAGGCCCTGCTGGCCCAGGGCTACGACATCAAGCTCACGCCGCCCGAGCAGGCGGCGGCGTTCTTTCGCAGCGAGGCCGCACGCATGGCGCAGGTGGTGAAAAGCGCGAACGTGAAGATGGACTGAGCGCAGCCGCCACGCACCGGCCTTCGCGCGGGCCGGCGTGGCGCTCAGAAGGGGCCGCGCAGGCCCCGGTTCACGCAGGTGCGGCGCGCTCCAGGCGCTGGAGCACCTTCGCGATGCGAAACGGGCCGTGCCGCCAGATCCATGCCGGTCGGATGCCTTCGGCGCTCGAGCCCGCGCTCGGCGGGCGGCAGAGCCGGTCAACCGCTATCGCGTCATCGCCGCCGTGTGACGGCGAACCTGGCGGAGGGGCGGCGCCCCCGTGGGTGACGGGCGTTTCATGCCGACGCCGAAGCGGGCATCCACCGGTGCCAGGCGCGCGGCACGCGACCCCTGGCTTGCAAATCGCTGCGCCGGCGACCCTCGGGTAAAGATTTTGCAAATGCGATTCATTTTCAATTGGACGCCCTAGAATTGCGGGTTTTCCCGGGCGCCACCCTGTGCGGTGGCTCGCTCCCTGTCCCCCCATCCGGCCCCTTCCGTTCCCGCATGACCCGCCCTCCGGACCCTCGCCGCCGCGCCCGGTGGCTCAAGACCCTGCATGAATGGCACTGGGTGAGTTCCGCCATCTGCCTCGTCGGCATGCTGCTGTTCGCGGTGACCGGGGTCACGCTCAACCGCGCCGGCCAGATCGAGGCCAAGCCCCGGGTCACCAGCCTGCGGGCGACCGTGCCCGCGCTGGTACTCCAGGCTGTGGCGCCCCCCGCCGGGCAGGCCCGCGCGCCCTGGCCGCCGGCCCTGCAGGATTGGGCGCGGGCGCAGTGGTCCGTCGACACGGCAGGGCGCGAGGCCGAGTGGTCTGCCGACGAGGTCTATGTCTCGCTGCCGCGCCCCGGCGGCGACGCCTGGATCCGTGTGGGCCTCGCGGATGGCGAGGCTGAGTACGAGCGCACCGACCGGGGCTGGATCTCCTACTTCAACGACCTGCACAAGGGACGCAACACGGGCGCGGCATGGAGCTGGTTCATTGACGCTTTCGCCGCCGCCTGCCTGGTGTTCTGCATCACGGGTCTGTTCATCCTGAAGATGCACGCCGGCAACCGGCCCTTCACGTGGCCGATGGTCGGCCTGGGCCTGGTGCTGCCGGCCCTGCTGGCGTTCCTGTTTATCCACTGAACCGAAAGAGGAAAAATGCCCATGAAAAAGCATTTGCAGCTGCGCTACACCGTGGCGATGGGGGCCTGCCTGGGCGCGCCCGCCTTCGCGGCCGGGCTCGGCGTGGGGATCGAGATCCCGCGCCTGGACGTGGCCGAATACCACCGCCCGTACGTGGCCGTGTGGGTCGAGCGCGCCGATGCCACCGTGGCCTCCACCCTGGCCGTCTGGTACGACGTGAAGATGAAGGACGCCGAGGGCAGCAAGTGGCTCAAGGACATGCGCCAGTGGTGGCGCCGCACGGGCCGCGACCTGTCGGTGCCGATCGACGGCGTGACCAGTCCCACGCGCCCCGCCGGCAAGCACCTGCTGCAGTTCACCGAAGGCGCCAACCCGCTCGCCCGGCTGCCCGCCGGCAACTACAAGCTGGTGGTGGAGGCCGCGCGCGAGGTCGGCGGCCGCGAGGTGGTGACCGTGCCTTTCGCCTGGCCCGCCGCCAAGGGCGAGCCCCTGCGGGCCAAGGGCACCACGGAGCTGGGCGAGATCACGCTCGAACTCAAGCCCTGACCCGGCAAGCCCTTCACCCCCCATTCCCATCCGTCCGGAGTTTCCGCATGCATTTCAAGACCCCATCGCGCCTCGCCGCTGCCTGCCTCGTCGCCCTCTGCGGCGCGTTCACCTCCGCGCAAGCCCACAACGTGTGGCTGCTGCCGTCCACCACCGTGCTGTCCAAGGCCGAATGGATCACGGTGGACGCCGCGGTGTCCAACGACCTGTTCTTCTTCAACCACTTCCCGCTGGGCCTGGAAAACCTCACCGTCACCGCCCCCGACGGCAGTGCCGTGGCGCCCGAGAACGCGCACAAGGGCAAGCTGCGCAGCGTGTTCGACCTGAACCTCACGCAGACCGGCACCTACCGCCTGGCTGTTTTGAACAACGGCCTGTTCGCCACCTACAAGGACAAGGCAGGCCAACCCAGGCGCTGGCGCGGCACGGCGGAAAAATTCGCGGCCGAGGTGCCCGCCGACGCCCAGGACCTCAAGGTCACGCAGTCGGCCGGGCGCATCGAAACCTACGTGACGGTGGGCAAGCCCAGCGCCGTGAAGGCCAGCGGCAAAGGGCTGGAGCTGGTGCCCGTGACGCACCCCAACGACCTGGTGAAGGGCGACAAGGCCACCTTCGCCTTCTACATCGACGGCAAGCCCGCCGCCGGGCTGGAGGTGGTGCTGGTGGCGGGTGCCACGCGCTACCGCGACAAGCAGGACGAGATCAAGGCCACCACCGATGCCAAGGGCGAGTTCAGCGTGACCTGGCCGCAGGCCGGCATGTACTGGGTCGATGCCGATGCCAAGGACGACAAGGTGTCGCTGCCCCAGGCCAAGGAACGCCGCCTGTCGTACGTGGGCACGTTGGAGGTACTGCCCTGACCCCGTCCGCCCCCGTGCGGGTGCGCTATGCGGGCGTGCCGCTGCAGGGCGGTGGCCGCAGCGGCACCACCGCCGAAGTGCTGCCGCCGCGGCCAGCGGGCGGCGCTGCCCTGCCTTCGTTCGTGCCGGCCGGGTATGCCACGGCGCCGTCGCCGCGCCGCGCCGATCCGGCCGCGCTGCACACGCTGTCGGGCGAGTCCATGGGCACGACCTGGCGCGTGCGCCTGGGCAATCCGCGCTTCGCGCCGCTCGCGCCGGTGCGTGTCGCCATCGACGCCGCGCTGGGCCGGGTCGTGCAGCAGATGAGCCATTGGGAGCCGGACTCCGACCTCTCGCGCTTCAACCGCGCCGCGGCCGGCACCTGGCACACGCTGCCGGACGAATTCTTCACCGTGCTGCAATGCGCCTTCGACTGGTCGCAGCGCAGCGGCGGCGCCTGGGATCCCACCGTGGGCCCGCTCGTGGACCTGTGGGGCTTCGGCCCTGGGGCCGATCCGCAGGCCGGGTCGGTGGCGCGCATCCCATCGCCCCAGGCCCTGAGCGATGCACGGGCCCGCGTGGGCCATGGCCGCATCGCGTTGCAGCCTGAGCACCGCCAGGCCCGACAGCCGGGTGGTGCGCAGCTCGATCTGAGCGGCATCGCCAAGGGCTATGCGGTGGACTGCGTGGCGCAGCATCTGCAGGCGCAGGGCTGGACCGATTTTCTGGTGGAGGTGGGCGGCGAGCTGCGTGCCAGCGGCCGCCGGCCGGACGGGCAGCCCTGGCGCGTGGCCGTAGCCGATCCCGCGGGCCATGCACCGCGCGCGCTGGTGCTCCAGGGCATGGCCGTGGCCACCTCGGGCGACCTCTGGCATGCGTTCGAACATGCGGGCCGCCGCTATTCCCACACCATCGATCCGCGCACCGGCGAGCCCGTGCACCACGCGCTGGCGAGCGTGACGGTGCTGCATGCCGAGTGCATGCAGGCCGACGCGCTGGCTACCGTCATCACCGTGCTGGGCCCGCAGGACGGCCTGGACTTCGCGCGGCGGCAGGGCCTGGCCGCACTGGTGTGCGAGCGCACGCCGCAGGGCCTGGCCTGGGCCACGACGCCGGCCTTCGAAGCGCTGGCGGGGGCCTGACACCATCGCCTGCTGCATCCCATGGTTTTTTCGATTCCCGTGCCGCGCCTTGCCGCGGCATTGATCCTGGTCTTGCTCTATGGGCTGATGTGCACCGCCATCGCACGGCGCGAGCGCCGCCGCGCACGCCGTGCGCGGGCCGAGGCGGCCGAGCTGGCCTCGGCCCGCGACGGGGCGCCGCCGCTGCTCGTGGCCTATGCCAGCCAGACGGGCCAGGCCGAGGCGCTGGCCCGCGAGACCGCGCGCCTGCTGCACGCGGCCGGCGAGCCCGTGCATCTGTGCGCGCTGGGCGCGGTGGATGCGGCGCTGCTGCAACGCACGCGCCGGGCGCTGTTCCTGGCCAGCACGTACGGAGAGGGCGATGCGCCCGACAACGCGGCGGGCTTCCCGGGGCAGTGGATGGGTGCGGCCGCGGCGCCCTCGCTGGCAGGCCTGCAGTACGGCCTGCTCGCGCTGGGCGACCGGCAATACGCGCACTACTGCGGCTTCGGCCGCCAGCTGGACGGCTGGCTGCGCGCGCAGGGCGCGGTGCCGTTGTTCGAGCGGGTGGAGATGGACAACGGCGCCCCGGCCGCGCTCCTGGCATGGCAGCACCAGCTGTCGCAGGTCGCGAACCTGAACGGGGCGCCTGCCTGGGAGGCGCCGCCGTTCGCCGACTGGACGCTGGCCGCGCGCCGCCACCTCAACCCGGGCAGCCTGGGCGCGCCGGTGTTTCACATCGAGCTGGCGCCCCCGCCCGGCACCGCGGCCGATTGGGCGTCGGGCGATCTGGTGCAACTGTGCGCGCCGGCCGACCCGCAACGCCCGCGCGACTATTCCATCGCCTCGGTGCCGGGCGACGGACGCATCCATCTCACCGTGCGCCAGGCCGTGCGCGAGGACGGCACGCCCGGCGTGGCATCGGGCTGGCTGTGCGCAGGCCTGGCGCCGGGGGGCGCCGTGCCGCTGCGCCTGCGCGCACACGGGCCTTTCCGGCTGCAGGACAACGCTGCTCGGCCCCTCGTCCTGATCGGCAACGGCACGGGCATCGCCGGCCTGCGCAGCCATCTGCGGGCGCGCGCCGCGGCGGGGGCGGGCCCGAACTGGCTGGTGTTCGGCGAGCGCCAGGCGGCGCACGATTTCCTGTACCGCGCAGAGATTCAGGCCTGGCAGGCCAGCGGCGTGCTGACGCGCCTGGACCTGGCGTTCTCGCGCGACCAGGCGCAGCGGGTGCACGTGCAGGACCGGTTGGCCGAGGCCGCCGATGCGCTGCGCGCCTGGGTGGCGGACGGCGCGGCCATCTACGTCTGCGGCAGCCTGGTGGGCATGGCGCAGGGCGTGCATGCCGCGCTTTGCGCCGCGCTCGGCGAGGAGGCGATGGAGGGCCTGTTGCGCAGCGGGCGCTACCGCCGCGACGTGTATTGACGCAGGCGCCACGGCGCAGGGGCCGGCATGCCGGCCCCTGCGCTGCCCGGCGATGGAGCGCCGGTGGGAAGGCCGCTTACTTGGCGGCCACCGTCTCGGGCATGGCCGAGGAGTGGTGGTGGGCGATCAGCCACTGGCCGTTCACGCGCTCGTACACGTAGGTGTAGCGAGCCTGCACGGTCTTGCCGTCCTTGAAGCGGAACGTGTAGGTGCCCACGTCCTGCGCCACGTTGCAGCCGATGCGGATCGTGCGGCTGTCGATCTTGCCTTGCGGCTCGCTCTTGAGGAACTTCACGAAGTAGTCGCGGATTTCCAGCGGCGTCGTGCGGGGCTGGTTGGACACGGTGGGCAGCAGCACGCCGTCCTGCGCGTAGTTCGCGGTGACCTTGTCCGGGTCCAGCGTGCGCAGCGAAGCGTTCCAGCGGTCGAACAGCGCGGAGATCTGTTTTTCGTCGGCAGGGAAGCAGACCGGCTCACCCTGGCCCTGCGCGAAGGCCGGGGCGGAGACGGAGAACAGAGCCAGGGCAGCTGCGGAGAGGGCGGTGTGAAGCGTCTTCATGGGGTCCTTTGAGAAAAGTGGGTCAAGCGCCGGCCTTCGCCGGCACTGCATCGCTCACTGCGATACAGGACCTATTCTTCAAGGCGTGCATGAACACGGCCGTTGCAGCCCCATGAAGGGCAGATGAAGCAAAAATGAACCGCGGATGAACAGGCTTTCGCCCCCGTGTCACTCGGCCGCGGCGTCCAGCCGGTACCCGAAGCCGCGCACCGTTTTCAGAAGCGAGATGGCATGGCCTTCGTCGATTTTCGCGCGCAGGCGGCGCACGTAGACATCGACCACGTTCGTCAGCGGGTCCTCGTTGGTGCCCCAGACATTGGAGAGGATGCGCTCGCGGCTGTACACCCGGCCGGGCGCGCTCATGAGCAGCTCCAGGAAGGCCAGTTCCTTCGCGGTCAGCGCGATGGGCTGGCCGGCGCGGCTGGCCTGCATGCGCTCCAGGTCGAGCACCAGGTCGGCCACCTGCAGCGTGCTGGCGCGCTGGCGCTGCTCGCGCCCCCGGCGCATCAGCGCCTCGATGCGGGCCAGCAGCTCTTCGAACGCGAAGGGCTTGGTGAGGTAGTCGTCGGCGCCCAGCCGCAGGCCGTTGACCTTGTCCTCGGTGTTGCTGAGTGCGCTGAGCATCAGCACCGGCACGTGGCGCCCTTCGGAGCGCAGCGTCTGGCACAGCTCCAGGCCGCTCAGGCCGGGCAGCATGAGGTCGAGCAGCAGCAGCCCCGGATCGCCGGTGCGCGCCAGGGCCAGGCCGTCCGGGCCGTTGCGCGCCAGCTCCACGCTGTAGCCTTCGGCCTTGAGGCCGCGCAGCAGGAAGTCCGCGACGCGCGGATCGTCTTCGACCACCAGGATGTTCATGCGGTTTCCTCGGGGGACAGGGTTTCGGGGTGGCTGGCCGAAGGCACGGTGATCTGGACCACCGTGCCCACGCCGGGCTGGCTGTCGATGTCGATGCGGCCGTGGTGCGCGTGCACGATGGACTGCGCGATCGACAGCCCGATGCCGGTGCCGTCCGCGCGGTGCGCCCGCGCGCGCTGGCCGCGCACGAAGCGCTGGAACACGGCAGGCAGTTCCTCGGCCTCGATGCCGATGCCTTCGTCGCGCACCAGCACGTGGGCTTCGCCATCGGGGCCGGGCTGGCAGCCCACGCGCACCGTGCCGCCGCGCTGCGAATAGCGCACCGCGTTGTCCAGCACGATCATCAGTGCCTGGCGCAGCCGGTCGGCATCGGCGTTCACCACCAGCGGGCCGCCGGGGGCGGGCGGCAGGGGCTCCACGGTCACGCCGTGCAGCCCGCCCAGCGCGGCGGCCTGCTCCGCCGCATCGGTGACCAGGGCCTGCAGATCCAGGCGGCTCGGGCGGATCACCAACTGGTCCGCCTCGGTCCTGGCGATCAGCAGCAGGTCGTGGATCACCTTGGTGAGCTGATCGACGCCGCCCACGATGCGCTCCAGCGTCTGGCGGTATTCCTGCGCCGGCCGGTCGCCGCCGCGCATCGCGATCTCGGCCTCGCCCCGGATGGCCGTGGCGGGCGTGCGCAGTTCGTGGCCCAGGTCGGCGAACAGCTGGCGCCGGCGCTGGTCCACGCGCTGCAGGGTTTCGTGCGCCACGCTCAGTTCGTGCGTGCGGGCCTCCACCGCGTCCTCCAGTTCACGGCGCGCCGCATCGGCATGGGCGCGGTGCTGCTGCAGCTCCGCCGCCATGGCATTGAAGTGCTGGGCGACGCGGTCGAATTCGTCCTTCGAGCCGGTGGCCACGCGGTGGTCCAGTGCACCGGCCTGCAGGGCACGCGTGCCGGCGAGCAGGCGATCCAGCGGGCGCTGCAGGCGGCGGTTCAGGTGCAGCGCCAGCAAGGCCGCCACGGCGAGGGTGACGATCACCAGCGTGATCGCCTGCTGGCGCAGCACATCCAGCCCGCGCTCGGTGGCGGCGCGCGCCACCGGAACGGCGCTGCGCTGGCGCTCGATGGCGCCGTTGATGAGTTCGCGCAGGTCCAGGCCGCGCGCCATGTCGAACGTGGCGTTCAGCTCTTCCCACACCGCAGGGAAGTCGGCCCCGGGCTCCAGCGGCTGCAACTGCGCCAGGCGGGCCTCCACGGCCCGGATGTTGTCCTCCAGCAGCTCCGTCACGCTCACGAGTTGCGGCACCTCCTGGGGCATGGACATGCCCTCGCGGTGGGCCAGTTCGTTCCACAGGGCCAGGTCGCGGCGGGCCAGTTCCGCCAGGGCGGCCGCGCCTTCGTGCATGCGTTCGAGCAGCCGCTCGCGCACCTCGGGCACGGCATTGGCGTTCATCAGGCGCTGGGTAGCCCACACGCGCAGCCGCTGCTTGTTGGCCGACAGGTCCAGCAACTCCGAGAGGATGTCGCTGGCCAGCCGGCTGTGCTGGGCGTAGTCGTTGACGCGGTGCGTGCCCCAGTACACGAACGCGGCCTGGATGCACACCAGGGCCACGAGGGCGGCGAATGCCAGGGAGAGTCTTGCGCGGTACATGGGGCCGTCGGAGTGCGAAGGGCCTGCATTATGTTCCGGGCCGGGCCCCCGGCAACCTGCCAGGGGCCAGGCACCCGGATCGCCCGGTTGCTATGAAAATAATAGCTACACAGGCAATCGATCTCGCGGCATCGGGGCTATTTGGCAGGGATGGCCTGGCTGCCGGCCAGCGCCCACAGCGATTCAGCCACCTCCGACATGCCGGCGCGCTGGCGGTACAGGCGGATCTCCACCGGCACGTTCCAGGCCGCCTCGCCGGCCGCCACCAGCGTGCCGGCCCGCAGGTCGTCGGCGATGAGGCTGCGCGGCAGCCAGGCCACGCCGCGCCCCTCCAGCGCCATGGTCTTGAGCAGCACCGCGTGGTGCGCGGTGAACACCACTGCCACGCCACCCGGCACGGCCGACTCCCCGCCATCGCCGTACACGCCGCGCATGCGCGCCCGCATGATGCGGCCCAGGCCCGAGGCGTCGCTGTAGGCCAGCAGGGGCAGCGGCGCGCCGTCCCGGCCGATGGCGTGCAGCGGCCCGCCGTCGGGGCCCGCCGCGCTCACCGGCTGCAGCACGTCGTCCGACAGCCGCTGCATGGGGTACTGCGCCTCGTCCAGGCGCCCGGGCGCTTCGGCATGGCCGTGGCACAGCACGAACTGCACGCGCCGCTGCAGCGCCAGGTCTTCGCACGCCCGGGAGCTGTCCGACATGGTCTGGATGGGCCCCAGGCGCAGCTGCGCCTCCAACTGGCCCAGCCAACGCGGAAAGAAGGTGAGCGAGAGCACGTGCGTGGCCGCGAAGCGCAGGCTGGCGGCTGCCGTGTCGTGCGCGGCGCGCGCCTTGATGCGCGCGGCCTCCAGGTTGGCCAGCAGGGTTTCCATCAGGGGCAGAAAGCGCTGCCCCGCCGCCGTGAGGGCGGCCGGGTGCGCGCTGCGGTCGAACAGCTCCACGCCCACCCATTCCTCCAGCGCGCGGATGTGGCGGCTGAATGCGGGCTGGGCGATGGCCCGGGCCTCGGCGGCGCGCGAGAAATTGCCGCACTCGGCCAGGGCCAGGAAGTCTTCCAGCCATTCGAGATCGAGGGGGCGGTTGCCAGGTCCCATGGGCGTCGTGTTCCGTGCAGATAGATGTATGCGATTCGGGTATTGGACGGTGCGGGGCCCTCGCCGGAAGATCCGCTGCGTTGTCGTTCCCCTGCACCCATAACGGAGACCTTGAATGCCTTCCATCGCGAATTATCGCGGGATCATCCCCGCCATCTCGTGCCCCTTCACCCCCGACCACCGCATCGACGAGCCCGCCCTGCGCAAGCTCGCCGCCTGGCTGGCCGGCCACGAGGGCGTGGTGGCCATCATGACCAACGGGCACACCGGCGAGGTGTTTTCCCTCACCCCCGCCGAGCGCGCCGAGGTCACGCGCATCGTGGCCGACGAACTCAAGGGCCGCACGCCCGTCATCTCCTCCATCGTCTGCGAGGGCCTGGCCGAGGCCGCCGAACATGCCCGTGCCGCCCAGGCTGCCGGCGCCGTGGCGCTGGACGTCATGCCGCCCCACCACTGGCTGCGCTTCGGCTTCACGCCGGGCCATGCGCTGCAGTATTTCGAGGCCATCCACCGGGCTGCGCCGGGCCTGGACCTGGTGTGCCACGTGTACCCGGCCTGGACGCGCGCCTCGTACTCGTCGCAGCTGCTGGCCGAGCTCGCCCGGCTGCCCTACCTGCAGGCCTTCAAGGTGGGCCAGCGCGACATGAACAAGTACGCCCGCGACATCCAGGCGATCCGCGAGGCCGACGCCTCCAAGGCCATCCTCACCTGCCACGACGAATACCTGCTGGCCTCGATGGTGCAGGGCGTCGATGGCGCGCTGGTGGGCTTCGCCACCTTCATCCCGCAGCTCATCATCGACCTGTGGAACGCCGTGAAGGCCGGTGACCTGAAGAAGGCCATGGCCGTGCAGGCCGTCATCACGCCGCTCAAGGACGCTGTGTACGGCGGCGGCGAGCCCACGGGCGAGGCCCATGCGCGCATGAAGGGCGGCATGTACCTGGCCGGCGTGATCGACGACGCCACCGTGCGTCCGCCCACCGAGGCGCCCAACGCCCAGGAGGTCGAGGCCCTGCGCGCCGCCGTCCGGCAGGCGGGCCTGCTGCAGCGCTGATCTGCGGGTGCCATGACAAGACGGGCCGCACCGCACGGCCTGCACCGGACATTCGCGACCCCATAAAGACAGGAGACACGCCATGCAACGCAAGCCATTCCTCCGCGCCGTCCTCGGCGCCCTCGCGCTCACTGCCGTCGCCAGCGGCTTCGCGCAGACCTACCCGAACAAGCCGGTGCGCGTGGTGATTCCGTTCCCGCCGGGCGGCACGCTGGACGCCGTGGGCCGCATGCTGGCGCAAAAGCTCGGCGAGCAGACCGGGCAGAGCTTCGTGATCGACAACAAGCCCGGCGGCAGCGGCGTGATCGGCGGCGACGCGGTCGCCAAGGCCGCGGCGGACGGCTACACGCTGCTGTTCAGCGCCTCCACCTTCACGACCGCGCCGATGACGCTCAAATCGGTGCCGTTCAGCGTCACGCAGGACTTTGCGCCCGTGGCGCTGGTGGCCAAGGCGCCCCTGTCGGTGGCGGTCAACAAGGACCTGCCGGTGACCGACATCCAATCCCTGCTGGGCTACGCCAAGAGCCACCCGGGCAAGATGACCTTCGCCGTGGGCTCCATCGGCTCGGCGGGGCATCTCTCGACCGAGCTGCTGAAACGGGCCGGCAAGATCGACTACCTCATCGTGCCCTACAAGGGCACGGCGCCGGCCTTCCAGGACCTGATCGGCGGACAGATCGACGGCTTCATCGACCCCATCCTCGGCTCGCTCCAGTACCACAAGAGCGGCATGCTGAAGGTGGTGGCCGTGACCTCCGCCCAGCGCGTGCCCAACCTGCCCGACGTGCCCACGGTGGCCGAGACCATTCCCGGCTTCGAGTTCTACAGCTGGTACGGCCTGTGGGCCCCGGCCAAGACGCCGCCCGCGCTGGTGCAGCGCCTGAACGCCGAGGTGAACAAGGCCCTGGCCGGCGACATGGCCCAGAAGCTCAAGGACCAGGGGCTGCTCGTCACGCCGGGCAGCGTGGACGACTTCGCCAAGTTCCAGCGCGCCGACATGGAGCGCTCCCAGAAGATCGTGACCGAGGGCAACATCCGTGCGGAATGACGGCACGCCGCCCACAGGCGCCCATGCCGCCGTCACCGGCAGCAGCAGCGGCATCGGCCGCGCCATCGCCGAATCGCTGCTGGCCGCGGGCTGGCAGGTGAGCGGGCTGGACGTGGCCGCGCCGGCCATCGAACACGCCGCGTTCACGCCCGTGGCCGTCGATCTGGCCGATGGCGAAGACATCGCCCGTGCCGCCGCGGGTCTGCAGGCCGTCCAGGCGCTGGTGCATGCTGCCGGCGTGCTGCGCGTGGGCCCGCTGGGCCAACTGGACCACGCGGGCGGCGGGTTGATGTGGCGCCTGCACGTCGACGCCGCCACGCGCCTGGCCGATGCCATCGTGCCCGCCATGGCCGCGCGTGGGAACGGCCGGGTGGTGTTCATCGGCAGCCGCGTGGCGCAGGGCATGCCCGGGCGCGGCCAGTACGCGGCCACCAAGGCGGCGCTGGTCGCGCTGGCGCGCAGCTGGGCGGCCGAGGTGGCGGGGCAGGGCGTGACGGTGAACGTCGTCTCGCCCGCCGCCACGGCCACCGGCATGCTGAACGACCCCGCCCGCGCCGGCAGCGCACCGCGCCTGCCGCCCATCGGCCGCCTCATCGAGCCCGGCGAGATCGCCGCGCTCGTGGGCTACCTGCTGTCGCCGCCGGCGGCGGCCATCACGGGGCAGGACATCGCCATCTGCGGGGGCTCCTCGCTCGCCCGCTGATCCTTCTTTTTTCAACCACCCAAGCACCATGAAAATCGTCGATATCGTCGAATCCACCCGGCCCATCAAATCCGACATCCGCAACGCCTACATCGACTTTTCGAAGATGACCCTGAGCCTGGTGGCAGTGGTCACCGACGTGGTCCGCGACGGCAAGCCGGTGATCGGCTACGGCTTCAATTCCAACGGCCGCTACGGCCAGGGCGCGCTGATGCGCGACCGATTCATCCCGCGCGTGCTCGAAGCCGACCCCGCCACGCTGGTGGACGGCACCGGCGAGAACCTCGATCCGCACAAGGTCTGGGCCCGCATGATGATCAACGAAAAGCCCGGCGGCCACGGCGAGCGCTCGGTGGCCGTGGGCACCATCGACATGGCCGTGTGGGACGCAGTGGCCAAGATCGCCGACCAGCCGCTCTACCAGCTGCTGGCCGAACGCTACGGCAACGGCACGCCCGACCCGCGCGTCTTCGTGTATGCCGCCGGCGGCTACTACTACCCTGGCAAGGGGCTGGACGGGCTCCGGAAGGAAATGGAGAGCTACCTGGCGCGCGGCTACTCGGTGGTCAAGATGAAGATCGGCGGGGCTTCGCTGGCCGACGACTGCGAGCGCATCGAGTCGGTGCTCAAGATCCTCGGCCCGGGCCAGCAGCTGGCGGTGGATGCCAACGGCCGGTTCGACCTGCCGACCGCCATCGACTACGGCCGCGCCCTGTCGCAGTACCCGCTGTTCTGGTACGAAGAGGCCGGCGACCCGCTCGACTACGAACTGCAGGCCAAGCTGGGCGAGGTGTACCAAGGCCCCATGGCCACGGGCGAGAACCTGTTTTCGATGCAGGACGCGCGCAACCTCATCCGCCACGGCGGCATGCACAAGGACCGCGACTGGCTGCAGTTCGACTGCGCTTTGAGCTACGGGCTGGTCGAATACCTGCGCACGCTGGACATGCTCAAGGACCATGGCTGGTCCCCCAGCCGCTGCATCCCCCACGGCGGCCACCAGATGTCGCTGGCCATCGCGGCGGGCCTGGGCCTGGGCGGCAACGAAAGCTACCCCGACCTGTTCCAGCCCTATGGCGGCTTCCCGGACGGCGTGAAGGTGGAAAACGGTTACGTCACGTTGCCACCGTTGCCGGGCATCGGGTTCGAGGGCAAATCCGACCTGATCGCGGAGATGCGGGCCCTTGCTTCCTGAGAAGAATGCAGTGGGGCGGTTTGCTATAAAAATATGAGCAATATGCCCTAGTAAGATATGTGCTGCAGGCCTTTTTGACCCGAACTGTTTTTTTGCGGCATCGCTCCGACGCCCGGCCTCGCCCTGCGATGCCGGGCGTTTGCCATGGGGGTGGCGCAGGGCGTGCGGGGGGCCTTATGCTGGCCGGGGCCCTGTGATGGGTCGGCATTTGCTTGTATCGTCGGTTTTCTCGTGTCCTTCGTGCTCATCCATCCCCATGGACATCAAGACCCTGCGCCTTTTCGTGGAAATCGCCAAACACGGCAGCTTCGCCGAAGCGGCCAAGGTGGTGTGCGCCACGCAGTCGGCGGTCAGCAAGGCGATGAAGGGCCTCGAATCCGAAATGGGCGTGCAACTGCTCGCGCGCACGGGCCGGGGCAAGGGCCTCACCGCTGCGGGCGATCTGCTGCTGCGCCGCGCGGTGAACATCCTGCATGAGATGCATGGGCTGGAGGGCGAGCTGGCGGAAATGCAGCAGGTGCAGCGCGGAAGCCTGCGCATCGGCTTTCCCCGCATGGGCACCAGCGCTTACTACGCGGGGCTGTTCACCGCGTTCCGGCAGCGCTTTCCGGCCATCGACGTGACGATGGTGGTCGAGCCGCTCGACCGGCTGGAAGCGCAGCTGAGGTCGGGCGAGGTGGACTTGGCGGCGCTGGTGGCGCCCGCCGCGCACGACTTCGACTGGCAGCACGTGCGCACCGAGCCCGTGGTGGCCCTGGTGTCGCAGGCCTTCGTACCCGTCGGCACCACGCGCATTTCGCTCGCGGAACTGGCGCAATGGCCGCTCATCCTGTTCGAGGAGGGCACGACCGTGAACCAGGCCCTGCTGCAGGCCTGTGCGCGGCAAGGCGTGCGGCCCCGCGTGTCGGTGATGGGCACGGGGCAGGTCGATTTCCTGGTGCAGCTGGTGGCGCAGCAGCTCGGGGTGATCCTGCTGCCGCGCGTCATCACGCGCTGGAGCAAGCACCCCGGCGTGTGCTACCTGGATGTGGACGATCTGCCCTCCATCTGGCACTTCACGCTGGCCTGGCGCCGCGGCGTGCCCCACACGCCTGCGGCGCGCGCCTGGCTGGACCTGGCCCAGGATTACTTCCAGGTGCGCCAGCTCGGCTGCTGAGCCCCGCCATCGGGCGGGGGCGTCGGCTCAGTAGGCGCCCGACGAACCGATCAGCCGCTGCGCGGGTGCCGGCAGCGTGCCATGGCTGCTGCTGCGGGCGGTGCCAGTCGGGGTTCCGGCCGTGCCGGCATCGGTGTCGCCCGGCAGGCGGAACTGGGCCACCATGCGCGAGAGCGACTCGGCCTGGAACTTCAGGCTGTCGGCGGCGGCAGCGCTTTCCTCCACCAGTGCCGCGTTCTGCTGCGTGACCTGGTCCAGTTGCTGCACCGCATCGCCCACCTGATTGATGCCGCTCGATTGCTCGGCGCTGGCCGCGCTGATCTCCGACAGCAGCGTGGACACCTGCGTGACCTGCGCCACCACCTCGTCCATGGTGCGCCCGGCCTGTGCCACGAGGTCGCTGCCGGTGCTCACGCGTGAGACGCTGGCTTCGATCATCGCCTTGATCTCCTTGGCGGCCTCCGCCGAGCGCCCCGCGAGCGATCGCACCTCGCTGGCCACCACCGCGAAGCCGCGCCCTTGCTCGCCGGCGCGGGCCGCCTCCACCGCGGCGTTCAGCGCCAGGATGTTGGTCTGGAAGGCGATGCCGTCGATCACCCCGATGATCTCCGCCATGCGGCCGGAACTCTGCTGGATGTCCTGCATGGTGGACACGACGTTGCCCACCACCGAGCCGCCCTGCGTGGCCACGGCCGAAGCGCCGGAGGCCAGCTGGTGCGCGCGGCGGGCCGAGTCGGCGTTCTGCTGCACGGTGGAGGTCAGCTCTTCCATCGACGCCGCGGTCTCCTCCAGGTTGCTGGCCTGTTCCTCGGTGCGCTGGCTCAGGTCGGCGTTGCCGTTGGCGATCTGCACCGACCCCGTCGCGATGGAGTCGGCGCTCGTGCGCACGTTGCCCACGATCTGCACCAGGCTGGCGTTCATGCGCTGCAGCGCGTTGAGCAACTGGCCCACCTCGTCCTTGCTATTCGCCTCGATGTGCGACGTCAGGTCGCCCGCCGCCACGGTCTCGGCGATCTGCACCGCGCGCCCGATGGGCCGGGTGATGGATCGCGTGATGAGCCAGCCCAGCACGAACGACACGGCCACCGCCGCGCACGCGATGGCGATGATGAGCTGAAAGCCCGTCTTCACCTCGCGGTCCGCGCCGTCGCTGGCCTGGTCCATCTGCAATTGCTGGTGATCGGACATCTTGTCGATCGCTGCCATGTAGGCCAGCTGGTTGCGCCGCAGCGTGTTGGCCAGCAGGCCCTTGGCTTCCTCGGTCTGGCCGGCGCGGATCAGCGAAAGGAAGGCGTCCACGTCCTTCACGTAGGCGGCCCGCTGCTCCTGCGTGTCTGCGAGCAACCGCTTGCCCATGTCGCTCTGCACCGTGGGCGTGAGCTTGGCGTACATGCCGGTGATGAGTTCGCGGCTGCCTTCGATGCCCTTGATCTCCTGCGCCCGCTGGGCCGCATCATCGAAGATCACCAGGTTGCGCACGTAGCGGGCCTGCTGATCGACCTCGTCGGAAATCTCGTTCAGCAGCCGGACCTTGACGTAATAGTCCTTGGTCACCAGCGTCAGCGCCTGGTTGACGTTGCTCAGGGCCGACATGGAGATGCCGGCCACGAGGAGCAGCAACACGATCGTGGAAAGAAATGCGAGCGTGATGCGGGGGCCGATGCGCAGGTTTCCGAAGAATCGGTGGTTCATGGACGTGCTCTTTCTTTCTTGGTGGGCTCAGAAAAAAAATGCGCCACCCGCAAGTGCCGGGGCGGAGTTGCAGGTGGCGCGCACTTCAATGCTTTCCTCTTGCGGCGTGCGGTTCGCCCCATGGGTCAGCCGCTTCGGCTTCTACCCTCCCTCCCTGTCCATCTGCGTGGAAACTTGCTGGCAGTGCAATGTCGTTCGTAAGTTTATGTTTCAGATTTTCAAATCCAAAGCGAAATTTTGGAAAGCAACACGTGCCAATTTCGCATGTCTCGCCAAACGCCGCATGTGGCGGCCGGCCATCTTCCGAAGGGTGGTGGGGCTCTTTCCCGTGCGGGCCAAGGGGTGCTTCCGCGAAAACGTCCAGCCATGAAAAAAGCCTGCTCCCGCAAGGCGGGGGCAGGCTTTTCGATGGACGCGGCCCAGGGGGCGGCGGCAGGCTGATTACAGCGAGTCGATGAAGCTGCGCAGCTTGTCGCTGCGGCTGGGGTGCTTGAGCTTGCGCAATGCCTTGGCTTCTATCTGGCGAATGCGCTCGCGCGTCACGTCGAACTGCTTGCCGACTTCTTCCAGCGTGTGGTCGGTGGACATCTCGATGCCGAAGCGCATGCGCAGCACCTTGGCTTCGCGCGGCGTGAGGCCGTCCAGGATGTCCTTGACCACATCGCGCAGGCCGGCCTGCATGGCGGCATCGATCGGGGCGGTGTTGGCACCGTCCTCAATGAAATCGCCCAGGTGGCTGTCGTCGTCGTCGCCGATCGGCGTTTCCATGGAGATCGGCTCCTTGGCGATCTTCATGATCTTGCGGATCTTGTCTTCCGGAATCTCCATCTTGGCCGCCAGGATGGACGCATCGGGCTCGAAGCCGAACTCCTGCAGATGCTGGCGCGAGATGCGGTTCATCTTGTTGATCGTCTCGATCATGTGCACCGGGATGCGGATGGTGCGCGCCTGGTCGGCGATCGAGCGCGTGATGGCCTGGCGGATCCACCACGTGGCGTAGGTCGAGAATTTGTAGCCGCGGCGGTATTCGAACTTGTCCACGGCCTTCATCAGGCCGATGTTGCCTTCCTGGATCAGGTCCAGGAACTGCAGGCCGCGGTTCGTGTACTTCTTGGCGATGGAGATCACGAGGCGCAGGTTGGCCTCGATCATTTCCTTCTTGGCATCGCGCGAGGACGATTCGCCCTCGTTCATGCGCTTGTTGATGTCCTTGAGCTCGGGCAGCGGCACCACCACGCGCGCCTGCAGGTCCATCAGGCGCTGCTGCAGTTCCTGCACCGGCGGAATGTTGCGCTGCAGCACGGTGCTCCAGGGCTTGCCGGACGCCGCCTGCTTTTCCACCCACTTCAGGTTCAGCAGGTTGGGCGGGAATTCCTTGATGAAGGTTTCCTGCGGCATGCCGCACTTGTCCACGATGATGCGGCGCAGCTCGCGCTCCTTCTTGCGCACGTCGTCCACCTGGCCGCGCACCATGTCGCACAGCTTCTCGATGGTCTTGGCGGTGAAGCGGATGGTCATCAGCTCGGCCGACAGGGCTTGCTGGGCCTTCATGTAGGCGGGCGTGCCGTAGCCTTCCTTGTCGTAGATCTTGTGGACCTTCTCGAACAGGTCGCGCATGGTGTCGAAGCGGGACAGGGCTTCGCGCTTGAGTTCTTCCAGCTTCTTGGTCAGCGCCTTGGAGCCGCCCTTGCCGTCGTCGTCGTCCTCTTCGTCGAATTCGTCGAAGTCTTCTTCGGCCACGTAGTCGTCGGCTTCATTGGGGTTGGAGAAGCCGTCCACGATGGTGGAGATGACGACCTTGCCCTCGCGGATCTCTTCGCCCATGTTCAGGATCTCGGCGATGGTGGCGGGCGATGCGCTGATCGCCTCCATCATGGCCTGCAGGCCGCCTTCGATGCGCTTGGCGATTTCGATTTCGCCTTCGCGGGTCAGCAGCTCCACCGTGCCCATTTCGCGCATGTACATGCGCACGGGGTCGGTGGTGCGGCCGAATTCGCTGTCCACGGTGGACAGGGCCGCTTCGGCTTCTTCTTCCGCTTCCTCGACGGTCGCCGCGGTGGGCGTCACGTTGTTCTGGAACAGGGTCTCGGCATCGGGCGTCTGCTCGTACACGGCCACACCCATGTCGTTGAGCATCGTGACCACGACTTCCATCGTCTCGGCATCGACCAGCTTGTCGGGCAAGTGGTCGGAGATTTCGACCTGCGTCAGGTAGCCGCGCGTCTTGCCCAGGGTGATCAGGGTCTTCAGGCGCGAGCGGCGCTTGGCCAGGTCTTCCTCGGACAGGACGGTCTCGTCCAGACCGAATTCCTTCATCAAGGCGCGTTCCTTCGCCTTGCTGATCTTCATGCGAAGGGGCTTGACCTTCTCGACCGTGGCCGTGGGGGTGGCTTCGGCTTCGGGTTCGCCTTCGAGGTCGGCCTCGATGTCGGACAGGTCGGCGTCGTCGCCCACCGCATCGTCGTCCGCACCGGCCTTGGGCTTGCGGCCCCGCTTGGCAGGGGCCTTGTCGGCTGCGGCGGCGCCGGCGGCCTTGGCCGGGCGGCCGGGGCGCTTCTTGGGCGTTTCGTCGTCAGCGGAGGCCACGGCGGCCTTGGCGCGGGCGGGCTTCTTGGTTTCTTCGGAGGCTTCGGCCTTGTCAGAGGACTTGTTCACGGGCACGGTATGGACTTTCTTGGCGGCTGGAGCAGCGGCGGCCAGGGCCTTCTTGGGCTCGGTCGTTGCGGCTTTGGCAGCAGGTTTGGAAGCGGCCTTCGCGGCGGTGCCTGGGGCGGACTTGGGCGACTTCGCGGACTTTTGAGCAGGCATGGACACCTCAGGATCAAAAACGGACACAAAGAAAACGCAAGCGCCATGGATCCCGGCGCGGGTGGCACGGCAAAGGCCGGAGCCTTCGCGGTTCGAGGGAGCGACCCTCAGGGGCAAGATGTGTGGGCGAACATTTGGTGTGCAGTCCTTGCGGTGTGAAGGGCGGTCGTGCGTGTGTGTCACGGTTGCCCGGCCCGGAGGTGCTGCTGTCGCTCTTGCCGATGAACCCTACATTATAGCGGCCCAGGGGAATTTCAAGCCGGCTTGAGCGAAATTCCGCGCAATGCCTTGAGCCGCTGCTCCAGGGCCTGGTACTGCGCCAGTGCCGCCGGGTCGCGCGCCGCCAGCAGGATGAGCTCGTTTTGCTGGCGCTTGAGTTCCTCGATGAGCATGCGGTCGAGCAGGTCGCGCAACTCGGCCCGCAGTTCCTGCACGTCGCCCTCGGTCTGGGCGTGCGAGCCAGTCATCACCCGTTCCGCCAGCCCCTCGCATTCGTGCCCGCGCAGGCTCTCGCGCAGCACGGCCCAGGCCAGCGGACCGTGCTCGTGCAACTGGCCTTCCAGCCAAGTGAACAGCGGCCCGTGCGGCGCCGCCTGGGCGCACAGCACCGCATGGTCCTCGTGGGCCAGGTCTTCCAGGAACTCCATGTGCGACAGCAGAAGCCGTACCGCGTGGTCCGTGCGGCTCGCCGCCGGGGTGCGGGGCAGGCGCGGCTGGATGGGGCGCTCGTCCTCCTTCTTCCAGCGGCCCTTGCCTTTCCAGTCGCCGTTGTTTTTGCGAAACGGTTTGGCGGCATAGCCTTGGCCGCCGCCGGGCGGCTCACCGGCCGGGGCCCAGCCGGCGTCCTGCGCCGAGGCTCCCCAGGGTGGTTCGTCGGCGTAGGCGGGTGGGGGCGCGCCACCGGGCGCCGCGCGGTGCGCGCCGCCGCTCTGGCGGCTCGCGTCCTGTGCCGCGGCCTGGTTCCACAGATCGGACAGGTCGCGTGCGTCGAGCTGGCCCAGCTCGGCCAGTTCGGTCAGCAACTGCCGCTTGAGCGCGCCGTCGGGCAGGGCGGACCACAGCGGCCGCGCATTGCTCACCATGTGGGCCCGGCCTTCGGCGGTGCCCAGGTCGCAGTTCTCGCGGGCCGCCTCCAAAAGGAAGCGGCTGAGCGGCAGCGCCTCGCCCACGTGGCGGGCGAAGGCGTCGGTGCCGTGTTCGCGGATGAAGCTGTCGGGGTCGTGCTCGGCCGGCAGGAACAGGAACTTCACACTGCGCGTGTCGGTGGCGTAGGGCAGGGCGCCGTCGAGCGCCTTGCGCGCCGCGCGCCGCCCGGCCGCGTCGCCGTCGAAGCTGAACACCACGGTTTCGGTGAAGCGGAAAAGCTTGTGCATGTGGTCGGGCGTGCAGGCCGTGCCCAGCGTGGCCACGGCGTTCGGGAAGCCGAGCTGCGCCAGCGCCACCACGTCCATGTAGCCTTCCGTGACCAGCACGTAGCCGTGTTCGCGGATGGCGGTGCGCGCCTCGAACAGGCCGTAGAGTTCGCGGCCCTTGTGGAACACGGGCGTTTCCGGCGAGTTGAGGTACTTGGGCTTGTCGTCGCCCAGCACGCGCCCGCCGAAGCCGATGCACTCGCCCTTCACGTTGCGGATCGGGAACATCACGCGGTCGCGGAAGCGGTCGTAGCGCTTGTCGTCCTCCTCGTTCACGATCACCAGGCCGCTCTCGGCCAGCAGGGGACTGTCGTACTCGGGAAACACGCTGGCCAGATTGCGCCAGCCCTCGGGCGCGTAGCCCAGGCCGTAGCGCTTGGCGACCGTGCCGGAGACGCCGCGCCCCTTGAAGTAGCCCACCGCACGCGGCGAATCCTTGAGGTGCTTGCGAAAGGATTCACCGGCCTTTTCGAGCACGTCCGTCAGCGTGGCCTGCTTTTGCCGCTGGGCGGCGGCGCGCTCGCGCTCCTGGGGCGAGACGTCGTCCTGCGGCACCTGCAGGCCCACTTGCTGGGCCAGGTCCTGCACGGCCTCCACGAAGCCCATGCCGGCGTGCTCCATGAGGAAACTGATGGCGTTGCCGTTCTTGCCGCAGCCGAAGCAGTGGTAGAACTGCTTGGAGGGGCTGACGCTGAACGAGGGCGATTTTTCCCCGTGGAAGGGGCACAGCCCCATGAAGTTGGCGCCGCCCTTCTTGAGCTGCACGTAGCGGCCGACGATGTCGACCACATCGACGCGGGCGAGCAATTCCTGGATGAACGACTGGGGGATGGACACCCGGCGATTGTCCCCCAACGCGCCGGTGCCGGCACCCGCCGGGTCGGCCTGCGGGTCAGTTCGCCTGGTGGCGCGCCTCGCGTGGGCTGAGGCCGAAGCGGCGCTTGAACATGCGCTGGAAGGTGGACGGGTCCGAAAACCCGCACCGCAGCGCGATCTCCGAGAGGCTGGGCCGCTCGGTGCCGGCCCCCGCGGTCGCGGTGATCTGCTGCCAGGCGGCCTCCAGCCGGGCGCTCCAGATGGCGGCCGCCACGCCCTCGCCGTGGCGTGCGAACAGGCGGTACAGCGACGCACGCGAGCATTCCAGCAGCACCGCCAGCCGCTCGGCACCGAAGGCCGGGTCGCCGCAGTGGCGCCGCACCAGGCCCCAGGCCGCCCGGTACAGGCTGTCGTCGAAGCGGCCGGCATCGGCCTGCAGGCCGGCTTTCTGCGATGTCTGCAGCAGGGCCAGGGCCATGTCGGTGCAGGCTTTCAGCGCCACGGTGCGTTCGTCGATTCCCATGCGCGGCGCCTCGCGCCAGGTGGCGGCCATCAGGGTCTGCAGCACGCTGCCCAGGCCCGGGCGTTGCGGCAGCTGGTCGGGCATGGCGAAACCGGGGCCCAGGGTGTCGTGGATGGTCTTGCGCGACACGATGAGGGACATGTCGCGGTGGCGGGAGCGCCGGATCTCCACGGGCCGGGCGTAGTCCACGAGGTAGAGCATGCCGGCCGAGATCTGCTGCGCTCCGTGGTTTTCCTGGGTGGCCCAGTCGCACTCCACCATCAGCGACAGGCTGATGTCGTCCGCGCCATCCCGGCGGCACATGGCCTCGGTGCGCACGGCATGCACGGCCTCGCTCGCGTGCTCGACCAGATCGGCCCCCTGGCCGACGATGCGCCGCAACCGCCCGCCGAAGGCCGCCCCGTCCGGCACGTCGGATTCGGGGCGCATGCGGCTGAGCACCGACTCCCGCCAGAAGTCGAGGCGCTCGCCTGAGGGGATGGGGGCGGTGGAGACCTCCACCAGCGTCCCTGGGACGTGCGGACTAGCGAGCGCAGCATGGCGGCGGGGTGGATGGGAATCGGAAGCCGGACGGATCTCGTTTGCCATGAATTCCCTTCGGCGGTCTGTTGCTTTCTGTGTGTTTCCACTCGAAATGTAGTGCACGCGCGACAGGTCGAGAAAAAAACCCTGCGCGCCGAACGGGGTGGAAATGGACCCCGCGTCTCACCCGTTGGGCCTGGCATGGCCGCCTGTCTCAATAGGCTGCACGGAGGGCTCTGGCCGCGGCGTGGGATGGAAATCCCCACTGGATCAGCGGGTTGAAACGGCCGGGGCGAAACGTCACGATGCACCGGTGGGCGGGAGGCCTGCCGCCCGATTCCGGGCGAAAAAACTGCGTCATCACCCCAATGGACCGGCCTGCCGGACACAACTTATGCACCCTGTGGACAGCCCCCTCGACCCCCTGCAGCATCTTGACCTCGTCCGAAGCTGCGGCGAAGGCGGACTCGGCCCTGCACCCCATGCGCTGTCGGTACCGGTCCATGCCGAGCCGGGCGGCCCGGGCCAGGGCACGCTCACGGTCTTCGGCGCGGGCGGCCAGACGCTGGTGGAGACGGCCTTCGACGGCCATGCCACGGTGCTGGTGCACGCGGCGCAGGGCGGCCTGCGCCTCGTCCTGGACCTGGGGGACGGCCTGCACCTGGCCGCCCGGCTCGAGGACTACCGCTCCGGCACGGCGGTCGTGCTGTCGCCGATCTCCACGCTGGTGGATGCCTACCTCGCCACGCAGCCAGGGATGGCGCTGGCGCGGGCCCAGGCACGCGTGCTGGAGTCGCTGGGGCTGCCGCCCGACCTTCCCGTGGGGACTCTGGGCTTCAGCCTGGACCGCGACCGGTTCGATGCGGACCACTTCCACCAGGCCGCGCGCGGCGCGGGCGGCACGCAGGCGCTGGCGCGGCAGGTGGCGGACGGCATCGACGCCACGGTCTCCGTCCAGCGCTTCGGACGGAACGCGGCCGGCCTGCTGGGCGCCGACAAAAGCCCCGACGCCACCATCAAGGACCTGGTGGATGGCTTGTCCGGCAACTTCAAGGACTGGGCCGGCGGCAAGGTCAAGGGCTGGCTCATGCGGGTCAGCGGGATCAACAGCTTCCTGAACGAACTGGGGCTGGGCGAAGGTGAGGACACCACCGCCAAGCAGCTGCAGGCGATCACGGCCGAGATCAAGCGGCTGAGCGAGGCGATCGGCAGGGTGCCGCGGTCCACGGCCTACATCACCCGCCTGACGGCGCTGGAGGCGTTGAAGGCGTTCGTGCAGGACAAGACCGATTTGCTGGCCAGCGCAGCGGGGGATGCGCCGCCGACGGCCGACCAGCTTCAGGAGCAATTCGTCAAGTCCGTGAATGAAAGCCTGGTGCTGACCCAGCTGCACGACAACCAGGTGGGCTCCGGTGCCGATGCCAAGGGGCTGATCCGCCTGCTGCTGGACGACCACCCCAAGTTCTATTCGGGCCGCACCGGAACGGCCTATGACGACCTGCTGTTCAACGCCTTCAACCAGGCGCGCGCACTGCAGGCCCAGGCGCTGAACCTCAAGGTCGAGGCCGCCCATGCGGGCGATCCGCCGCAGCTGGACAAGGCGGAGCGGCACCTGGACGAGTACCACATCCACCTCAAGCGCCAGCGGCTGATGTACCCCAACGGGCTCAAGCCCTTCGCCGACGGCAGCATCCTGGACCGCGACACCGGCCTGATGTGGAAACCGGAGATGTTCGAATATGACGGCCTGGAAGGGCTGATGGCCGACCCGGCGAGCGCGGGCAATCCCTGGCGCCTGCCCAGCATCACCGAACTGCAGAGCCTGATACCGCCGGACGCCGTGCGCCATCGGCTGCCTTCCGGCGAACAGTCGGCCGCGACGCCTCAAGTCATGCGGTATTTCGGCTTCAAGCCGCAGTCGTACCAGCACGACGGCACCACCCGCTACCGCCATTTCGCCGACCTGGGGCAGGCGGGGTCCAGGCCCTACAAGATCCTCGGCCCGGGCTACATCGTCACCCGCAACGCCTACAAGCGCCGCGATCGCCAGTGGGGCCAGTCGGACTACGAACTGCGCACGCTGGTGATGAACCTCTACAACGGCGACGAGGAAAACATCCGCATCAAATTCTGCCGTGGCGACGGCAGGTGCTATACCCAATACGGCTCCTCGCAGCCACCCGTGCCGTGGACCATGCCGGTGCTGTACGTGCGCACGCCGCCCGTTCCCGTGGAGTTCAAGGTCGAGTTCTACGAGGGTTTCAAATCCACGGCCGACACGGCGCAGGGTTGGGCGCTGGTGCGCTACTCCGACAGCGGCGATTGGAAGGACGTGACCCAGGACGCCATCTGGAGCGTCGAGGGCGAACACGCCTCGGACGTGCACGTGTCCAACCACGAAGGCTCCAGCGGCCTGGTGCAACTGCGCAGCCAGGAGCGCACGCCACGTGCCTACACGATCAAGGCCGAACTGCCCTGGTACCTGTCGGACCAGCTCGGGCAATCGGGCCGGCTGGAAGGCAAGGCCATCCTCTACGGCAACCAGAGCGCGCCGGTGCCGGTACTCAAGCGGCTGCTGCTGTCCCCGGCCACGAAGATCACCAAGCAATCCCCGTTCTCGTACGACCTCAGCATCCGGGGCGTCCTGAGTTCGGGGGCCGCCATCGACAAGGACATGGCCGTCTGGTCGTGCAACCCGAGCGATTCCGGCGTGCAGATCAGCCCCTCCGGCCGGGTGACGGTGTTCCAGGCCCCCACATCGAAAAAGCAGATCCAGATCAAGGCCACGATCGGCGGCGCCGAAGGGTTCGCCTACCTCGTGCTGCTGCCCTGACCAGCGAGGCGCATTCCATGCCATTTCTCACCATCAGTGCCGGCCGCGACCGGTCCATCGCCCTCGCCGCGGACGGCGCGGCCTACGGCTGGGGCGGCGTCAAGCGGCTCGGCGCCCAGCTGCCGCCCGGCTATCCGGGCGAGCTGTGCACGTCCAGCCCCACCGAGATCGGCCACAACCGCTACGCGCAGCCGCAGCCCCAGTGGCTGAACCCCGGGCTGCCGTTCACCGCGGTGCACGACGGGCATTCCCACACGCTGGCCGTGCGCGAGGGCGGCGCCGTGGTGGCCTGCCGGCCCGTGGTGTCGCCGGATCACGGCGCCGACCGCGTGGGCGTGTCGGGCCTGCCTTCCCCCGTGGTCCAGGTGGCGCAGACCGAAGCCGCCGCGTTCGCGCTGCAGGCCGACGGCACGGTGCGCTCCTGGGGCATGGCGGCCTATGGGCAACTGGGCCGCGCGACGGCCTCGCGCGAATCCGCGCCGCAGGCCATCGAAGGCCTGGGTGCCATCGCGCACCTGGCGCCCGGCCATGCGCACGTGCTGGCGCTGGACCGTGCCGGACGCGTCTGGGCCTGGGGCGCCAACGCGGCCGGCCAACTGGGCAACGGGGCACTGAAGGAATCCGCCGTGCCGGTGCGGGTGGACCTGCCCGGGCGCATCGTGCAGGTGGCGGCGGGCGACACGCACAGCTTCGCGGTGGACGCGCAAGGCGGGCTGTGGGCTTGGGGCTCCAACCAGTACGGGCAGGCGGGCGCCGGCGATGCGCGCTATGTCGCCCGGCCCGTGCGGGTGCGCACCGGTTTCGCCGTGGCGCAGGTGGATGCGGGCATGTTCTACACCGTGGCGCTGTCTCGCCAGGGCGATGTGTTCGCATGGGGCTGGAACGGCATGGGGCAGCTCGCGCGGGACGGCCTGGCCTTTTCCGCCAGGCCGCTGAGGGTGCCGGCGCTGCGCGGCGTGCTGCAACTGGCGGCCGGATCGGGCCACGTGCTGGCGCGCACCGGCACCGGGCTGCTCGCCTGGGGCGACAACCGCTCGTCCGCCTGCGGGGCGTTTCCGTCCACCGCCGTGCAGGTCCGACCCCATCCCATCGCATTCGCCTGAAGGCCCGCCATGACCGATTCTTTCTCGACCCCGGAGCCGACGCGCCGCGCCAGCCTGCAGTGGATGTTCGGGCTCTCCCTGGGCACAGTGGTTGCCCCGCTGGCCGGCTGCGGCGGCAGCGCCTCCGGCGCCATGGCGGACACGCTGCCCGAGCCCGCCGCGCTGACGTCGTCCGGCGGCCAGCTCAGCCTGGACCTGTTCGCCCGCTACGGCGCGCAGCCGCTGCGCATCGCGGGATCGCAGCCGCCGGCCTATCCGGGCATCGCCAAGACCGTGCAGACCGCGCTGCGCAGCTTCAACGGCCAGTACATGGCGCCCACGCTGCACCTGCAGCCTGGCGACACGCTGCGTATCCGGCTGGTGAACGAACTGCCGGCCAACGTGAAGGGCCAGTCCTCGCTGGACTACCTCAACCACCAGAACAGCACCAACCTGCATTTCCACGGCCTGCACGTCGATCCGCGGGAGATCCGCCCCGGCGTGTTCGGCGACTACGTGGTGGACATGGCCGAGGCCGGCGTGCTGCCGGGGGCCAGCCGCCAGCACGAGGTGGCCATCCCGGCCGACCACACCAACGGCATCTATTGGTACCACCCCCATCTGCACGGGTCGTCCAACGTGCAGGTCTCCAGCGGCATGTTCGGCGCCATCCTCATCCACGACCCCAAGGACACCTTCATCGACACGCCGGACATCCGCGAGCGGGCGATCCACGTGCACAAGGTCAACCTGACCGACGACGGCAAAACGGAATCGTTCTACGACTCCATCCGCACCGCGTCGTCGGGCTTTTTGCTCAACGGCGCCTACCAGCCCACCATCGTGATGCGGCCGGGCGAGGTGCAGCAGTGGCACTTCGTCAACACGGCTTCGTTCTACCCGTTCAACCCCGTGCTGGACGGCCACACGCTCTGGGCGTATGCCAAGGACGGCAACGTGTTCAACCGCCGTTTCAAGGCCATCAACGCGGCCACCTCGGACCAATTCGACAACGCCCACTGGCCCGGCAACGCGCTGTACCCCGGCAACCGCCATTCGATCGTGGTGAAGGCCAGCGACGTGCCCGGCACGTACTACCTGCGTTCGGTCAAGGCGCCGTCGAGCGAGGCGCAGGACGAGATCGTCGCGCGCATCGTGGTGGAGGGCACGCCGCTGTCCACCCCGCTGCCCCAGCCCGCGCGCCTGCCGCGCTATGCCGAGCACCTGCCCATCACCGATGAGGAACTGGCGGCCCATGGCGGCAAGCAGCGCAGCCTGGTGCTGGCCGTACTGCCCAAGACGAGCGAGCGCCTGGCCCAGCCCATTCCGGCGGGGGAGGGCTGGTTCATCCCGCTGTCGGACGGCGTCGACGGCTTCACCGACACCGTGTTCTCGTCCGGCGACGCCTCGCCGCAGGCCCGGCTGTCGCCGTTCCAGTCGTCGCTCACGGCCACGCAGACGGTGGCGCTGGGCGCGGTGGAGGAATGGACCATCCAGAACCTCAACCGCTACCCGCACCCGTTCCACATCCACGTCAACGACAGCTATGTGGTCCGGGTCAACGGCGAGCCGGTCGATCCGTACTGGGCCGACACGCTGCCGGTGCCGCCGATGGGCAGCATCACCTTCCGCATGCGGTTCACCGACTTCCACGGCCAGTTCGTGTGGCACTGCCATGCGCTCGACCACGAAGACCTGGGAATGATGCAACTGGTGCACGTGGTGGCGTGACAGGCGACGAACACGAGCGAGCGAACAAGGGCGAAAGCAGACGCGGAGCCACAGGAACCAAGAGAGAGAGGGGAGAGAAGAAGAGCGCGGCGAGGGGCCCGGTGCGGTGCGCCGGGCCCCGGCGTCGTGCGCGCGCTGGGGCCTGATGGGGCAGCAATGGCTGGTGTCCTGGTGGCGCACGGGACGCGTGTGGGACCGGGGTGCCGCCGAATGGGCGTAAGCTTGTCGAGTCGATCGTCGCCCCGCCATTGCCCGTGGCCCATCGCTGTCATGAATCTGCCCGCCTCCCCCCACGCCGCCTCTTCGCCCGCCTGCGCCGCCTGCCGCGATGGCCAGGCGCTGGACTTCGAGTTCACCATGGCGTTCCAGCCCATCGTCGATCTGCGCGACCGCAGCGTCTACGCCTACGAGGCGCTGGTGCGGGGGCTGGACGGCAGCTCGGCCCAGAGCATCCTGGATCGGGTGACCGAGCAGAACCTCTACGCCTTCGACCAGGCCTGCCGCGTGAAGGCCGTGGAGCTGGCCGCGGCACTGGGCATGCCCTGCCGGCTGAGCATCAACTTCCTGCCCAACGCCGTGTACCAGCCGGAGGCCTGCATCCGCGCCACGCTGCAGGCCGCGCAGCGCTGCGGCTTTCCCACCGAGCGCATCATCTTCGAGATCGCCGAGCGCGAGAACCTGCTGGACAAGGCGCACCTGCAGGGCATCCTGCACGCCTACCGCCGCCACGGCTTCCTGAGTGCGATCGACGATTTCGGCGCGGGCTACGCGGGCCTGAGCCTGCTGGCCGACTTCCAGCCCGATCTGCTGAAGATCGACATGGCCCTGGTGCGCGGCGTCGACCGCCACCCGGTCCGGCAAGCCATCGTGCGCAGCATCGTGGGCCTGTGCGATGACCTGGGCGTGCAGGCCCTGGCCGAAGGCGTCGAAACCGATGCCGAGCTGCACACCTTGCGCGGCCTGGGCATCCACCTGTTCCAGGGCTACCTTTTGGCCCGGCCCGCGCTGCAGGCCCTGCCGCCCGTGCGCTGGCCGCAGGACGCCGCCACCTGACGCGCTGCGCCGCCAGGCGGCCGCGGGGGTTTACACGGCGCGCTGCCTGGAAGATGCTCGGCCTTCGTTCAACCCCCCCGTCCTTCGCCGCATGTCCATCGATCCCGCCGTCCTCCAGGCCTTTGCACCCACCGGGGTGCTGCGCGCCTCCATCAACCTGGGCAACCCCATTTTGGCCAAGGCCGGCGCGCCGGGGGCGGACCCGTCCGGCGTGTCCGTCGATCTGGCGCGGGCCCTGGCCGAGCGCCTGGGCGTGCCCATCGCCTTCGCCGTGTTCGATGCGGCCGGCTGATCGGTCGAGGCCGTCACGCAGGAGCAGGCCGATGTGGGCTTTTTCGCCGTGGACCCGCTGCGCGGCGCCGGCATCGCGTTCACCGCGCCGTACGTGCTCATCGAAGGCTGCTACCTGGTGCGCGAGGACTCGCCGCTGCGCGACAACGAGGCCGTGGACCGGCCCGGTCACCGGGTGGTGGTCGGCAAGGGCAGCGCCTACGATCTCTATCTGAGCCGCGAGATGAAGGCCGCCACCCTGGTGCGCGCCCCCACGTCGCCCGCCGTCGTGGAGACCTTCCTGGCCGAAGGCGCCGACGTGGCCGCGGGCGTCAAGCAGCAGCTGCAGGCCGATGCGCAGCGCCTGGGCGGCGGCCTGCGCCTGCTGCCAGGCCGCTTCATGGTCATCCAGCAGGCCATGGGGCTGCCCAAGGGCCGGGGCGCGGCCGCGGCGGGCGTGCTCCATGCCTTCGTGGAAGAGGCCAAGGCCAGCGGTTTCGTGCAGGCGGCGCTGGAGCGGCACGGCATCCAGGGCGCCTCCGTGGCGCCGGCCCAGGCCCCGGCGTGAGGAGCGGATTCGGTTGCTATTATTTTAATAGCGGTATGCCCTAGTGTCGATTGTGCTGGGGCCTGTTTTGATACCAAGCCTGCTTCGCAGGGCCCCGCCGGGGTGCTGGCCGGTGCGGGGCGCGCGGGGCCGCGCATAAGATCGCATCGGCACCGAACGGGCTGCGCATGCTGCTGCGGCCCGCGCTGCCACCCGACCATTCCAAAGGAGACAACCCATGAAAAAAACGTTCCGCCTGCTGGCCGCCGCATTCGCCCTGGTGGGGGTGGCATCGACAGCGTCGGCCGAGGTGTACCCCAAGGAGGCGCTGCTGAAAGCCAACAAGGAGGGCGCCGGCGGCGGCAAGGGCACGCTGGCCGGCGAATACGCCTTCACGCGCGACAAGGCGCTCAAGGACCAGGCCATCAAGGAGATCAGCTGGCTCACGCTGCAGCCGGGCGACTCCATCGGCTACCACAAGCACACCAGCAACGAGGACACCTACGTGATCGTCTCGGGCCGCGGCACCTTCAAGGACAAGGACGGCGTGGACGTGGCCGTGAAGCCGGGCGACGTGACCATCGTGCGCAAGGGCGAATCGCACGGGCTGACCAACACCGGCACCGAGCCGCTGGTGTTCCTGGACGTGATCGCCGAGCAGTAGGCTGCTGGCGCAGCGGCCGGCGCGGGCCGCAACGCCAAAGAGCACCCGCCGGGTGCTCTTTTTTTGAGGGGCGGGCGCTCAGTCCCCCATCACCACGCCTTCGCGGCGCGGGTCGGCGCCGCCCAGCCACATCGGCTGCCCGTGCACCTCGGCGCGGGTGATGGCCTGCAGGCCGCTGGTCATGTTCATCTCGCGCACCTCGGCGCCGCGAGCGCGCAGCGCCTCTACCGTGGCCGGCGGGAAGCGTTTTTCCTCCAGCATCGTCGGGCCATTGAGCGAGCCGAAATTGGGCAGGTTGATGGCCTGCTGTGGCATCAGCCCCCAGTTGAAGATGCCGTAGAGCGTCTTGGCCGTGTAGTGGATGATGAGCGCGCCGCCCGGGCTGCCGCCGCTCATCACCACCTGGCCTGTCTGCTTGTCGAACACCAGCGTGGGCGCCATCGACGAGCGCGGGCGCTTGCCGGGCTCCACCCGGTTGGCGATGGGCTGGCCTTGCGCGTCCTTGGGCGCGAAGCTGAAATCGGTCAGCTCGTTGTTCAGCAGGAAGCCCTTGACCATCTGGCGCGAGCCGAACTGGTCTTCGATGGTGGTCGTCATCGCCACCGCGTTGCCGAAGGCATCGACGACGCTGATGTGGCTGGTGCCGTGCTCGATCTGGTCGGGCATGGGCGCATGGCTGGTTTGGACCGCGCCGGGGTTGCCGGGCTGCGCCACCTTCATGCTCTGCGGGCCGATCAGCTTGGCGCGCTGGGCGAGGTAGGCGGGGGCGAGCAGGGTGCTCCAGCTGCCGCCCGGCGGTTGCACGAAGTCGGGGTCGGCCACGTAGAGGCCGCGGTCGGCGAAGGCCAGGCGCGAGGCCTCGTTGTACAGGTAGAGCCAGTCGGCACTGGGCAGCCAGTCGCCCGCGCCCTTGGGGCCTTCCTGCAGCGCCATCGTGTTGGCGTCGGTGTTCTTCAGGATGCCCAGGATCTGCCCCACGGCGATCGCGCCCGAGCTGGGCGGCGGAAAGCCGCACAGGCGAAAGTCCTTGGAGGCCACCTGGTAGTCCGTGCACAGCGCCTCGCGCTTCCTGGGCTGGTAGCCGGCCAGGTCGGCCAGCGCCAGGCGCCCGGGGTTGGTCGGGTGGCCCTGCACCTTGGCGACGATGGCCTGCGCCACCTCGCCCTCCAGCAGCGCCTTGGAGCCGTTGTTCGCGATGCCTTTCAGCACGGCGGCCAGCTCGGGGTTCTTGAGGACATGGCCCACGGGCCAGGGCTGGCCCGCCGCGTCGAAGAAATAGGCACGCGCGGCCGGGTCCTGGGCCAGGTACTTTTCGTTGGCCAGCAGTGTGTTCAGGCGCGGGCTCACCTTGAAGCCGTTCTCGGCCAGCTGGATGGCCGGCTGGAACAGCGATGCCCACGGCAGCTTGCCGTGCTCCTTGTGCGCCAGCTCCAGCATGCGCACCGCGCCGGGCGTACCCACCGAGCGGCCGCCCACCACGCCGTCGTAGAAGGGCACGGGCTTGCCGTCGGGGCCGAGAAAGAGGTTCTCGGTGGCGGCGGCCGGCGCCGTCTCGCGGCCGTCGTAGGCCTCGACCCGGCTGCCCGCCGAGTGCAGCAGGAACGCGCCGCCGCCGATGCCGCTCGACTGCGGCTCGACCAGCGACAGCACCATCTGCACCGCAATGGCGGCATCGATCGCCGAGCCGCCGGCCTTGAGCACCTGGTAGCCCGCATCGGTGGCCAGCGGGTTGGCAGCCGCCACGGCGAACTTCTGCGTCGCCCAGCCGGGCTTCTCGGTATAGCCGGACGCGCCTTCGGGCTGGTCGGGCAGGGTGTAGTTCAGGCGGGGGCTGGTGCCGCAGGCCGCGAGCAGGGCGGTGGCAGCGAGGGCGGCCAGCCGGACGGCGGGCAGGTGCTTTTGGATCATGGAGTCTCCCTGTGTGGTGGGCGCCATGGTAATGCGGGGTGCAGGCCTGGCCTGCGGGTGTTACACCCCGCTACCGAACCGGCGCGCGTGGGCGGCCCCTGCGTTGGGAGTCTTTGGTCTTTTTGGCCTCCAGCGCAATCAATACTAGGGCATTTCGCTATCTATTTTGTAGCAAATCACAGGTCGCGCACGGGCCCGGGGCGACCGTCTTCCACCACGAAGCGGGCCAGGGTGGAGGCGCCGCTGTCGGCCCGCAGCGGGTCGTCCACGGTGCGCAGCGTGGTGGTCCACCGCCGGGGCGTGACCTCGGCCAGCCCCCAGCCGCGCAGGTCGCAGCGCGCCAGCAGTACGTGCGGGTTGTGGCGGGCGATGGCGTCCACCTTGTCCTGCGTGGTGCCCGAGCGCGAGCTGATCGAGGTGCCGCAGAACTCGCTGGCCAGCACGCGGGCCGTGGGGGAGCCGGGGGACTCGGCTGGCGCCATCACGTTGCAGACGTAGTTCTGGTGGATGTCGCCCCCCAGCAGCACCGTGTTGCGCGGCGCATGCCGGGCCACGGATTGCAGCAGCCGCTGGCGTGCGGCCGGGTAGCCGTCCCAGCTGTCGGTCGATTGCACGCCCGAGGGGTAGTGGCGCGGCGAGAACAGCGTCTGCTGCGCGATCACGCTCCACCGGGTGCCGTCGCCGATGGCGCTTCCCACGCCGCCGCCGCGCGCATCGGCGGCCAGGCCGGCATCCAGCCAGCGCTCCTGCGCCGCGCCCAGGAAGCTGCGCCCGGGCGCCTGCAGCTCGGCGCAGTCGCCGGGCCGCACGGCGCCCGCGCCGCTGCTGCCTTCCGCGCGGCAGGCCTGGCGGTCGCGGAACTGGCGCGCATCCAGCAGGTGGATGGTCGCCATCCTCCCCCAGGGCAGCGCGCGGTACACCTGCAGCGCGCCGAACCCGCTGGCCGCCAGGCTCGCTGTGCGCAGCGGCGTGTGTTCGTAGAAGGCCTGCCATGCCGCCGTGCGCATCGCCAGGAAGTCGGCGTCGTCGCCGCGGCCGTGGATGCCGGCGTAGTCGTTCTGCACCTCGTGGTCGTCCCAGGTCGTGGCCCAGGGGCACAGCGCGTGGGCCGCCTGCAGCGACGGATCGCTCTTGTGCAGCGCGTAGCGGTCGCGGTAGTCGGCCAGCGTGTGCGCCAGGCGCAGGCCGTGCACGCGCGCCAGCCCGGCCGGGTCCTTGGGGCTGGCGTATTCGTAGATGTAGTCGCCCAGGAACAGCACCAGGTCGGGCGACTGGCGGCACATGTCGGCCCATGCCGCGTAGTGGCCGTGCTCCCACCGCTGGCACGACGCGAAGGCGATGCGCAGGCCCGGCGCCACATCCCCGGCGGCCGGCGCGGTGCGCGTGCGGCCGGTGGCGCTGACGGCGTCGCCCTGCAGAAAGCGGTAGTGGTACCAGCGCCCCGGGGCCAGCCCCTGCAGCTCGACATGCACGCTGTGCGCGAACTCCGGCAGGGCGGTGGCCGTGCCGCGCTGCACGATGCGGCGAAACGCGTCGTCGTGCGCCACCTCCCACCGCACGGCGATCGGGCGGTTCCACGCGCCGGGTTCGGCGGGCACGAGGCGCGTCCACAGCACCATCCCCTCGGTCGAGGGGTCGCCGCTGGCCACGCCCAGCGTGAACGGGTCGTGCCGCAGCGCTGCGGTGCCTGCCGCGGCCCAGCGGGGCCAGGCGGCCACGCCTGCGGCCCAGGCGGCCCGTTGCAGCAGTGCCCGGCGTGAGAGCAGGGTTGTTTGCGTCATGGGAAGGGTTGCAGTGCGCGAGCGGGAAGCCGTCAGGCCGGGCGCGCGGAAACAGCCGCCCCGGAGGGGCTCAGGCGGCCATCACCCGGTTCTTGCCCGCGCGCTTGGCCAGGTACATGCCCTGGTCGGCCCGGCGGATGGCTTCCGTGCTGCCTTCCTGCTCGGCCATCTGCGCCACGCCGGCGCTGAAGGTGATGAGCACCTTCTCGCGGTCCTTCAGGAAGTAACGCGTGGTCAGCTCGCGCTGCAGCCGCTTCATGGCTTCCACGCCCTGGTCCAGGTCGGTGTCGGGCAGCACCAGCACGAATTCCTCGCCGCCGTAGCGCGCCAGCATGTCCTGCGGGCGCATCACCTCGCGCGTGACGCCGGCCAGGTGCACCAGCGCCTCGTCGCCGGCCGTGTGGCCCAGGCGGTCGTTGATGAGCTTGAAGTTGTCCACGTCCAGCAGGGCCACGCACAGGGGTGAGCCGTTGCGCGTGGCGCGGGCGATCTCGCGCTCCATCACCTCGTCCAGGCCCTTGCGGTTGAGCGAGCCTGTGAGCGGGTCGTGCCGGGCCTGGGCGCTGGCGCGGTCCAGCTCTTCCTGCAGCTTGGCGATCTCGGCATGGCGCGCATCGGAGCGCGCGCGCAGGTCCTGCAGCTCGTCGCGCGCCACCCGGCTGTCCAGGGCCATGGCGCGCGTGGCGCTCATCACCTCTTCGAGCAGCGGGGTGATCTCCTGCAGGCTGTTGGCCTGGCCGATGCGCTCGGCGCAGTGCTCCATCTTGTCGTGGTAGGTGCTACTGGAGGCGGTGATCTGCACCAGCCGCTCGATGAAGGTGGCCAGCAGTTCCTTCATCTGTTCCTGGGCCTGCACGGTGCGCTCCTTGGCCTCCGTCTGCTTGAAGATCACGTCCTTCAGGCGCCGCTGCACCTCGTCCAGGCGGCGCAGCGTGAGCGGCGGCGTGGAGGCGGCCATCAGCGCCTCGACCTGGCCCTGCAGCCAGCGGTCGTCCTGGCTCAGCACGGCGATGTTCTCGAACAGCATGTGCAGCAGTTCGAGCAGGCTGGCGCGGATGGCCGCCTGGTCCTCGGTGGCGAACGAGAGCCGGTAGCTGAAGTTGTTCAGCATCAGGCCGAAGGTCGAGACCGGGGGCGAAGGCTGGCGCAGGAAGTTGGTCAGCTGCGCGGCCAGTTCGTGCACGCGGGCATCGTCTTCGCCCAGCGCGGGCAAGGTGTTGTCGATCAGGCGGGCGAGCTGCTCGGTCAGTTCCTCGGGCAGGTGCGTGGCGGCCGAGGGTTCCGCCGCCGCGGCGGCCGGTGCGGCCACGCTGGCCAGGCCGAGGTTGGCGTAGCCCACCAGCACGCTCTGCAACTGGGCCCAGTCGGTGTTGTCGATGGCGGATTCGAACAGGCCCAGCAGGCGTTTTTGCGCAGGGGTCTGCCCAGGCAGCACGCGCAGGATGTGGCGCAGAGGGCCTTCCGGAAAGGCGGTGGGGCTGGGGTTGCCGGCGATCTCGTCGTAGAGCGCCTGGTAGTTGTCGGGCGTGGGCGCCAAACGGCGCGCGGCCAGTTGCTTGAGGGTTTCTCGCGCGATTTCTGAAGGGGGGCGGTCGGCCATCTGGCGTGCACGGAAAGGCAAAGATGCGCGAGTGTGACAGACGGCGCACCGCTTGAACAGGCGCCCGCAGGGCATCCGTGCAACGCCGGCCCCGCGCACCACCGGCCTGGGTGAAGGGCCCGGCGAGCGCGGGTCGGCGCTCGCGTCAGTTCACCATGACCAGCTTGCCCATCACCCCGCGCGATCCCATGTGGGCATAGGCCGCGGGCAGTTGCGCCATCGGCATGGTGCGGTCGATCACGGGCTTGATGGCGCCCTCGCCGTACCAGGCGGCCAGTTCGGCCATCATGGAGGCGTTGGCCTGCCGCTCGCGCTTGGAGAACTCGCCCCAGAACACGCCCACGATCGAGGCGCCCTTGAGCAGCGCCAGATTCAGCGGCAGCGCCGGGATGGGGCCGGAGGCGAAGCCCACCACCAGGTAGCGCCCGCGCCAGGCGATCGAGCGGAAGGCGGGCTCGGTGAAGTCGCCGCCCACCGGATCGTAGATCACGTCCGGGCCCTTGCCGTCGGTCAGCGACTTGATCGCCTCGCGCAGGTTTTCCTCGGTGTAGTTGATGACGGCGTCGGCGCCCACGGACAGGCACAGCTTGCATTTTTCCTCGGTGGAGGCCGCCGCGATCACGCGGGCGCCCATCTTCTTGGCGATCTGGATGGCCGCCGTGCCCACGCCGCCGGCCGCACCCAGCACCAGCACCGTCTCGCCGGCCTTGAGCTGCCCCCGGTCCACCAGCGCATGGTGCGAGGTGGCATAGATCATGATGAACGCCGCCGCATCCACGTGCGAAAAGCCCTCGGGCAGCGGCATGCACAGCGCCGCGGGCGCCACCGCGTGGGTGCCGAAGCCGCCCGTGCCGGTGAGGCAGGCCACGCTCTGCCCGGGGCGCAGGTGGGTGACGCCTTCGCCCACGGCCTCCACCACGCCGGCGTATTCCGACCCCGGCACGAAGGGCAGGGGGGGCTTCATCTGGTACTTGTTCTGCACGATGAGCAGGTCGGGAAAGTTCAGGCTGGCGGCCTTGATCGCGATCAGCACCTCGCCCGCCTTCGGCGTGGGCGTGGGCAGTTCGGTCCAGGCCAGGGCGTCGACGCCCGTCGGGTTGGTGCAAAGCCAAGCATGCATGGGAGGTCTCCTGTCGGTGTGGCCGCATGATAGGCGCGGGGGGCGGCATGGCGAGTCCCTGGAGCGACGGCGGCCGCCGGCAGGGGCGGGCGCCCGGAGTCCGGCCTGGCCGCGCCGTGTCGGACGCGGCCTACAATCGCTCGCACCCTGCTTCCTGCCACCCATGAAGATCCTCATTTCCAACGACGACGGCTACCAGGCACCCGGCATCGTGGCCCTGCACGATGCGCTCAAGACCATCGCGGACGTCGAGGTGGTGGCGCCGGAACACAACAACAGCGCCAAGTCCAACGCGCTCACGCTGCATTCGCCGCTGTACGTGCACCAGGCGGCCAACGGCTTCCGGTACGTGAACGGCACCCCGGCGGACTGCGTGCACATCGCGCTCACCGGCCTGCTCGGCTACCGGCCCGATCTGGTCGTCTCGGGCATCAACAACGGCGCCAATATGGGCGACGACACCATCTATTCCGGCACCGTGGGCGCCGCAATGGAGGGCTACCTCTTCGGCATTCCGGCCATCGCGTTCTCGCAGGTGGACAAGGGCTGGGGCGAGATCGAATCCGCCGCCCGCAAGGCGCGCGAGATCGTCGAGCAGATGCAGGCACAGAACCTGGTGGGTGAGGCGCCCTGGCTCCTCAACGTGAACATTCCCAACATGCCGTTCGATGCACTGCGGCCCCTGCGGCTGTGCCGCCTGGGCCGCCGCCACGCGGCCGAGCGCGTCATCGAGCAGCAAAGCCCGCGCGGGGAGGTCATGTACTGGATCGGCGGCGCCGGCGCGGCCAAGGACGACGCCGAGGGCACGGACTTCCACGCCACGGCCCAGGGCCATGTGGCCATCACCCCGCTGAAGGTGGACCTGACCGACCACGAAGGCCTGGGCTACTGGACGCAGACCGCGGCGCGCCTGGTGCCCGAGGCGCCTGCCGCTCCCGCGCCGGCTCCCGTCCGATGACCCAGCGCCGCCCCGGCTTTCCGGCCCGCATCGACCCCCCGCCGGGCGCTGCGCCCCGGCCGCCATCGCAGCCCGCGCCGCGCCGCGATGCCCCGCCCATGCCCCAGGGCGTGGGGCTTGATTCCGCCGCCGTGCGCGCGCGCATGGTGCAGCGCCTGGCGGCCTCGGGCATCGCATCGCCGGCCGTGCTGCAGGCCATGGGCTCGGTGGAGCGGCACCGCTTCGTGGACACGGCCCTCGTCAACCAGGCCTACGAAGACACCAGCCTGCCGATCGGGCTGGGCCAGACCATCTCCAAGCCGAGCATCGTCGCCCGCATGACGGAACTGCTGCTGGGCGCGGAGGGCGCGCGCGCCGCCGGGCTGGGTCGCGTGCTGGAGATCGGCACCGGCTGCGGCTACCAGGCCGCAGTGCTCGGGCGCGTGGCCCGCGAGGTGTACACCATCGAACGTTTGCGCGCGTTGCACGAGAAGGCGCGCGACAACCTGCGTCCCTGGCGCCTCGCGAACGTGCACCTCATCTTCGGCGACGGCACGGTGGGCTATGCGAAGGGCGCGCCGTATGCGGCCATCATCGCCGCGGCAGGCGGCGAGACCCTCCCTCAGGCGTGGATCGACCAACTGGCCGTGGGTGGCCGCCTCGTGGCGCCCATGGTGGGCGCCGGCGGCCACCAGGTGTTGCTGGTCATCGACAAAACGGCGCACGGATTGAAACAGAACGTTTTGGAGGCCGTTCATTTTGTCCCCCTAAAATCGGGGATTGCCTGAAGGGATTGCTTATGTTGGTTACGCGTGGTCTTGTTGGTTGGGGTTCGGTAGCGCTCGCAGCCTTGGTGCTGACGGGTTGCGGTACCCGCGTCAACAGGGCACCGGTGGAAGATCGTGGCACGTCCGCTTCCACATCCGCCTCCCAGCCCGGCATGGTGGTCGCTCCCGCGGCCAAGCCCCTGCCCGGTGCTGAAAACGCCGGCAAACCCGGCTACTACACGGTCAAGCCAGGAGATACCCTGATTCGCATCGGCCTGGAAAACGGCCAAAGCTGGAAGGACATCGCCCGCTGGAACAACCTGGACAACGCCAACCTCATCGAGGTTGGCCAGGTGCTCCGCGTGGCCGCGCCTTCGGCCACGCCAGCGCCCTCGGTGGCCAGCGATACCGGCGTGGTCACCCGCCCGGTCACCTCGTCCGCGATCGCCCCGGCCACCCCCGCCAGCGGTGCCAAGCCCGGCGCATCGGCCCCCGCCGTGGCCGCCGCCCCCGCTCCTGCGCCCAGCCCCGCGCCTGCGGCAACCGGCGGCGAGGACGACATGGCCTTCATCTGGCCATCGTCGGGTTCTCTCGTGGCGGGTTTCGACGAGGCCCGCAACAAGGGTTATGACATCGGCGGCAAGGCGGGCGACCCCGTGCTCGCCTCCGCGGATGGACGGGTCGTCTATGCCGGCGCCGGCCTGCGTGGCTACGGCAACCTCGTGATCCTCAAGCACAACAACACCTACCTGACGGCCTACGCCCACAACCAGACCCTGCTGGTGAAGGAAGACCAGACGGTGCGCCGCGGCCAGAAGATCGCCGAAATGGGCAGCTCCGACACCGATCGGGTGAAGCTGCACTTCGAGATCCGCCGCCAGGGCAAGCCGGTCGATCCGTCCCGCTACCTGCCGGCGCGTTGAGCACGCTGCCGTCCGGCCCCGGCCTGTTCCCCGAGGGGGAGGCCGGCACCGAAGACCTGGAAGAGGGCGGCGAAGCCTCGCAGGAGATTCGCCAGTTCGCCATCGGCGAGGCGCAGCACGGCGAGCGCCTGGACCGGGCGCTGGCCGATCAGGTGCCCGAGTTTTCGCGCAGCTATCTGCAGCAATTGCTGGCCCAGGGGAGCGTTCTGCTCAACGGGCAGGCCGCGGCCAAGCCTGCGGCCCGCGTCAAGGCGGGCGATGTGGTGGCGGTGGAACTGCGGCCCACCCAGCAGAGCCAGGCCTTCCGGCCGGAGTCCATGCCCATCGACGTGGTGTTCGAGGATGCGCACCTGCTGGTGATCCACAAGCCTGCGGGGCTCGTCGTTCACCCCGCGCCCGGCAACTGGAGCGGGACCTTGCTCAACGGCCTGCTGGCCCGCGATCCCAAGGCGCTGCTGGTGCCCCGGGCGGGCATCGTCCACCGGCTCGACAAGGACACGAGCGGGTTGATGGTCGTGGCGCGCGAGCGGGGCGTCATGGATGCACTGGTGCGCATGATCGCCGCCCGCGAAGTGAGCCGTCAGTACCTTGCCATCGGCCACCGCCCATGGAGCGGGCCGGAGCAGCGCGTGGTCGAGGGAAGCATCGGCCGCGACCCGCGCAACCGCCTGCGCATGGCCGTGGTGGACCTGGCCACGCAGTCGGGCAAGCCCGCGCGCACGGATATTGCCCTGCTCGACAGCGTCGATCCGGTCTGCTTCGTGCGCTGCACGCTGCACACCGGGCGCACGCACCAGATCCGGGTGCACATGGCCTCGCTTCGCCATCCCCTGGTGGGCGATGCCTTGTACGGCGGAGAAGCTGCGGGGGGGCTCGCGCGGCAGGCGCTGCACGCGTACCGGCTGGCCTTCGTCCATCCCATGACGGGAGAGCCGATGGAGTTCCATGCGCCTATGCCGCCAGACATGGAAAACGCCCTGGATTTTTGGGGCCTGCGCTACAATCGCGCCTAGCGGCTGTACCAGCCGACTCGCCCGCATGGACACACTGCAGGGCTGGGAACAGCACCAAGGTCTTTGCGTGCGGTCCCGCTGAACGAACCCTTTGACAGGCATGGCGCCCTTTTCGACACGTGGCGTCTCTTTCCCCGCAATTGCTGAACCATGAATACGGTGGACGCCAAACGGGTCCTTGAAACCGCGCTGATCTGCGCTCCGCAACCGGCGACCCTGCGCGAGTTGCGCACGCTCTTCAACGACGCTCTCGGAACCGATACCCTGAAAACCATCCTGCTGGAACTCCAGCAGGACTGGGCATTGCGGGGCGTGGAGCTCGTGCAGGTCGCGACGGGCTGGCGTTTCCAGAGCCGCCCTGAAATGCGCGAGTACCTGGATCGGCTGCATCCGGAAAAGCCGCCCCGCTACACCCGGGCCACCCTGGAAACGCTGGCCATCATTGCCTACCGGCAGCCGGTGACGCGGGGCGACATCGAGGACATCCGCGGTGTGACCGTGAACAGCCTGATCATCAAGCAGCTGGAAGACCGTGGCTGGGTGGAGGTCATCGGGCACCGCGAAACCGTGGGCCGGCCCGCCCTGTTCGCCACCACGCGGCAGTTTCTGGACGACCTCGGGCTGCAGTCGCTCGACCAGTTGCCCGTGATGGAAAATCCGGCCGTGCAGGCCAGCGTGCTCGAAGCGCTGGGTTCTGGCGGCACCTTGCCGCTCGACGAACCTGCCGACCCGGCGCCAGGGGACAACCCCCCTGTGGCAGAGGCGGTGCCTTCGGTGCCGCAGGGCTCCGAAACGGAGCCGGTCACCGGCCCGTCCACAGAAGACACGCCGCGCCCATCCGACGAAGAAGACGTGCTGGCCCCCTCGCACGAGAAGCCAAAAGACGCCGATAACGGCACACCAGAGAGTCTCCCATGAACGATCCCATTTCAGAACCTGCCGACGACCAGCCCGCGTTGCCCACCGAGGCAGACGCCAGCGTGAAGAAGCCCGCGACCCGCAAGCCGCCCCGCAAGAAGGCGCCGAAGGCGTCCGACGCGGCAGCAGGCCAGCCGGTGGAGGCTTCTGCCGAGTCCGCGCAGGATGCCGAGGCTGTCGCTGCACCGGATGGGACGGCGGTGGAGGCTGCCCCTGCGCCGGTGCGGACTGAACCTGCTTCAACCAGATCGGAGCGCCCTTCGGGGCCTCGCCCTGCTGCGGGGGCGCGTACCACGCCGGGATATCAGTTTGCCGACGTCGTGTCCGGCCGCCTGGACGAGGACGAAACGGCAGCCGATGCTGTGCCTGCGCGCCGCGTCCTGCTGCCGCAGGTGGAAACGCCCAAGCTGCATAAGGTGCTGGCCCAGGCAGGGCTGGGCTCTCGCCTGGAAATGGAGCAATTGATCCTGGAAGGCCGGATTTCGGTCAACAACGAGCCAGCGCACATCGGTCAGCGCGTGCAGTTCGGCGATCAGGTGAAAGTGAATGGCCGGCCCATTCGCTACCGCATCGATCCCCCTCCCGCCCGGGTCATCGCGTACCACAAGCCAGCGGGCGAAGTGGTGACGCACGACGATCCCCAGAACCGGCCCACCGTGTTTCGCAAGCTGCCGCGGCTTGCCCATGGAAAGTGGCAGTCCGTGGGGCGGCTGGACCTGAACACCGAGGGCTTGCTGCTGTTCACCAGTTCGGGCGAGCTGGCCAACCAGTTGATGCACCCCCGCTTTGGCCTGGAGCGTGAATATGCCGTGCGGGTGCTGGGCGCACTCAGCAACGAAGAGAAGCAGCGGTTGCTCGACGGCGTGCAGCTCGACGACGGCATGGCTTCGTTCGGCTCCATCGAGGATGGCGGCGGCGAAGGCTCCAACTGCTGGTATCGCGTGACCATCTCCGAAGGCCGCAACCGTGAAGTCCGGCGCATGCTGGAGGCCGTGGGCCATGCGGTCAGCCGGCTCATCCGCATCCGCTACGGCGCGATGATGCTGCCCCGCGGACTCAAGCGCGGCGCGTGGCTGGAACTGGACGAGCGCGATATCCGCGCGCTCATGCAGGCCGTGGGTGGTGGCAACAAGGCCCCCAGAGAGATGGTCGAGGCACCTGCCGGACCTGCGGACCGCAAGAGCGGCTTGCGCCGTGGCGGGCCCCGCGGTCGCAACAATGGCACGCCGCGCGATGCGGCCGCGCCATCTTCTGCGCGCAAGCCGGGCTATGGACCGGGCGCAGGGCGCGGCAAGGACGGCGCACCCGGTGGGCGCCAGGGCGGCGGTGGCGGCACGGGCAGCCAGCCGGATCCGATGAAGACGTCGGTGGGCTACATCGGCACGGACAGCTTGTCGCGCTACCGGCAGGACCAGAAACGCAACGGCCCGCCGCGCCGCGGCGGTCGCTGAACCTTCGCGCCTTGGGGAATTAATCCGCCCAGTTAGAATCGAGGGCTTTGTCCGCAGGGCGAAAAATTCAAATAGATCAACCACTCTCCAGGAAAATCAACATGGCTATCGAACGCACCCTCTCCATCATCAAGCCCGACGCAGTGGCCAAGAACGTCATCGGCCAAATTTACGCCCGCTTCGAAGCCGCTGGCCTGAAGGTGGTCGCAGCACGCATGGCCCACCTGTCGCGCCTGGAAGCCGAACAGTTCTATGGCGTGCACAAGGAGCGTCCTTTCTTCAAGGACCTGGTGGACTTCATGATCTCCGGCCCGGTGATGATCCAGGCCCTGGAAGGCGAGAACGCCATCCTGAAGAACCGTGAACTCATGGGCGCCACCGACCCCAAGAAGGCAGAAGCCGGCACGATCCGCGCTGACTTCGCAGACAGCATCGATGCCAACGCCGTACACGGTTCCGACGCCGTGGAAACCGCTCAGGCAGAAGTGGCTTTCTTCTTCCCTGGCCTCAACATCTACTCGCGCTGATATGCGATCCACCCTTGCGCCGGAGCGCTGCCCAGGCCGCGCGCCCAGTGCAGGGGGCGGTGATCGACGTGAACAGCCTTCGCTCCGATGACCACCAATCTTCTTGACTTCGACCTCGACGGTCTGGCTGCGTTTTGCGAGCAGCTGGGGGAGAAGCGTTTTCGGGCGACCCAATTGTTCCGCTGGATTCACCAGCGGGGCGCGCACGATTTCGACCAGATGAGCGATCTGGCGAAGTCGCTGCGGGAAAAACTGAAGTCCTGCGCCCATGTGCAGGCATTGCCGGTCGTGAGCGAACATGTTTCGACGGACGGCACGGTCAAGTGGCTGTTCGACGTGGGTGACGGCAATGCGGTCGAAACCGTGTTCATCCCAGAGGATGACCGGGGCACCCTGTGTATTTCTTCCCAGGCCGGATGCGCCGTGGGATGCCGTTTCTGCTCCACCGGACACCAAGGTTTCAGCCGCAACCTGACGACGGGCGAAATCATCGCCCAGTTGTGGTTCGCGGAGCATGCACTGCGCCGAAGGCTGGGCAGCGAAGAGCGCGTCATCTCCAACGTCGTGATGATGGGCATGGGTGAGCCGCTGCAGAATTACACCGCCCTCGTGCCCGCGTTGCGTGCCATGCTGGACGATCACGGCTATGGCCTGTCCCGGCGCCGCGTGACGGTGTCGACCTCGGGTGTCGTTCCCATGATGGATCGGCTTTCCCAGGACTGCCCTGTGGCGCTGGCTGTTTCGCTGCACGCGCCCAACGATCCGCTGCGTGACAACCTGGTGCCGCTCAATCGCAAATACCCGTTGCAGGAGCTTCTGGATGCCTGCCAGCGCTATCTGGCGCATGCGCCGCGCGATTTCATCACCTTCGAATATTGCATGCTCGATGGCGTGAACGATCAGGCAGAACATGCCCGGCAACTCATCGATCTGGTGCGCCCCCGCCATGGGCAGGGTGTTCGCTGCAAGTTCAACCTGATTCCATTCAACCCCTTTCCTGCTTCCGGCCTGCACCGATCGACCCCGCAGCAAGTTGCGGTTTTCGCAAAGTTGTTGAGTGATGCGGGTATCGTTACGACCGTGCGCAAAACGCGTGGCGACGATATCGACGCCGCGTGCGGCCAGTTGGCGGGAGATGTGAAAGACCGCACCCGGGCCGCCGAGCGCATGGCCAAGCAGCGCACCATCGTGCTCAAGCCTGTGACGTGATTTTCCGGTGCGGCTGACCCCCTTGGGCCCGCCATCTCGGAAAACGCCGTGACGGACGAATGGGTAAAGCGATGCCGCCATTGGGATTTTCAAATCACCTTTTCCGGAAGCTGGCGCATGGCACGCATTGCCTTTGAGCAGGAAGGATCTACATGACGAGATCGGTCGCGGTTGTTGAGCGGCATGCCCGATGGGCGATGGCCTTGTGCCTTGCTGCGGTCGGGTTGGCGGGCCTGGGTGGGTGCGCGGCCTCTGGCGGCTCGAATGCCTCGTCTGGCAGTGCGGAGTACGTCACGCCGTCGGAAGAGACGGAAACCCGCCGCCGCGCCAGGCTCCGGTTGGAGCTGGCCGCCAATTACCTCGAGATGGGCCAGACCACGGTGGCGCTGGACGAAGTACGCCAATCGCTGACCACCGACCCGTCGTACGGTGATGCCTACAACCTGCGCGGGCTGATTTATCTGCGCCTGGGGGATCTGCCGCTGGCGGAAGAGAGCTTTCGCCGTGCACTCGGCTTTCACCCGTCCGAGCCCAACCTGCTGCACAACTATGGCTGGCTTCTGTGCCAGCAGCAGAAGTACGCGGAAAGCCAACAGTATTTCGAGCGGGCCCTGGCCAGCCGGACCTATACCGCCCGCAGCAAGACGCTCATGGCCCAAGGCCTTTGCCAGGAGCGTGCCGGGCAGATCGCAGAAGCCGAGCAGACATTGCTCAAGGCGTATGAACTGGATGCGGGCAACCCTGTGGTGGGATACAACCTGTCGTCGCTCATGTTTCGCCGAGGCGAGATCAAGCGTGCGCAGTTCTACATTCGCCGCCTGAACAACAGCGAGTTCGCCAATGCGGAATCGCTTTGGCTGGGCATCAAGATCGAGCGGGCGTTGAGTGATTCGGTGGCGATGCGGCAGCTCGCCGAACAACTGCGCAAGCGTTTTCCTGACTCCAAAGAATTGATGGCATATGACCGAGGGGCGTTCAATGAATGAGCCGGTGGTGGGGCACGATGGACAGCCTGTGGACAGTGAAGTCTCGCCAACCCAGGACAGCGCGGCCGCAGGGCTGATGCTGCGGCAAGCCCGCGAATCCGCTGGCGTGCACATTGCGGCACTGGCCGTGGCCCTCAAGGTGCCGGTGCACAAGCTGGAAGCCTTGGAAGCGGGTTACTTCGAGGTTTTTCCGGACGTGGTTTTTGTGCGTGCCCTGGCCTCCAGCATGTGCCGAACGCTCAAGGTGGATCCTGCGCCCGTGCTGGCGCTGCTGCCGCGCAATCAGCCACCTGCGCTGTCGGCGCACCGAGGCATCAATGCATCGTTCAAGCCTGGCAGCGGCCAGTTGGCATCGTCCTCCAGCGGATCGGGTTCCCGCACTGCCATCTTTGCGGTGATCGTGTTGCTGGTGGGCGCTGCTGCCGTTCTGCTGTGGCCCCATCGGCCCGATGGCGTGGCCGGCAATGAGCCGGTGGCGGCGACAGGCACTGTCCCGGAAGCCGAAGGCACCAGAGGGGCCGATGCTGCTAGTCCTGCCCAGCCAGTGACTGCACTTTCGGCTCCGACCCCGTCGGCTTCTGCGCCATCTTCCATGGCAAGCCCATCGGGTGTATCGCCCGCGGCGACGGCTGCAGTGGCCGCGCCTGAGGCCTCGGCATCCGCACCGGCAGGTAGTCCGGATGCCGCACTGGTCATTCGCACGCGCGGAGAATCGTGGGTTCAGGTGCGCAGTTCGGCGGGAGCCACCGTCCTTCAGCGTGTCTTGGCGGCCGGCGAGAGCGTGACGGTTCCGGGAACCCCGCCATGGTCCGTGGTCATCGGCAAGGCCGACGTCACCGAAGTGGTTGTCCACGGCAAGCCTTTGGAGCTCAAAACCGTTTCGCGCGAAAACGTTGCCCGATTTGAGGTGAAACCGTGAACCCTTTATTAACGCCCGCTTTTCCGATTGCGATGGCTGCGCCCCAGCCGCGACGCTCGCGGCAAGCCCGAATCACCTGGGGCTCGCGTGTGGTCACGGTGGGCGGAGACGCACCCGTGCGTGTGCAGTCCATGACCAATACCGACACCGTCGATGCAATCGGCACGGCGATACAGATCAAGGAACTGGCGCAGGCCGGTTCCGAGTTCGTCCGGATCACCGTGAACACACCCGAAGCGGCTGCGGCGGTCCCCTATATCCGCGAGCAGCTTGATCGCATGGGCGAAACCGTTCCGCTGGTGGGAGATTTCCATTACAACGGGCACCGGCTGCTGACCGAATACCCCGATTGCGCCCAGGCGCTGTCCAAGTACCGCATCAACCCCGGCAATGTCGGCAAGGGCGACAAGCGCGACCGCCAGTTCGGTCAGATGATCGACGCGGCCATGCGCTGGGACAAGGCCGTGCGCATCGGCGTCAACTGGGGCAGCCTCGACCAGGAATTGCTCGCCGAGCTCATGGATGCCAACAATCGGCGGCCGTCTCCCTGGGATGCGCGGCAGGTCATGTATGAAGCGCTGATCACATCGGCCATCGAATCGGCAAAGCGCGCAGAGGAAATGGGTCTGGATGGCAACCAGATCATCCTGTCGTGCAAGGTCAGCGGAGTGCAGGATCTGGTGTCCGTGTACCGTGAGTTGGCAAAGCGTTGCGACTACGCCTTGCACTTGGGCCTGACCGAAGCGGGCATGGGCACCAAGGGAACCGTGGCATCCACCACGGCCTTGTCGATTCTTTTGCAGGAAGGCATCGGCGACACCATCCGCGTCTCCCTCACGCCGCAGCCTGGCGAGGCCCGCACCCAGGAAGTCGTCGTGGCTTCCGAAATTTTGCAGGCGCTGGGTTTGCGCATGTTCGTACCCAGCGTGACCGCATGCCCCGGTTGCGGGCGCACGACCAGCACCACCTTTCAGGAGTTGGCCAAGCAGATCGATGACTTTCTTCGGTCGCAGATGCCGGTCTGGCGACTCAAATACCCCGGGGTCGAAAAGATCAAGGTGGCGGTGATGGGCTGCATCGTGAACGGTCCGGGTGAAAGCAAGCACGCCGACATCGGCATCAGCTTGCCAGGCACCGGAGAGGCCCCGGCCGCGCCCGTCTTCATCGACGGAGAGAAGGCGTTGACCCTGCGCGGCGACAATATCGCGCAGGAGTTCCAGGAGCTCGTCGAACGCTACATCGCCGACCGCTTCAGCACGGCGGTCGCTGATTCTTGATCTGAATTGAAAGCCGCCTTCCGAGCCTGCGCATGCGCAGGCCGCTGCTGGCGCGCCAGTCACTTAACCCATTGATGCATTCCGTGAGCAACAAGACAAGCAATCCTCTGCCAAAGACCGGCAAATTGGTGGCCGTCAAAGGCATGAACGATATTCTTCCCCCCGACTCGGCGCGCTGGGAATGGCTGGAAGACAAGGTGCGGGCACTCATGGCCCGATATGCCTATCGCAATGTGCGAACACCCATCGTCGAACCGACGGCGCTGTTCGTGCGTGGCTTGGGCGAAGTGACCGATATCGTCGAAAAGGAAATGTATTCGTTCGAAGACCGTTTGAACGGTGAGCATCTGACGCTGCGTCCCGAGGCGACGGCAGGCGTCGTTCGTGCCGCATCGGAGCATTCGATGCTGTACGACGGTGGCAAGCGCCTGTACTACATGGGGCCGATGTTCCGCCATGAGCGGCCACAGCGGGGGCGCTACCGGCAGTTTCACCAGATCGGTGCCGAAGCCATGGGTTTTCATGGCGCCGAGGTCGACGCCGAGCTGATCCTGCTGGCGGATGCACTCTGGAAGGAACTGGGCCTGAAAGACGTTTGCCTGGAACTCAACAGCCTTGGGCAGCCTGAAGAGCGCAAAGCCCACCGTGCGGCGCTCATCGCCTATCTGGAAGGCCATTCCGAGCTTTTGGACGAGGATGCTCGCCGCCGCCTGCACAGCAATCCCCTGCGCATCCTGGATACGAAGAATCCGGCCATGCAGAGCTTGGTGCAAGCGGCTCCCAAACTACTGGACTACCTTGGCGAAGAATCCAGGCGCCACTTCGACACCGTCAAGGCCATCCTTGATGCGAATGGCGTGGCCTGGACCGTCAATCCGCGCCTGGTCCGGGGCATGGACTACTACAACCTCACGGTCTTTGAGTTCGTGACGGAGCAACTCGGCTCCCAAGGCACCATTTGCGGGGGGGGGCGCTACGACTATCTCTTCGAGCAAATTGGGGGCAAGCCCGCGCCGGCGGTGGGCTGGGCTCTTGGAGTCGAGCGTGTGCTGGAACTCGTCAAAGAGCAGGAAGCGGCCCCGCCCATGCTGGTGGCCGATGCCTATGCCATCGTGCCGGACGAAAAGTCGTTGCCCGCTGTCATGGCCGTGCTGCAGCGGTTGCGGGCCTTGGACGTGAGCGTGCAGATGCACAGCCCTGCGGTTTGGGGCGAAGGCATGGGCAGCATGAAATCGCAGTTCAAGAAGGCCGATGCCAGCGGCTGCAGGCACGCATTGATCTTTGGTTCCGATGAGCTTGCGCGATCGGCCGTGACGATCAAACCACTGCGGGAAGGCGGGGGTGACCAGGTGGAGCGGGCGCTCGATGCGCTGCCCGACTGGGCGCCCACTCTACAATCCCCCCGCTAACAGAGACCCTACATGGCAAATCACCTCGATCTTGAAGAACAAGAGCAGCTTGACCAACTCAAGCATTTCTGGAATAGCTGGGGCACGCTGATCAGTGGCATCCTGGTATTGGTTTTCGGCGCGTTTGCGGCATGGAATGGATACCAGTACTGGCAGAACCGACAGGCGGCACAGGCGGCTGCGCTGTCTGATGCCGTGGAAACGGCTGCGCAGGCAAAAGACACCGCGCGCTTGGAGCAGGCTTTCGGCGACCTCAAATCGCGGTATGGCGGTACGACAAAGGCGGGGCAAGCCGGCCTTCTGGTAGCCAAAAGCTTGGTGGAAAGCGGCAATCCAGACGGTGCCAAGGCGGCCCTGGCTTGGGTTGCCGACAATGCTTCGGATGCGGGCTACAAGGCACTGGCCAAACTGCGGCTTGCCAGCTTGCTGATGGACCAGAAGGCATACGACGAAGCGTTGAAGCAGTTGTCTGGAAGTTTTCCTGCAGAGTTCGATGCCTTGGTCGCGGACCGCAAGGGCGACGCATTGGCGCTGCTGGACAAGAAGCCGGAAGCCATCGCTGAATACCAGCGTGCCTACAAATCGCTGGAAGAGGGCATGGAGTACCGCCGCTTGGTCGAGGTGAAGCTCAATGCCCTGGGTGTGCAGCCACAACTCGTGGCCTCGGCAGCGAATGCTGGAGATTCCAAATGATGCGCGGTCGCATGGGTTTTCAGAAAACACGTTTGGGTGCGCCACGCGTAGCGGTCGCTGCCGTGGCAACGGCATGCTTTCTACTGTTGACCGGTTGCTCCCTGTGGGGCGGTCCCGCAAAGCCGAAGCCCGCCGAGTTGGGTGCGAACGTGCCAGTGATCGGTGTGCGCCAGGCGTGGACGTCGAAAGTGGGCGGCATCGGTCGCCTGCCGCTGGATGTGCATGTCAATGGCAACACGGTGACGGTGGCTTCTGCGGATGGCGTGGTCGCTGCCGTCGATGCGCGCACCGGCGGTGATGTCTGGCGAGCCAGCCTTGGCACGCCTTTGTCTGCTGGTGTGGGCAGCGACGGCAAGTGGGCCGCTGTGGTCTCCGTCGATAACCAGTTGATTGCCTTGTCCGATGGCCGTGAGATTTGGCGCAAGCCGCTGTCCGCGCAAGCGTACACAGCGCCGTTGGTGGCGGGCAATCGCATCTTCGTCCTGGCGGCCGATCGGTCCGTTTCGGCGTTTGATGCTGCGACGGGGCTTCGTTTGTGGAATCAACCCAGGCCGGGGGAGCCGCTGGTGTTGCGCCAGTCGGGTGTATTGACGGCTGTGGGCGACACGCTGGTCGCGGGACTGGCGGGCCGGATGGTCGGATTCAATCCTGACAATGGCACGGTGCGTTGGGAAGCGCCGCTGGCCAGCCCCAGAGGGACCAATGATGTCGAGCGGCTGGTTGAATTGGTCGGGCGCACAAGCCGCGAAGGCGACAGTGTTTGCGCCCGCGCTTTTGTGTCTACTGTGGGTTGTGTGAACACGGTGCGAGGTACCGTGGCCTGGACGCAGCCGGCCAATGGAACGGAAGGCATTCACGGCGATGACACCTCGATTTTCGGCACGGAGAGCAACGGGGTGGTGGTTGCCTGGCGGCGTGCTGATGGCTCGCGTGCCTGGTCTTCGGACCGACTTCAATACCGGCGCTTGACCGCACCGCTGTTGCTTGGCAGGTCGGTCGTTGTCGGTGACGACACGGGCTTGGTGCACCTGCTCTCGCGTGAAGATGGCTCACCGCTGAATCGGATGACGACGGATGGTTCGGGCATCGCTGCAGCGCCGGTGGCGGCAGGGGGCACTCTGGTGGTCGTAACGCGCAACGGCGGCGTTTACGGCTTCCGCCCGGATTGACGGGTTGATCTGGATGAAACCAGTCATCGCTTTGGTCGGTCGCCCCAATGTGGGCAAATCCACGCTCTTCAACCGGCTGACGAAGTCGAGGGATGCGATCGTTGCCGACTTCGCAGGCTTGACGCGTGACCGGCACTACGGGAACGGAAAGCAGGGCAAGCACGAATACATCGTGATCGACACCGGAGGCTTCGAGCCCGATGCCGCCAGCGGCATTTACCGCGAGATGGCCAAGCAGACGCAGCAGGCTGTCGCTGAGGCCGATGTCGTCATCTTTGTCGTCGATGCCCGCGCCGGGTTGTCTGCTCAGGACCATGACATCGCCAACTACCTGCGGCGCCTGGGCAAGCCCTGTCTCCTTGTCGGCAACAAGGCGGAGGGAATGCGCGAGGGGGTGCAACTCGTCGAGTTCTATGAGCTGGGGTTGGGAGAGATCTATCCCATTTCAGCAGCCCACGGACAGGGTATTCGCAGCTTGGTTGAGTTGGCTCTTGAGCCTCTCCACTTGCCGGATCCGGAAGAAGACTCGGAAGCCGAAGACAAGAGCGTGGTCAAGCTTGCGGTCGCTGGCCGCCCGAATGTCGGTAAGTCCACCCTGATCAATACGTGGCTGGGCGAGGAGCGCTTGGTGGCATTCGATATGCCAGGGACCACGCGAGACGCCATTTCCGTTCCTTTCGAGCGCAATGGCCAGCGCTTTGAGTTGGTCGACACCGCAGGCTTGCGTCGAAAAGGCAAGGTGTTCGAAGCCATCGAGAAGTTCTCCGTGGTGAAGACACTGCAAGCCATTGAGTCCGCCAATGTGGTGCTTCTCGTCCTCGATGCGACCCAAGGGGTCACCGACCAGGATGCGCACATCGCTGGATACATCCTTGAAAGTGGCCGAGCGGTGGTTTTGGCGGTCAACAAATGGGATGCCATGGACGACTATGGTCGACAACTGCTGGAGCGCTCCATCGAGACGCGGTTGTCGTTCCTCAAGTTTGCGTCGTTGCACTTCATTTCGGCAAAGAAGCGCCAGGGGTTAGGCCCTTTGTGGGCATCCATCGTGCAGGCCCAGAAAGCGGCGATGTGCAAGATGTCCACGCCGGTATTGACGCGGTTGCTGCTGGAGGCGGTGCAGTTCCAGGCGCCCAAGCGTTCTGGCATGTTCCGGCCCAAGTTGCGATACGCCCATCAAGGCGGCATGAATCCGCCTGTCATCGTGGTCCATGGCAATTCGTTGGAGCATGTCACGGAAGCGTATAAACGCTTCCTAGAAGGCCGTTTCCGCAAAGAGTTCGATCTGGTCGGGACCCCTCTTCGCATCGAGTTGAAGACATCGCACAACCCCTTCACAGACAAGGGCGACCACTAGCCCAGAACCTTGCGAGGGGTTTCCTCGGTTTTCCTTCGGCGCCTCTACAGCTGTGGTAAGGTGCCGCTTTACAACAATATTCCTGAACACGGAGAATATCGTGAGCAACAAAGGCCAACTTCTTCAAGATCCCTTCCTGAACGCGCTTCGTCGCGAGCATGTACCCGTCTCGATCTACCTCGTGAACGGCATCAAGCTTCAGGGCCAGATCGAATCATTCGACCAATACGTGGTGCTGCTGCGTAACACGGTCACCCAGATGGTCTACAAGCACGCCATCTCCACCATCGTCCCAGGTCGCGCTGTCAACTTCTCGACGGCTGAAGCGCCCGACGCCGAGGCCGGTAACTCTTGAACGAAGGTGGTATGCCCGTCGGGCATGTAGCGAACATGCCTCTGGGCGGGCCGTCTTGAGTTCATACGATACGCCTGACTCGCCGAAGACGCCGGTCATCTTGGTTGGCGTTGATTTTGGTTTGCTCCATTTCGACGCTGAGCTGGAAGAGTTGGGTCTGCTTGCGCAGACAGCGGGATTGAATCCCGTGGCGCGAATCACCTGCAAGCGGAAAGCCCCTGATGCCGCCTTGTTTGTAGGCAGTGGCAAGGCGGACGAGATCCGGCTGCTTGCGCAGATGCATCAGGCGGTGGAAGTGCTGTTTGACCAGGCCTTGAGTCCAGCGCAACAACGCAATCTCGAACGGCATCTGGATCTTCCAGTCAATGATCGAACGTTGTTGATCTTGGAAATCTTTGCCCAGCGTGCTAGAAGCCATGAGGGCAAGCTGCAAGTGGAGTTGGCAAAACTCCAATACCTGAGCACCAGACTTGTCCGACGCTGGTCCCATCTGGAGCGTCAGCGTGGGGGCATCGGAGCCCGGGGTGGGCCAGGCGAAACACAGATCGAGCTTGATCGAAGAATGATCGGTGAGTCGATCAAGCGCACACGCGAAAGACTAGAAAAGGTCAAGCGTCAGCGCTCCACACAGCGACGCCAGCGCGAGCGCCGAGATACTTTCAACATATCGTTGGTGGGGTACACGAACGCCGGTAAATCCACACTGTTCAATGCACTGGTAAAAGCGCGAGCGTACGCCGCAGATCAGCTGTTTGCCACATTGGATACGACGACTCGCCAACTCTATCTTGCAGAGGCAGGGCGATCGGTGTCTTTGTCGGACACCGTGGGGTTCATTCGTGATCTTCCCCATGGATTGATTGATGCGTTCCAGGCCACTCTCCAGGAGGCGGTAGATGCAGATCTTTTGCTGCATGTGGTAGATGCATCGAATCCCAACTTTCCAGAGCAAATTGCGGAAGTCCAGCGGGTGCTCTCTGAAATCGGCGCTGCGAACGTGCCCCAGATACTGGTTTTCAACAAGCTGGACATGTTGTCGCCCGAGCAACGGCCGGAAGTCCTGAATGACATCTACGACATGCAAGGTACCCCCGTTCAGCGGTTCTTCCTGAGTGCTGGCTCTGGAGAGGGGCTTCCCCCCTTGAGGCGCGGATTGTCGGACTGCGTGCCCAAAGCCCAGCCGGCATCCATGACCCTAGGTGCCGATGCTGAATTGCCTCCAGATAGTGCCTGATTGGGCACAATGCCGCTTTGTTCACGTATTCAGAGAAACAGAGATTTTGCGAATGAATCCTCAAAGCCGTACCCCGCGCTGGGCCATATTGCCTGAGCGCATCCGGGGAATGTTGAATCTGAATGACCCCCGTTGGGGTCGTGGCGATGATAAGAACGATGGCACTGGAAACTCCGATTCGGAGCGTCCCCCATCCACGCCCTCCTCGGGTCATCGAGGACGTGACAAAAACACCGCTGGTCAGCCACCGGACCTGGATGAACTCTGGCGTGACCTCAACCGCAAGCTGGGCGGTCTCTTTGGGGGGAAGCAGGGTGGAGGCCGTGGTCCTGCAGGCGGCGGTTTCCAGCCGGACATGAAAAATGCGGGTTTCGGCATTGGCTTGATTGCCGCAATTGCCGTGTTGATCTGGCTTGGGACCGGATTTTTCATTGTGCAAGAAGGTCAGCAGGCCGTCATCACGCAGTTTGGAAAATACAAGAGCACCGTGAACGCCGGTTTCAACTGGCGGCTGCCTTATCCGATCCAGCGTCACGAACTCGTTTTCGTGACGCAAATCCGGTCTGCCGATGTCGGCCGGGATGTGGTGATCAAAAGCACCGGCTTGCGTGAATCGGCAATGCTGACTGAAGACGAAAATATCGTCGAAATCAAATTTGCCGTGCAGTACCGTTTGAACGATGCGAGAGCTTGGTTGTTTGAGAGCCGTAACCCATCAGATGCTGTGGTGCAAGCAGCTGAGACTGCGGTGCGGGAGATCGTCGGCAAGATGCGGATGGATACCGCTTTGGCCGAAGAGCGAGATCAAATTGCGCCAAGGGTGCGCACTCTCATGCAGACGATCTTGGATCGCTATAAGGTTGGTGTCGAAGTGGTGGGCATCAATTTGCAGCAGGGAGGGGTGCGTCCTCCTGAGCAAGTGCAGGCAGCTTTCGATGATGTTCTGAAGGCGGGACAGGAGCGGGAGCGGGCCAAGAATGAAGCGCAAGCATATGCCAACGATGTCATCCCTCGCGCGGTCGGGTCGGCCTCTCGGTTGGCTGAGGAAGCAGCAGCCTACAAGTCGCGGATTGTGGCTCAGTCCCAGGGCGATGCGCAGCGATTCAGTTCGCTGCTTGCTGAGTATCAAAAGGCGCCCCAGGTGACCAGGGACCGCCTCTACATCGAATCGATGCAGCAGATCTACACGAACGTCACCAAAGTGCTGGTGGAGTCCCGTCAGGGCTCGAATCTGTTGTACTTGCCTTTGGACAAGATCATGCAGGGTGTCGCGCAGACTGGTGCTGCAGCGTCGAGTGATTCCTTGCCGCCAGCGGCGTCGTCTGCTGTTCCGCCGTCGGGAACTGCTTCCACATTTCCTGCTGACCCCCGTGCGCGGGACTCCAGCCGTACGCGTGAGCGCGAGTCTCGATAGGAGCGCATTGTGAACAGAGTCGGATTTTTCGTTTCTACTGTCTTGGTTTTGCTTGCTCTCTTGAGCTCAACCTTGTTTGTGGTGGACCAGCGCCAATTCGGTGTGGTGTACCAACTGGGTCAAATCAAAGATGTGATTACGGAGCCAGGTCTTAACTTCAAGATGCCCCCACCCTTTCAGAATGTGCGATACATCGACAAGCGGTTGTTGACACTTGACAGCACTGACACCGAGTCGATGTTGACTGCCGAAAAGCAGCGGGTGGTCATTGACTGGTATGTGCGCTGGAGGATCTCAGATCCGTCAGCTTACATTCGCAACGTCGGCCTTGATGAGAATGCCGGAGCGCTGCAGTTGAATCGGGTCGTGCGTAACGCCTTCCAGGAAGAGGTCAACAAGCGGACCGTCAAGGAGTTGTTGTCACTCAAGCGTGATGCTTTGATGTCGGACGTGAAGCGCGAGGTGCTGGAGGTTGTTCAAGGTGCCAAGCCTTGGGGCGTCGATGTCGTTGATGTTCGCATCACCCGCGTGGACTATGTCGAGGCCATCACGGAGTCTGTTTATCGTCGCATGGAGGCTGAGCGCAAGAGGGTGGCCAACGAACTGCGTTCCACAGGGGCGGCAGAGGGCGAAAAAATCCGAGCGGATGCAGACCGTCAGCGTGAAGTCGCGATTGCCAATGCATATCGCGATGCCCAGAAGGTGAAGGGCGAAGGTGATGCAGAAGCTGCTCGCGTTTATGCAGAAGCTTTTGGACGTGACCCGCAATTTGCGCAGTTCTATCGCAGCCTGGAAGCTTACAAGTCGAGCTTCAATAAGAAGAGCGATGTCATGGTGGTAGACCCTTCCTCCACTGAATTTTTCAAAGCTTTCCGTGGAGGTGGCGCTAGCCCTGGTGCTGCACCTCCATCCGCGACTCGTAAGTAGAGTCCATGGATAGCGCGCTCTCGCTGGGCGCGCTTACTTTTTTGTGACTTCCCATGCTGTTGTCTTGGTACAGCAATTCGGCACCACACGTGGTCTTGAGGCGGCCACTGCGGACGGTCATGCCGGTAGAATCGCGTTTTTAACAGCCTCCCACTTTCCATGTCTGCCTGGGTCCTGCCGGATCACATTGCCGATGTTTTGCCTTCCGAGGCTCGACACATCGAAGAACTACGTCGCGGGCTGATAGACACCGCTCAGGGCTACGGCTATGAGCTGGTCATGCCTCCCTTGATGGAACATTTGGAGTCATTGTTGACGGGCACGGGTGAGGCGCTCGACCTTCAGACCTTCAAGCTGGTCGATCAGCTGTCGGGGCGCTCCTTGGGCGTACGTGCGGATATGACACAGCAGGTTGCACGCATTGATGCCCATTTGCTCAACCGCAAAGGTGTCACGCGGCTGTGCTATTGCGGGCCTGTGCTTCATACGAGGCCCGATCGCCCCCATGCAACGAGAGAGCCGCTTCAATTTGGCGCCGAAATTTATGGTCACGCGGGTCTGGAAGCTGACCTGGAGGCGGTTTTGCTTGCGCTGCAATGTCTACGCGTGGCCGAAGTTCGTGACACCAGCGTAGATTTGGCAGATGTACGCATCGTGCGGCGTCTTCTTACAAATCTCTCTTTGGACGCGCATGCGGTACGCAGAGTGCATGCCGCACTTGCAGCCAAAGATGCGAGCGAATTGGCAAGTCTTACGCGTGACTTCCCTTCGACATCGCGTGAGGGGCTGAAGGCGCTGCTGCAATTGTATGGTGACCTTTCTGTTTTGGACGAAGCACAGGAAGCGCTTCATCACGTTCCCGGCGTGGACGAAATATTAACCAACTTGCGATCTCTGGCCGCTCATCTTGTAGGGGCCAAGGTCACATTTGATTTGGCGGATTTGAGAGGGTATGCCTACTACAGCGGAACTCGGTTCACCATCTATGCAAAGGGAGCGAGCGACGCTGTGGTTCGTGGTGGTCGGTACGATGAAGTTGGAGCGGTGTTTGGCCGTAACCGTCCTGCAGCTGGGTTTAGCTTGGATATCAAACAACTGGTAAGCGTCGTCTCTCCACGGGCGTTGAAAACTGCCATCAGGGCCCCATGGATGCAAGATTCCGACGTCAACGAGGCTGTCGCTGATTTGCGGAGCCGCGGCGAGACCGTTGTGTGCGTTTTTCCTGGTAATGAGAGTGAGTTCGACGAGTTTCGTTACGACCGGGAGTTGGCTAAAGTTGCCGACCGTTGGATCGTGAAAGTTATCTGAAGCATTAGCTATATTGAATCGGGTTTGAAATGAAAGCAACCAAAGGTCGGAACGTAGTCGTTGTAGGCACCCAATGGGGTGATGAAGGCAAGGGAAAGCTGGTTGATTGGCTTACAGAAAGCGCCCAAGGTGTTGTTCGTTTCCAAGGCGGGCACAATGCAGGTCACACTTTGGTCATCAATGGCGTCAAGACGGCCTTGCACTTGATTCCGAGTGGCATCATGCGGCCGGGCGTCAAATGCTACATCGGCAATGGTGTCGTGCTGTCGGTTGCCAAGTTGTTTGAAGAAATAAAAGGCTTGGAAAAAGCTGGGGTTGAGGTTCGGTCGCGCCTTCGAGTAAGCGAAGCCTGCCCACTCATTTTGCCCTTTCACGTAGCCATCGACGTGGCCCGAGAGGCTGCACGCGAGCACCAGGGGACCGAAAAAATAGGAACAACAGGTCGTGGCATTGGTCCTGCTTACGAAGACAAAATTGCTCGACGCGCACTTCGTGTCCAAGACCTGAAGTATCCAGCCCGTTTTGCTGAAAAGCTGCGTGAGTTGCTGGCACTGCATAACCATGTTCTCAAGACTTTTTTAAACTCCGGCTCTTTTGTTTTTGGTGATTCGTTGGCCCCCTATTTGGTTGACGGAGAAGTGCAATTCAATGCAGTCTTCGATGAGGCTATGCAACATGCGAAACTGCTTGGTCCCATGATTGCAGATGTATCTAGCGAATTGAATGCTGCCCATGTAGCGGGAGCCAATTTGCTTTTTGAGGGTGCACAGGGAACCTTGCTGGATGTAGACCATGGCACTTACCCCTATGTGACATCTAGCAATTGTGTCGCTGGCAATGCTGCTGCGGGGTCTGGCGTGGGTCCCAACCTGCTTCACTATGTTTTGGGCATCACCAAAGCCTATTGCACGCGGGTTGGAGGAGGTCCTTTCCCTACGGAGCTGGATTGGGAGGTTCCTGGTACACCGGGTTATCACATGAGTACGGTAGGCGCGGAAAAAGGCGTCACTACAGGCCGTAGTCGCCGTTGTGGTTGGTTCGATGCAGCACTTTTGAAGCGAAGTGCCCAAGTCAATGGATTGACAGGGCTCTGTATCACGAAGCTGGACGTGTTGGATGGGTTGTCGGAACTGATGCTTTGCACAGGGTATGAGCTTGATGGAGCGCACATCGAAATTTTACCGATGGGTGCAGAGGAGATTTCCCGCTGCACTCCCATTTATGAGTCGATTCCCGGCTGGACTGAATCGACTGTGGGGGTGACAAGATATGAAGAGCTACCTGCTAATGCGAGAAGGTATTTGGAGCGAATTGAGGAGGTGACTGGGGTTCCAATTGCTATGATTTCCACGAGTCCTGATCGAGATCACACCATTACATTGCATAACCCATACTTGGTAAGTTGAAATTTACTAGTTAGTCACTGTGTGAGGTTGGTGCGTGAATCAGGAGTACTTAATGTTAACGGAAGACGGTAAGCATCTATATGTGAGCTATGATGAATATCATAGTTTGATTGAGAAATTGGCACTTAAGATTCACCAGTCTGGCTGGGAGTTTGATACGATTTTGTGTCTAGCCCGTGGTGGGCTGCGTCCTGGGGATATTTTAAGTCGGATATTTAGCAAGCCGCTTGCAATCATGTCCACTAGTTCATATCGCGCAGAAGCGGGGACAATTCAGGGGCACTTGGATATTGCAAGGTTTATCACGACGCCAAAGGGCGAAATTGCGGGTAAAGTGCTTTTGGTGGATGATTTGGCTGATTCCGGGCATACCTTGAATGCGGTTATAGAATTGTTGAAGAATCAATACGCTCCTATTGTAGAGCTACGTAGTGCGGTAATTTGGACTAAGGCAATTTCACGCTTCACCCCGGATTATTCCGTTGAATTTTTAACCACTAATCCTTGGATTCACCAACCTTTTGAGGGCTACGATAATTTGAGTCCTGAGAAATTAATGGATAAATGGCGGTTATAGTTTGATGTGGGGACTCTGTGTGAGGAGGACATCTCGCAACTCTAGGTGCGGCACTAATCTGAATACGGACGGTCAGACTCCAGCCATTTTGAATCCGCGATAAGGTCCCCGATGATCTGTGCCACTTGCATCGGGGCCTAGCCGCCCTGACGGCTCACGCTTTCGCCGTTTGCGGGCCACCTTTGCCTTTCAAGTGTCGGGTTTGAAGGACGAATCCTTGCCCCGCTCCAGTAATGAGGCCAAGTGCTTCATGTTGTAGCAGGCGGCAATCATCGTCATGCCCACCGTGGCGCGCTTTTCCGATCGTGCGCACGAAGTTGCCCCCCTTTAGTAGCGGCGGATACCGGCGAACATATATTCAACTTGGCAACAAGGTCTGGGTCACAGACATCACTACATCCGGACTTGGCAAGCTGTACCTAGTCGTGTTTCTGGACCTCTGCACCCGTAAGGTCGTGGGCTGGTCCATGAAGGCCACGTTGGGCAGGGAGCCGGCTTTCGACGCTTTACTGATGGGAGCCTCTCACAACCCCATGTTTGACGAATCCGAATAGGGAGGAGTGGGCGCCAGTAGCCGTTTGAGCGTGATGAGGCCCAGCAGCGGTCTGCGCCTGGGTGCATGAGGGGCCTTGCAGGCCCGGTGGCTCAGGCTTTCACCGTTTGCAGGCGCACTTGTGCCTTGCCAGTGGCGGGCTTGAAGAAAGCATCCACGCCCCGATGCAGGAACCAGGCCAGTCGCTTCATGTTGTAGCAGGCGGCCATCATCGTCATCCCCACCGTGGCGCGCGCCTGTCCGATGGTGCGCACGAACTTGCCCCCCAGGTGGCGGATACCGGCGAACACGTGCTCCACCTTGGCTCGTTTCTTTGCGATGCGCTGGTTGCGCCCCTTCTGGCATTCGCTCTGTGGTCGGCCCGCCTGCGCACGGCGCTGCATCGCATCCACGAATCCCAGCACTTTCAGCATCTGGCACCTTTGGCGGCTCGGGTAGGCTTTGTCCGCATGCACTGCCCGCCCGGTGTTGTGCATGTCCAGCACCTCATCGAAGTGGTGCCCGTCGTGCTCGCTGGCCGTGCCCGTGGCGAGGCGGCGGATGAAGCCGTGCTTGAGGTCCACGCTCACGCTGAGCTTGTAGC